>DASYAR010000588.1:0-6473 GCA_036501235.1 Planctomycetaceae bacterium
CGAGAGCTGCGTGAAATGGGCCGCCCAATATGCCGGCATCGAGATCGAAGCCAGCGACATCAGCGAGCCGGACCCCGATTTCGTCATTCAATTCCTGAAGGATGAAGCGCATAATCAGGCCGACGAGCTGATTCGCGACAAGATCGAAGAAGACCTGTCGGAAGACGTCGAAGACCAGCGCGAATGGAACTGGCTGGCCCTGTCGAAATGGGCCAATGCCCGCTGGGGCCTCAACACCAACGACCGCGAACTCAAGAAAATCGGCCGCGAAGAGCTCGCCGCACACTTGCTCGAACGGGCCCGCGAGGCCATCGACAAGGCCGATTTCACTCCCGTGAAGACGTTTCTGGCCGAAGACTTCGGCCGGCAATCGCTGTCGAATTGGCTCGCGCATCAGTTCACGCTGACGATTCCTCCCGAGCAATTCGTCGATCTCACCAACGAAGCGGCGGTCGAGCTGATCTTCACCGATCTCAAGAAACTCTATGACCGCAAGGAAGTGGAATTTCCCGTCGCAGTCGGCATGTCGCGATTTCTCGCCGAACAGGGCGGGGGCGAAAAATATGACCGCGAAGGGCTCGCCCGCTGGGCCAACGGCCGGTTCCAGACACAACTCGATCTCGAAGCGTTCCGCGGCAAGCCCCGCGAAGAAATCCAGCATATTCTGACCCAATGCAGCGAGGGGTTTTCGAGCAACGGCCATTCGCTGGCCAAGGTCGATGAGTTTCTCGACCGGGCCTACGGCGCCCGCAATGGCGACGACACGCGGCTGGCCCCCGTTCGCCAGCCCGAACCGATCACCGAGATGGTGCAGTGGGCTCACGAAGAGCTGAAGGCCGACGTCCAGGCCGAAGATTTGCTGCCTTTGCCGCGTGACGAGGCGCGCCAGAAACTCGCGCAGGCCATCGACACGCGCTTCCGTCCCGAATTGCGCGAGGCCGAGCGGTCCCTCGTCTTGCACTTCCTCGACGAGGCCTGGAAGCAGCACCTGTACTACATGGACCACCTGCGGCAGGGGATTGGCCTGGTGGGCTACGCCCAGAAAGACCCCAAAGTCGAATACAAGCGGGAAGGAATGAAAGCCTTCGAGCAGATGTGGACGGCGATTGGCCGGCAGGTGACCAGCACGATCTTCCGTCTCGAAGACGACCCCGGTTTCGTCGGTTCGCTATGGCGGATCACGGCCACGACGCACGAGGCGCCCGTCGATGATTTTCAAGATCCGGGCACTGAGACCGGTGGCGCGCCGGACGGCGGCGGCAGTCAGTCGGGTCCTCCCCCCGACAAACCGATCGAACCGATTCGCAACCGTGGCGAGCGCGTCGGCCGCAATGATCCCTGCCCCTGCGGCAGCGGCAAGAAGTTCAAGAACTGTCATATGAAAAAGTAAGACCTCGTTTCAGCCGGAGCCCGGCTGAACAATACTGCCGCAATGGTGTGAAGCTGCTTTGGGAAAGGATTCCCTTGTTCGCCTGGCTGCTCAACCTGATCTACCTGGCGCTCCTGGCAGCATTTCTCCCGTTCCGCCTGGTGATCCGTCGTAAGGGCACTGCCGGGTGGCGGCAAAAATTTCTGGGGCAGGTTCCGCGGCGCGAGGGAAACCGCCCGTGCCTGTGGCTGCATGCCGTGAGCGTCGGCGAAGTCATGCAGTTGCAGCCGGTTCTCGAAGCGCTTGCCGGCAGCCGGCCCGATCTCGAACTGGTGATCTCGACGACCACGCCGACCGGTTTCGACGTCGCCCGCAAGCGCTATCCCGGCCGCACGGTCTTTTATTTTCCGTTCGATTTCAGTTGGGCCGTGAACGCCGCGCTGTCGCGGATCAACCCGACGGTGATTGCCCTGGTCGAGCTCGAGCTGTGGCCAAATTTCGTGTTGGCCGCGGCAAACCGTCGGATTCCGCTGGCGCTTGTCAACGGCCGGATCAGCGAGCGCAGCTACAAGGGCTACCGGCGCATTTATCCCGTGATATGTTCCATGCTCCGCCGGATCGACGTGCTGGCAGTGCAGAGTGAAGCGTATGCCCACCGGCTGATCGACCTGGGGGCCGACCCGGCCTGCGTGCACATCACCGGTTCGATCAAGTTCGACGGCGTCGAAACCAATCGTGCGAACCCGCGTACGGCCGAGCTCCGTCAGTTCTTCGGCCTCCGCCAGGATGAGACGGTCTTCATCGCCGGCAGTACGCAGGACCCCGAAGAGCGGTTCGCAGTAGAAAGCTATTTGAGCCTGCGCACGAAGCATCCGCGTCTGCGGCTGATCCTCGTCCCGCGGCACAAAGAACGCTTCGATGAAGTCGCCCAACTGATCGAACGCGCTTTTCAGCTTCCGCTGCTCCGCCGCAGCAGCGTCAAAACATCTCCTTGTCTCCCCGTCTCCTTATCTCCTTGTCTTGCCTCAACCGCAGAGTCGACTCGGAATCGAACCAGAGAGTCCCCGCATCAGGAAATCCCCCCGATCCTCCTCCTCGACACCCTCGGCGAGCTCTCGGCCTGCTGGGGCCTTGCGTCGATCGCATTCGTCGGCGGCAGTCTGACGCAGCGCGGCGGCCAGAACATGATCGAGCCGGCCGGATATGGGGCTGCCGTCTTGTTCGGCCCGAATACGTGGAACTTCAAGGACGTCGTCGAGCTGCTGTTGTCGCACGACGCCGCTCTGGTCGTTCGCTCTGGTGCCGACCTGATGGCGCGGCTGGATGAACTGCTGTCCGATCCCCGACGGGTCGCCGCCCTGGGAAACCGTTCTCGCGACCTGGTGACCGCCCAGCGCGGCGCCACTGCCAGGACAGTCGAATTGCTGGGGCGAGTGTTGCCGGCGCCCGAACTCGTGTTCCCACGAGCCGCATAGCGACTGCGGAATCGGCGAGATATGATCATCAACTTGAGACATGCATGAGATGCTCTTCAACCCAGGTGAATGTATGAAACCCTACGAACGTGCTTTTCTTGGATGTTTTCTCTTTTTGGGTTGCTCGCAAGCCGCGCCCCACACCGACGACGCGACAAGCCAACGAAAGTCGATTGCCGAAGGGTAAGCGTAAGTACGATCAAAGAGACGTGCTAACGGTCGATGCGACCACGTTGGTGATCCCACTTGAAGCCAACGGCCAAAGCAGTAAGCCAGCTCGATTAGGTGTTCGGGCACCCGTTCGAAACCGTGGCGAGACACTCGAAGACTAAAACGAAATCAAACGCCGAGCGCAACGCCCGTAGCGTCTGATCTCGAAGAACGCGTCCCAGGATTTAATTTGAGGAAAGCAGGAATCCAGGAGAAGTCGTGGTGCCGTGATCGAGTGCCGTTTTCTTCCTGATTTCCTGCATTCCTATTCTTTCCTGGGCATGGTTTGAATGTCTCGGCGGGCTGCGATGGGCACTCAAAAGAGTCCCTGCGAGCCTGCGATGGCCGGCGATTCCCATTGAGGGAAAGCGGGCTAATCCCTAGAATCTGGTCTTGCGATCACGGTTTTCGGCCGGGATTGGGCCGATCGACTTTTCCTGTCTTGATCTTCAAACACGGAGTTGCGCATGGCGAGCGGATTGTTTACGAGCGAATCAGTCAGCATGGGTCACCCCGACAAGGTGGCCGATCAGATTTCCGACGGAGTCCTGGACGCCCTGCTGGCGCAGGATCCGACTTCCCGCGTCGCCTGCGAAACGCTGTGTACTACCGATCTCGTCGTTCTGGCGGGTGAAGTCACCACCAGCGCCGAAATCGACCACGCCAAACTCGTTCGGCAGATCGTCGCCGACATTGGCTACAACGACCCCGAGCTGGGCTTTTGTGCCGAGTCGGTTCGCGTGTTCCTCGCCCTGCACAGCCAGAGCGGCGACATCGCGATGGGCGTCGATCGCGATGGGGCAGGCGACCAGGGATTGATGTTCGGTTTCGCCTGCAACCAGACGCCCGAATACATGCCCGTGCCGATTGCCTTCGCCCACCGAATCATCAACCGTCTCACCGATTGCCGTAAGAACAAAGAAGTCGACTGGCTCCGTCCCGACAGCAAGAGCCAGGTGACGGTCGAATACGAAAATGGCCGCCCGGTCGGAATCTCGGCGGTCGTCGTGTCGACCCAGCATTCCGACAAGGTCGACCAGAAGCAGATCTCCGACTACGTGATTCCCGAAGTGATCGGCAAGACGATCCCCAGGGAGCTGCTCAATTCGAAGACCAAGTATCACATCAATCCCACCGGTCGATTCGTAATCGGCGGACCGCATGGCGACACCGGTCTGACCGGACGAAAAATCATCGTCGACAGCTACGGTGGCTGGGGCCGTCACGGCGGCGGCGCGTTCAGCGGCAAGGACCCGACCAAGGTCGACCGCTCGGCCGCCTACATGGCGCGGCACGTCGCCAAAAACGTCGTCGCCGCGGGTCTTGCCAAAGAATGCGAAGTGCAACTCGCGTACGCGATCGGTGTGGCCGACCCGGTGAGCGTGCGAGTCGATTCCTTCGGCACGGGCGTGATCGCCGACGAAAAAATCGCTACGCTGGTTCGGGAGATGTTTCCGTTGAATCCCCGCGGAATCATCAACGAGCTCAAGCTGCGCCGGCCGATCTATCGCAAGACGGCTGCCGGCGGACACTTCGGCCGCAACGACGCCGATTTCACCTGGGAATCGACGGCCAAAGCGGCCGACTTGCGCAAGGCGGCCGGCCTCGGCGGCGAACCGTTCAAACCTCAGTTCGTCGTCACGTGACGCGGAAGGAAACGGAAACGGCTGGCCCGACCGATTTCCTGATTCCAGGGTCAGTCAACCCAAGGATGGGAAGGCACAGGCATGGACGACATCATCGATTGGCTGGCGGAAACTCTCTCGCCGTTCAGTTGGCATCGCGCCGTCATTCGCCTGCGCAACGACCTCACTGATTGGTGCGATATCAGGGTGACCTCGCCGTTGGCGGCGCTGGCCGGGCTGAATTGCGTTGCCGGATTGATCCTGCTGCGGGCCCAGAGCGGCGGACCGGCCTTCAAATTGAGCGACATGCGACTGTGCGTGGCGGCCGGCGCGGCCGCCGGGCTGGCGATCGCCTGCCGTTGGGCCCTTTCGAACTGCCAGCGCGTGGAGCCCGCTTTCTGGATCAAGACGCTTTTGGCCGCATTCAGCGTGCTGCCCCTCGTGGCCCTGTTCACCGTGGCGACGCCGCGCAATTCGTTTCTCGCCGTCAGCTTCGTCAGCGCACTGGGCGTCATGTCGGCCAATGCCAATCTGTTGTGGAAGCGAAAATCGAACGTGACGGCTGAAGAGCCTGACAGAACCTGGGACTTTCGCCGCGATGTTTCGGCTGTGCGACGGCAGCCAATTGTCGCGCCGATTGTGGATGCCGTTGAGCCCGTGCGATTTGGACGAAATGAAACGGTCGAGCGGCCGCGACCTGCCGAATGGTGTGAACGGACCACGGACGAATGCGGAAACGCCATCGTGCGGGGAAACATCGTGGCGCGGTTCGAAGCCGGTCAAAGCCAGGCAACCGCGCACATCCCGTTCCAGCCTCCGTTCGATCGGGTCCCCGAGTTCTCTTTTGAAGCGATCGATGCGCCTGCGATCCGCGTGCGCACTCCCGCCGTATTTCGCTACGGAGCGCGGCTCGAACTCAAACGCAGCGGCGACATCGTCTCTGCCCTGCAGGTACCGGTGCAGTTTCAAGCCACCGCGCACGCCCGCACCGTTCGCGCCGCGTAGCCGTTTTTTTTCACGCTTGCACCAGCGAGTCGTATGGTTTATCCCTGCGGTATCAGCGCGGCCAGTCAACATAGGGCCAAAAGGCATATCGATTCCCCTGTGGCTGCGTGCTGGAAAACATTCCCAAGCGAACCGTCATCGCAACGGTTCTCGCGCGATGCGCCGCCTTAACTTGTCTATTTACCCGGATGCCGCAGGGATCTGCTCTGCGGCTCGCTGGGGCGATCCATCGGCCGTTGCGTCGGCACCGGTTGCCCGGCACAATAGACGTGAGAGACGGTTGGTCGCCATCCGCGGCGGGCAGGTTGCTGTCCGCGGCCCACATCTTTGCCAAAGGATTCGCCACCATGACCGACCCGTCATCGCACCAACCGCCGACGTCCGGGCCAGCGTCCTCGCAGAGACTGCAACGACCCGTGTCTTGGATCGTGCTCTGCGTCATGATTCTCGTAAGCATCTCTCTCGGCCAGAGACCCAGTCGTCGAGATGCGCAGCCTACGCCACTGACGGTCGATGCGGCCGACAAATCGCCAACATTGCGGCCCACTCTTGCTGAACAGCATGAGGCTGCAATTACGAAGGCGCTCGACAAGACGATTGCGGTCGACATCAAGGGCGTGCCGATTGAGCAAGCGGTTCGCGACCTGGCACAACTCGTCTCAGTCCCGGTGGAATTTGATCGAGAAAGGATCAAGGATGACGGAGTGTCTCTCGACACCCCTGTCACACTGAATGTCCCGCAGATCACGCTGCGCTCCGCGCTGCGACTGATGTTCGAGCATGAGCAGC
>DASYAR010000589.1:0-7990 GCA_036501235.1 Planctomycetaceae bacterium
TACATGGCTCCCGAGCAGGCCCGCGACAGCAAGGCGTCCGACGTCCGCAGCGACCTCTATTCGCTGGGTTGCACCTGGTATTTCATGCTTACGGGGGAACCGCCGTTTCCCAACGGCAGCCTGTCGCAAAAACTGCGGGCACATGCCGAAACGCCGATTCCCGACCCGCGGTCGAACAATCCGGCCGTCACCGAAGGGGTGCTCAGCGTCATTCGCCGGATGACCGAAAAGAAACCCACCGATCGTTACCAGTCGCCGCAGCAACTGCTCGACGATCTCGAGTCGGGCAACTTGACCGGCGACAACGTCTCGGATGCGATCTTGCAGGACACGTTGGAAGAAACGGGTCGCAGCACTTCCAAGCGGCGCTCTGTGGATGATAACGACCTGCGAGATCCGGACGACTCCTCCAGCGGCCGCAAAAATTCCAAGAGATCATCCCGCGCTGCCGACGTTGCCGACGAAGTTGCGGATGATCCCGCCGAAATCGACGATCCCTGGGCGCGGCGTAAGAAGAAACGCAAGAGCGCGAAGCCCGAAACAGCAGACAGCGACGAAGCCGCGGCCTACGAAGATGACGACGACGGGCGCAAAAAAGGCAAACCGGTGAAGCGCGCGGCGGACGACGAAGACGGGGCGCCTGCATTCAAACCACCCCCCGGCCGCGATCCGAAGGACAAAGAAAAGCTCCTCGAACCCGATAAACCGGTCAAAAACAACGCGGCGATATTCTATGCGCTGGTTGGTCTCGTGATATTCGGACTGGTCTCGGCCGTGATCTGGGCGGTCGGCGAGTACAACAACTCGTCAAAAGTGGCCGACCGGATGGCCAATCCGTTTGCGAATCGCGATGCCGTCGCGAACGCCGCCGGGGCGGGAGCGAATACGGGTGGCGCCGTCGGCCCGGGATCGGTCGGAGGGAATGCGACCGTCGTGCCTGGCGCCAACGCGGAAGGGGGGATGCAGCCCACTGTCACGAATGTCGGAGGCCCCAGTGCAATTGGCGGCCAGGGCGCCGTGGGACCGAACGCCCCCGGCTATGATCCGGGGCGGCTGACGACGCAGATTGGCGGTGCGTCCGCGGGCGGGCAGTCCGATTCGCAGATCGGCGGCAATGCGGCCACGGGCACTGGGAGCACTTCAGGCGACTCTCCCAGTGGAAGTTCTGCCACCGGAGGTACTCCAACCGAAGGTTCTGTGACAGGCAACCCCTCTCCCGGCGGGACCACGTCGAGCGGTTCGAACGTAGGAGGTTCGAATTCGGGCAGTTCCAACCCGGTCGCTGGAGCTGCGGGGGGCGGTGCCTCTTCCGGCACGAATTCGTCTTCCAACGGCAGCAGAACGAAAACCATTGGAGGGGGGGCATCAGTCCCCGCGACGGCGTCCGGAAATACAGGGTCCGCGAGCACCGGCTCGACAGGCTCGGCGACGAACGGCCAGGGAGGCGGTGCCAGAGGGGGCGCGGCACAGTCCCAGGCGCGGATTGTGAAGGAGCTGCAGGCCATTCCGTTGTGGGCCAAACAGCCTCGCCCCGGCGAATCGCTTCCGGTAATCATCGTGCAATTGGGGAGTTCTGGAAGCAGTCAGTTCGCGACCCTCGATAAGGCGCTGGAGAACGTGCCTGCCGGCGGCGCTTGCATCAAACTCGCGGGCAGCGGACCGTTTCCTCTGCATCCGGTCAAGATCGTCGACAAGACGCGCGTCGTCATCGAGCCGCGCGACGCCGGCAATTCGGCCGACCAGCCGGTCGTCATGCTGCTCCCGTCGGAAGAAGGTTCGGCTTCGAATTTCATCGAGACGGTGAACACGACGCTCGATCTGAGGAAGCTGCATCTGGCGCTCGACGCCACCGACTTCGACACCGTAGCGGATGACTCGATGTTGTCGGCCGTCTCGAGCGATCTGTTTCTGCAGAATTGCTCGTTCTCAGTCAAGGGATCGCCCTCAGCCTCGATGACGGCCGTCAAAATCGCCGGCAAAGTCGGCCGGTCTGATCCCAAGGCCGGGTCGCAGCCGCGCGTCTTGTTCGACGAGACGCTCATCCGCGGCAATAACCTGACGACACTGACGGTAAACGGCGAGTATCTCGACCTGGTTTCGCGCGGGAGCCTATGGTGGAGCGGCAAGGCCCCCGCCGTCCGATTCGGAACGGCGGCGCGCAGCGAAGCCGAATCCAGCCGGACGATTCGGCTGGTCTCGACCACGTTGTGCGCCCAGAATACGGCGTTCCAGATGGGGGGAGACTCCAGCCAGCCTGTGCCGACGGCATTCGAGCTGATCAATACACTCATAGCGGCCCCCCCTGGCAGCGATGCCCCTGCGCTATTTGCCCTGGAAGGCTGGACCGCAGGACAGCAGAAGACGGCCTTAGGCAAGTTTCTCACCTGGAAATCGACCGGCAGTCTCTATACCGGCTGGATGACGCTGCTGCAAATGAATCCCGGTTCGATCGCCATCGCGAACGGCTTCTCGCAATGGCATGCCGCCTGGAAGGAAAAAGACTCGGCCGACAAAGAGCAGTTTCAGGCGGCGCGCTGGCCGGCGCGAGCAATTTCCGACATCGCCGGCGCGGGTCTCGAAGCGTTCATCCCGCAGACAGTGGGCAAACAATACGTGAAAACCGACGACGGCGGATGGCCGGGGTGCGCTCCCGAGCGGCTGGTGACGGTCAATCTCGATGCACTCGCCGCCGCCCAGGTGGCCACGGTCCGGCCGGCGATTCCGCCCGGTATGTTCGGAATGCCGCCGAGCGACGTGCTGCACGTTGACGTTACCAAACAAGACTTGGGGAAAGTCCTGGAGGGTAAGAAATTACAGACGGGAATGACGATCCTGGTGGCCGGTTCCGGAATTCGGCAAAGCAGCCCGATCGTCATCGAGAACGTCTGGATCCGCATGCAGTTCGAGCAAACCGACGGTCCTCCGCTCGTGATTACGCCGCGTGCCGCCGAGTCGAAGCACGACGGTTTCATTACGATCCGCAACGGTGGGATGGAGATCAATCGCGGCGTATTCACGATTCCGGCGACCGAACGCGCGTCGCTGCCCAAATGGTTCATTCACGTCATCGACGGCGACCTGGGATTGTTCCATTGCCGGCTGCAGGGACCGCTCAACGGCACCGGCCGCAATAAGGGACTGATCCGCTGGCAGTCGCAGACGGGCCGCGCGCCGGCGCGTCCGTTCGAGGGGCGTTACGACGGATACAACGTGATCCAGTCGAGTTTCCTCATCGGATCGGGAACATTGATCGACGCCGATATCCGCCGGCGGGCGATGATCCTTCACAATTCGGTGCTGGTCTCGCGCGACGACCTGTGCATGCTGAACATCGACGGCCCGGATTCCGAGATCGACGCCGCGGTCGACGTGCGGTATTCGACGTTGTCGGCCGCAGATCGCTTCTGGCAAGTGCGCGGTGGAGAATTGGGCGTTCCAGCCAGCGCTCCGTTGACGATCTATGCCGACCGTAGCGTGTTCGGGCCGCCGTTGCGAGCGGGCGCACAGCGAGCGAACCCCGCGCTGTTGACCTATTCGGGTTCGGTGCTCGATCGCAAGCAACTGGCGTGGTGGGAGAACCGTTGCGGTTATGCGCCCGAGATCACCAGTTTCCTGCGTGCCGATTCCGATGAAGTCCGGGCCAAGTCGCAGGATTTCGATGAAACGTGGCTGAAGTTCTGGGGCCGCGATCAGGTCCTCGAACCGCTGCGTGGCGTGAATGGCGTCGTGCTGAAGAAGGACTTGCCGACCAAGTCCGATGAACGAAATAAACTCGATCCCGAAGATTTCCAATTGCTTCCCGCCTGCCGGGCCGCGACGTGGGAAGGGGGCAAACTGCCGATCGGCGCATACATTGGGACAATGCAAGTTCCGCCGCTGCGCGCCGCCCCCGCTCCGCCGGCCGAAAAGAAGAAGGCGACGCCCAAGGCGGCGCCGAGCGGCCAGAATTCTGGCCCATCATTTTAGCCGAAGCTTTCGCAGTCCCGGGAATCGCTGCCAAGGCGAGGCGAGTCTCCACGAAACTTCAGGGGACCAGCAGTAAGTCGTTGCGTTCTCGGTTTGGATTCACCCTGGTCCCACGGGTGAAAATCCCCCGGCTCGCTGACTACTGGCGCAGCAGCTTCTGAAACTCCGGCCAGGGGCGGGTATTGGCTACGTCTTTGGCTTCCAGCCCCGCACGGCGGGCCTGATAGATGCCGTACCGCATCACGTCGAGCCCATTCATGCTGTGCGCGTCGGTATCGATGACGATCGGAATTCCCAGGTCGCGCGCGGCTGCGGCCCCCACGTCGTCGATGTCCAGGCGACTGGGATGGGCGTTGATCTCGATCATCACCCCATGGTCGGCGGCCGCTCGTAGGACTTCGTCGCGGTTCATCTCGGCCCCCGGCCGCTTGCCGATCATCCGGCCGGTTAGATGCCCCAGCACCGAGACATGCGGATTGCGGATTGCCGCCATCAGCCGCTTCATGATCTGCTCGCGCGGCTGCTTGAGTCCGTAGTGCAACACGGCGATGACCCAGTCGGCCTCGGCGAGGACGTCGTCCGGCAGGTCCAGCGTGGCGTCTTCGAGAATGTCGCATTCCACACCGCACAGCACTTCGATCCCGCTCGTCTGTTTCCTGATCTTGTCGATCTCTTTCCAGTGCGCCCGCAGCCGCGTGGCATCCAGACCGTTGGCCATCGTGACGCGCTTGGAGTGATCGGTAATGGCGATGTACTCGAGCCCCCGCGCTTTGGCACCGGCGATCATCTCGGCGATCGTCGCCGCCCCGTCGGTCGCCGTCGTGTGCATGTGCAGATCGCCGCGCATGTCTTCGAGCTCGATCAGCCTGGGAAGCGTCCCCGCCTCGGCCCGCTCGATTTCACCTCGGCCTTCGCGCAATTCCGGAGGGATCCAGGGCAATCCGACCGACTCATACACTTCGGCCTCGGTCCGCCCGGCGACAGACGCTTCCCCCCGGAATACGCCGTATTCGTTGATCTTCAGCCCCCGTTCCTGGGCACGACGGCGGACGATAATGTTGTGGTCTTTCGATCCGGTGAAATACTGGAGTGCGGCGCCATACGATTCGTCGGGCACGACGCGTACGTCCATTTCGATGCCGGCGGACAGCCGTACGCGTTGTTTGGTTTCACCCCGCGCCAGGACTTTCTCGACAAGCGGATGCCCGGCGACGAGATCCATGGACGCCGCGGCATCGTGCGACGTGACGAGCAGGTCGAGATCGCCCACCGTTTCGCGCCGGCGTCGGTAGCTTCCGGCCGCTTCGGCCTGCGTCACCGTGGGAAGTTTGCGCAGGTCGGTAAGAATCGCCTCGGCCAGTGGCTGCGCCTCGGCGAAGTACATTCGCACGCCCGCCTGCTCGATGTGGGCCAGGCCTTCGAGAATGCTTTTGGCCGTTTTCTCGCCGAACCCTTTGAGCTTGGCCACTTCGCCCGATTCCGCGGCCGCCTTCAGCATGTCGAGGCTGGTGATCGACAGCTCTTTGAACAGGGCCGCCGCTTTCTTCGGGCCAAGCCCTTGAATGCGCAGCATGTCGACGACCCCGCGCGGGACCTGCCCCCGTAATTCTTCGAGCTGCGGCAGGCTTCCCGTGGCAGCGATCGTCTTGATCTTCTCGGCCAGATCGTGCCCGATGCCCGCAATGTCTTCGAGGCTGCGCTGCTTGTCGGCCAGAATGTCGGCCAGCGATTCGGGCAAATCGCCGATCGTGCGGGCCGCGCTGCGATAAGCACGGACCCGGAATGGATTGGCGCTCTGGATCTCGAGCAGATCTGCCAGCTCCTCGAACATTCTGACGACGTCGCTGTTCTGCATGGAGCCGATTATACGCCGCAGAGTTTGTCACGTCATGTGTTCGCCGGCGTGGGCCGGTTTCCAATTGGTCCGTCAGGGGTTTCCTCGGCGCGAATCAATCCGGGGGCTGACATCCCCGGCTTGCCGGGGAGATTGCAGCGCAAAAAAAGCCCCGGTCGCTCGGGCGGCCGGGGCTTTGGAAAACGCGCCGTTTCAGTTCTTGGCGATCTTCGAATCGGCGTCGACCGGCAGCCATTCCGATTTCGGATAAGCCGGTAGCCGCACGAGCCGGGCGCTGGCGGTTTGCGTCTTGGCCCCCATCCGCGTCCGCACCGGAGCGGCCCGCCAGGCCACCTTTTCATCGACACTGATGATCGTGGGGGCGCGCCGCGTGGCGTCACTGCCTTCGTTTCCGTCTTCGGCCCGCGGAACTCCCGGGGACTTCTTCTTGGAGGAACCAGATCGCGAACCGGCGTCGCCGTCGGCCGCATCGCCGTCTGTGCTGGCCGCGTTTCTCGGATTTTGGAAGCCGATGTTCCCGTTGCGATTGTTCAATCGGCTGGCGCCGTCGTCTGTTTTCGTGTCCGCATCAGTCCGCGGCATCGAACCCGATGTGCCCAAATCGGAATCACCGTCCCGATATGTCGAGGGCGCACCGGACTTTTGCTTGGCCTTGAAATTCGGGTCCGGGTCGGGCGCCGGGGCGGATATCGAGCTGTCCATCGTCGATCCGACCGTGCAATTTCCAGTCAAACAATTACCCGTCGAACAGTTTCCGGTCGAGCAATTCCCCGTAGCGCAAGGCGAACATCCCGTCGCACACGGGGCACAGTTATTGTACACGACGGGCCCGTAAAGGGTTCCCGTCGAGCAGCCTGAGGGCCCACAAGGCGGGGGACAGCAACGCGGTCCACAGCCGCCGCAGCCGAACAGGCAACTGAAGAACCCACAGCAGGCGTCGGCTTCGGCGGCGACCGAAGCGAAGGCAAATGCACCAGTCGTCACGACGGACATCGCAATCCATTTGGCGGCGCGGAATCTCATAGGTCAACCTTTTTCAATGCGGCGCAGGGGACAAAGTCGGCACACGACGCGTGTTCCGAACTGTTTTTCCAGCCCTCATCCTTTGTAAACCTGCGTGATAGCCGCTGTCAATGATTGCATTTCCGGCGACAACGGATTCCCCTACGATAGGGCGCGCAGGCTTCGCACACCGCCCGAGACCCCAGTAAACTGGTCGATCTGGGATGACTGGACGGCCGTTCCAGCCGACGTTTATTCGGCGCAACCGCCAGAGACGACTCAGACGATGCCTCTGACACGATTTTCCGAGCTGGCGAAGATCCTCGAGCGCTATTCAGCCGCTTATCGCTCGGATCCGGCACAAGTCCCCCAATCGCCTGCCGGTGGTTTCAGCGGCGCCGTAATCTGGAAGATCGAATCGCCAGCAGGACCCTGCGCGCTTCGCGCCACCAGAACGTCCGCTGTCGACCGTTTCCGCCTGGCGGAACTGCACCGATTGATCGTGCATGTTCGCACTTGTGGATTCATGCAGATGCCGGTGCCGCTCGCCACCAGCGACGGCCAGACCTTCTTCGAAAGCGACAACTTCACCTGGCAGCTCGAACCTTGGATGCCGGGGGTTGCGGATTATTCATCCCATCCGAATCCCGCGCGACTCGCCGCAGCCATGACGTGTCTCGCTCATTGGCACGTCGTAGCGGCGCGGTTCGTCGCCCGCGAATCAGGCCGCGCGTGGTTCTTTACTGCCGCCGCGCTCCCTTCTCCCGGCCTTGCCATACGGCTTGATCAGATGTCGAACTGGCATGCCGATGCCTGCGACCAGGTGCGAGCGCAGCTTCGCGCATTCACCTGGGTCGAGTTCGCGACACAGGGTCTCGAGATTCTCGATTTGTACCAGAAGTTAGCGCCGCGAATCGCCGCGCGTCTCAAACTCGGGATGCACAGCGCCGTGCCGTTGCAACCCTGCCTGCGCGACGTCTGGCACGATCACCTGCTGTTCACCGGCGACGAAGTCACGGGGCTGATCGATCCACACGCCGCGCGCAGCGACTGCGTGGCCACCGACCTCGCGCGCCTCCTGGGCAGCCTTGTGGGAGACGATCATCATGCCTGGGATGCGGGGCTGGCTGCTTATCAGCTTGTGCGCCCGCTATCATTCGAGGAACT
>DASYAR010000590.1:0-16691 GCA_036501235.1 Planctomycetaceae bacterium
TTCTTTTCCGTCCCGACGAGTCGGCCGTTCCTGCTCAGTGCAATCGCCTGGGTCGGAGTGCTGTCGGGCGGGTTCTCTTTGTCGTCACAGACCTCGGCCGACGAGAACCGAATTCATTGGTCTTTCCGCCGCGTGGTCGATCAGGCGCCACCGGCCGTTTTGGGTTCTGCGTGGCCGCGTTCGCCCATCGATCGGTTCGTGCTTTCGGGCATGGAACAGCACGGGTTGAAACCAGCGCCGCAGGCCGACAAACGGACGCTGATCCGCCGCGCGACTTACGACCTGACCGGCCTGCCTCCGACTCCTGCCGAGACACAGGCATTTCTGGCCGACGATTCGCCCGGTGCTTTTGCCGCCGTCGTCGACCGGCTGCTGTCCTCGCCGCGCTATGGCGAGCGCTGGGGCCGCCATTGGCTCGATCTAGTCCGCTACGCCGACACGGCCGGCGAGACGGCGGATTTTCCTGTGCCGCATGCCTGGCGCTATCGAAATTACGTCATCCAGGCCTTCAACCACGACAAGCCGTACGACCATTTCCTGTTCGAGCAGATCGCGGGGGACATTCTGGCGGACCGCTTGCCGGCCGACGCTCCCGTCGATCGTTTTGCCGAGCTCGTGACGGCGACGGGTTGCATCAGCATCGCCCGCCGGTTCGGGTTCGACATCGAGCAGGATCACTACCTGACGATCGACGATACGCTCGACATGCTCGGCAAGACCGTGCTGGGATTGACGATCAGTTGCGCCCGCTGCCACGACCACAAATACGATCCGATATCCGCCGCGGATTATTATGCGCTGTACGGTATCTTCGACAGCACGCGGTATCCGTTTTCCGGGTGCGAAAAAACCAAGTCGCCGCGCGACATGGTGCCCCTCATGCCGCGCGGTGAAATGGACCGCATGGTCAAGCCGCATCAGGAACGGCTGGCGCGTCTCGAAGCGGATTTGAAAAAACTGAGCGACGGCGAAGCGCCCCTCAATACACAGATCAAGTCTCTCGCTGCCGCCCAACCTGCGAAATTATTGGCCGAAGGACAGTTCGACAACGGCGGCGCCCAATCGATCACGGTGGCAGACAAGCCCCTGGACCAGCTCGCACTGCAAGCGGGGCAGCTTGTCGTGCTGACAGTTCTGCCGCGCGGCAATCACGGAGCGGACAGCACCGTCGTCGATCTGGAAATCACGGAAAGCGGCGGTAACGGACGGATCTGGAATGTCTCCCGCGACGTCGTTCTCGATCTTTTGGCCGGAAATCCCCATGCCGATTCGTATGGCAACAACGCGACCTGGTGCTTTGCCGATCCGCGTGAAGGATTTGTGTGCCTCAATGAAACGGTACGCAATATCGAAAACAAGGGGGGGCTGAACGTCTGGAGACGAGGTGAATTGCCGGCCGTATTCGCCAACGCCACCGATCAGCCGATCAAAGCCTGGACGGTGACATTTCCCGCCCGCAGCTTTGTCGTGCATCCCGGCCCCGCCGGCGGAGTGGCTGTCGGCTGGATCTGCCCGGCCAACGGAAATTATGCCGTCACTGGCCGTCTTGCCGACGCCGATACCACGGGGGGCGACGGGGTGGCGTGGAAGCTTGAACACGCCTCCGGCGACTGGAAGACGCCGCTCACCGAGCTCGGCAAGCTGACGCGTGCCGCAGAGACGCTCCGCAAAGAGCGAGAAACGCTGGCTGCGGGCGCTCCCAAGTTCGACGTGGCTTACGCCATCGCGGAGGGGAACCCTCACAACGCCCGGATTCAACGGCGCGGCGATCCGAAAAGCCTGGGAGACGAGGTTCCCCGGCGATTCCTGGAAGTGCTCGGGGGGCAGATGGTGCCGACCGGGGCCGGCAGCGGACGGCTCGAACTGGCAGGCTGGCTCACCGATCGCAACAATCCGTTGACGGCGCGAGTGATGGTCAATCGCATCTGGCAACAGCACTTTGGCCAGGGTCTGGTGAGAACGCCCAGCGATTTCGGCACGCGGGGCCTGCCTCCCAGTCACCCAGAATTGCTCGATTTTTTGGTGTTTCGGTTCGTCGAGAGCGGCTGGTCGATCAAGGCGATGCACCGCTTGATGATGCTGACGCAAACCTATCGCCAGCAATCCTCCGGCGATGCGGATTCCGCGCAACTCGATCCTGACAACACCTGGCTCTCTCGCTTCCGCCGTCGGCGTCTCTCGGCCGAAGAGCTGCGCGACGCCATTCTCGCAGTCAGCGGTGATCTCGACCTCACGCCGGGTGGTCCACATCCCTTTCCGGACGACGCCAAGTGGGGTTACACGCAACATGCTCCGTTTTCCGCCGTCTACGAGCATAATCACCGGAGCGTCTACCTGATGACGCAGCGAATCAAGCGGCATCCATTTCTGACGCTGTTCGACGGACCAGATGCCAATGCCAGCACGGCCGATCGGTACACGACGACCGTTCCCACGCAGGCGCTGTTCTTTCTGAATGATCCGTTCGTGCATGCACGTTCGGCCAATTTCGCCGCCAGGCTGGAGGAGTTATCCGACGATCGGGCGCGTCTCGATCGGGCGTACGAGTTGCTGTTCTGCCGGCTGCCAACAGAAGCGGACTATACCGCGGCTGCACGATTCCTCGTCGATTATTCCACTGATCTGACCGGCGAACCCGAAGCCCAGCGGCGCCGCATCGCCTGGTCCGCCTGGCTGCGGGTCTTGATGAGCGGGAACGAGTTCATTTACATCGATTGAACAAGTCATGAAATTCCAAGAATCAACCTGTGCGTGTCACCGCCGCGGCTTTCTGCAATCGGCCGTCGCGGGATCGCTGTTGATGCCCGGCATTGTCTCGCAGTTACTTGGCGAAGGCCTGCCCTCCGCTGCCGACCCTCTCGCACCGCATCCGCCGCACGAACCTGCGCCGGCCAAGAACGTGATATTCCTGTTCATGAGCGGCGGCGTCTCACACGTCGATTCGTTCGACTATAAACCCCAACTGTTTGCGGACCACGGGAAGGAAGTGAAGCTCGACCATCCTGAAACCCGCAATCGACCAGGTTACGAAAAGCTGTTTTTGAAACGGCCACAATGGGAATTCAAGCCGCGCGGCAAATCCGGGACGCTGGTGAGCGAACTGTTCCCGCACATGGCCGGGTGCGTTGACGACCTGGCGATCATCCGATCGATGCATGCCGATCATTCGAACCACTACAACGCGACGCTGGGCATGCATACCGGATCGTTCAATATCGCCCGGCCCAGCATCGGGTCGTGGGTCAGCTATGGGTTGGGCAGCCCGAACAGGAACCTGCCGTCGTTCGTCGTCATCGCGCCGTTCAGTCCCTATGCAGGGGGGCAGGTGTGGGCGTCGGATTTTCTGCCGGGAAGCCATCAGGGGACGCTGGTTGTTCCCGGCGCCGAGCCGATGAGCAATATCAAGCCACGTGTGCCGGCCGCGCGGCAAGAGCGCGAGCTGGCGGCGCTGGCTGAGATCAACCAGCGACACGCCGCTGCCCGGGCTGGCGACCCCGCCCTGGCAGCCCGCATTCGTTCTTTTGAAACGGCGTTCGGGATGCAAATGGCCGCGCCGGAGGCCTTCGATTTCACCACAGAGACCGATGCAACGCTGGCCCTGTACGGCCTGGAGCGAGGCAGCACGAAGGGCTTTGCCTGGCAGTGCCTGGCGGCGCGACGGCTGATCGAGCGCGGCGTGCGATTTGTCGAGTTGATCGACTCGGGCTCGTCGAACAATTGGGACGCTCACGGGGATATGATCGGGCAGCACGCTCCGCTGGCGAAAAACGTCGATCAGGCGATCGCCGGCTTGCTCAAAGACCTCAAGTGCCGCGGCATGCTCGACGAGACTCTTGTGGTCTGGACGAGCGAATTCGGGCGCACGCCGTTCAACAACAGCGCCGCTGCCAAGGGGCGCGAGCATCATCCCTGGGCGTTCGCTTCCTGGCTGGCGGGGGCGGGAGTGAATGCGGGAGTCGTCCACGGGACGACCGACGAATACGGCATCCGGGTCGCCGAGGACGGCGTGCATGTCCACGACTTTCACGCCACGATCCTGCACCTGCTGGGTCTCAATCACGAACGACTCACGTATCGCTATGCCGGCCGCGACTTCCGGCTGACCGATGTGGCGGGGGAAGTCGTGTATGAAGTGCTGGCTTGAGGGTTGCCGCTGTTGTTATGATGCAGCGGCATGCCTCCGCCGCTCGAACTGCCGACGATCCAGAACTGGAGCTGCCACAATTGCGGTGGATGCTGCCGGCAGCACGCCATTGAAATTACGGCGGACGAGCGCGAGCGGATCCTCTCGCAACACTGGGAGGCCGACCCGAACATTTCACGCGACCGGCCGTTTCTCGTGAAAATCGGGCCGTATCCGTGGTCAAAACGCTACCGGCTGGGGCACCAGCCCGATGGGGCGTGCGTGTTTCTCGACGATCGGGGATTGTGCCGGATCCACGCGAAGTTCGGCGAGAGAGCTAAGCCGCTCGCCTGCCGGATCTACCCTTATGCCTTTCATCCGGCGGGAAAGAAGATTACGGTCAGCCTGCGATTCAGTTGTCCGTCGGTCGCCGGCAATCGCGGACGGAGCCTCGCTGAACAGCGAGACGACTTGAAGGCCCTCGAACGGCTGGTTGTGCCGGAGGGGGCCGAGCAGATCCCGCCACCGGAAATCTCTCCTGGCCAGAGCCTCGATTGGAACGAGACGCTGAAAATCGTCGACCGACTCGAGAGCCAGATCGCGGAGGGCGAGGGAGGCGCGGTCACGGGTCTCGTGCGAGCGATCAAATTCGTCGAGCTGATCGGGCAATCGCGGTTCCAGAAGATTCGCGGGGATCGCCTGGATGAATTCCTCGAAATCGTCTCGGCTGCCGCCGATGGCGACACCGGGACCGATCTCGGGACCATTTCCGAGCCGAGCCCCGTCGGCCGCATGCAGTTTCGCTTGTTGTGCGCCCAATATGCGAGGCGCGACACCTTCGCCGACCGGGAATCCGGATGGCGCAATCGCTGGCGGCTGTTTCGCGCCGTGCTGCGTTTCACGCGTGGGACGGGGCTGATTCCCCCTTTGCAGACAGAATTCTCGCCTGTCCCGTTTGCCGACCTGGAGCGGCCGTTCGGCCCGTTACCGGAGGGGGTTGACGACATGCTGATTCGCTACCTGCGGGTGAAACTGCGGGGGCTGCACTTCTGTGGTCGCGCCTATTACAATGTGCCGTTGGTCGAGGGATTTCAAAGCCTGGCGCTCGTCGTACCGGTCGTCTTGTGGCTGGCCCGCTGGCTGGCGGCCGGCCGGGGACGCGGCCATCTTGAGCTCGACGACGTGTTGCGAGCCCTGAACATCGCCGACCACCACCACGGCTATTCACCCGCGTTCGGGCAAAGTGGCTTTCGGGGACGGGTGCGGCTCTTGGCCCGGACGGACGACATCTCGAAACTGGCGGCCTGGTACGGCCGCTGACAACCGACATTCGTGAGACGAAATAGTGGCACACGACACGATCTGGGCTCCCTGGCGACTCTCTTACATCGTGACCACCAAAGAGCATCAGCCCGAGGGCTGCTTTCTCTGCCGGTATGCGGCCGATCCCAAGGCGGACGCCGAAAATCTGGTGATCGCCCGAGGCCGACGGACGCTGACGGTCCTCAACCGCTACCCTTACAACAATGGACACCTGCTGGTTGCTCCTTTGGAGCACAAGGCAAACCTCGAAGACCTCGATGACGAAGAGCTGCTGGAAGGCATGCGCGCCTTGCAGGACATGACGCGCCTGATCCGCCGGCGAATGTCGGCAGAAGGTTTCAACATCGGCGTCAATCTGGGACGAATTGCCGGCGCTGGAGTTCCGGGGCACCTGCATTGGCATCTGGTTCCGCGCTGGAGCGGAGATACGAACTTCATGCCGGTGCTGGTGAACGTCAACGTCATACCACAATCGCTGGCTGCGCTGCGCGAATTGCTGACGAGCCCGGACGCATAAACGGCCCCTGTTCTGCCCGGAAAGAGACTTGATTCTGCGACTCAAACTCTGAACAATAGGCCTGCGTTCATTTTTTTCCTTATTGTTGTGATTGATCCCCTGCTGGAAACTGCTCGGACGTCGTCGGGCGGAATCCATCCTCGTCCCCTCGTTTGATCGCTTACGGCGATCAGGCCGGCGGTCTCTTTATGTTTCGGCGGTTACGACCAAGTGAGAATCCTCCGGATGATTCGGGCCACCGGTAGTCGCCGCTGATGCTCACGCAGTTGATGTATGGGAACGAGTTCCTCACGCACATGGTCCGTGTTGTCCACAACAACCTGCTCTGAAACATGCTGCTGAACATCATTCGTGCGATTTATCTGTTGGTTTGCGCCGGGGCGATTGCCGCCTACGTCAGCACCGAAACGCCCGAACCGCGCGTCGTCATCGAACCCCACCGGATGCTGGCCTTTTTCGTGATGCTGCTGATCACCTCATCGGTGATTTTCGTCGACATCCTGATTCCCCGGAAACGGATCGAGGTGATCTCGGCAGTCTATTTCGGTCTGCTGATCGGCTTTCTGCTCAGTTACCTGACGAGCCTGGCGCTGCAGCCGGTGATCTTCCCTGAGTACAAGGGAGTCACGCTCATGGTGATGAACCTGATGTTCCCATACCTGTGCGTCACGATGCTGATGCAGACCAAGGATAAATTCCGGTTTATCATTCCTTACATCGAGTTTGCCAAGGAAGTCCGGGGGGGCCGCCCCTACGTCCTCGACACCAGTTCGATCATCGACGGGCGCATTGCCGACGTCATTGAAACCAAGATCATCGACGCCCCGCTGATCGTCCCCTCGTTCGTGCTGCAAGAGCTGCAGGACATTGCCGACAGCAACGACAAGCTGCGCCGGAATCGAGGCCGCCGCGGCCTCGACGTTCTCAGCCGGCTGCAATCGAACCCGAACATCGAAGTCAAGCTGCACGACGTCAAGCAGGACGAAGCCAAGGGCATGTCGGTCGATCAGCGGCTGGTGGAATTGGCCAAAAAGCTCGGCGGCTGCGTCGTCACCAACGACTTCAATCTCAACAAGGTCGCCAGCGTCCAGGGGGTCGACGTCATCAACCTCAACGACCTGGCCAATTCGCTCAAGCCCCGCTACCTGCCCGGCGAGCGGCTCACGATCAAGATCATCAAGGCCGGCGAGGCGCCCGGTCAGGGAGTGGGATACCTGGACGACGGCACGATGCTCGTCTGCGAAGACGGCGCGTCGATGATCGGAAAAGAGTCGGACGTGGTCGTGAAAAGCGTGCTGCAGTCGAGCGCCGGCCGCATGATCTTCGGCCGCTTGCCGACCGCGGCAGATCGGTAAGATTGAGTACTCAGCACTGAGTACTCAGTTTTGTCACATCTGCTCGATCGTCTGAATTCCCAGGAGCTGCAAACCCTGGGTCAACACGCGGGCGGTGAGGTCGGCCAGCAACAGGCGGCTCGTGCGAACCGATTCCGCTTCGGCCTTCAGCACCGGGCATTGCTCGAAGAACGTGCTGAAGCAGTTAGCCGTTTCGAACAGGTAATTCGTGAGGAAATTCGGCCGGCATTCGGCCGCCGCGTCGTCGAGCGCTTCGCTGAAGCGGATGAGCTGCAGCGCCAAAGCGCGCTCGGCCGGGTGCGCCAGCTCGATTCCCCCCCCGGCGGCGCGGCAGAAGCTGCGGTCAATTCCCCCTTTGCGAAAAATTCCACACACGCGGGCGAATGCGTACTGCAAATAGGTCGCCGTGTCGCCCTTTGTCGCCAGCATCTTGGACCAACTGAAGACGTAATCGCTCTCGCGGTTTTGGGAGAGGTCGGCGTATTTGATGGCACCGATGCCCACCGCTTCGGCGATCCGCGCGCGGGCCGTCTCATCAAGCTCGGCGCCGCCCGGTTTCTCGCTGTCGTTCGCGTCAACGATTTTTCGGGCTTCGACGACCGATTCATCGAGCAACGATTCCAGCCCCACGGTGTCCCCCGAACGGGTTTTGTAGGGTTGTTTCTTTTCATCCAGGATCGTGCCGAAACTGATGTGTCGGAAATCGACGGTCGCAAATCCCCAGCGGCGTGCCGTTTCGAACAGCAGTTTGAAGTGGTCGCTCTGCCGCGCGTCGACGACGTAGAGCATGGTTTCCGCCTCGAGCTTCTCAGCCCGGTATTGGATCGTCGCCAGATCGGTCGTGGCATAGGTGAACGCGCCGTCCGTCTTGCGGACGATGAACGGCGCGTCGACGCCAGGGATGAAGACGCACACGGCCCCATCGCTGACGACGGCGATCCCACGCGACTGCAGGCTGTCGACGACGCCCGCCAGAAACGGCTGAAAGAAGCTTTCACCCAGCGTGGTGTCGAACCGCACTCCCAGGCGCTCGTACATGGCGTTGATGGCCGCGAGGCACGCCGGCATGAACTGTCGCCACAGCGCCAGGTTCTCGGCATCGCCGGCGTGCAGTTTGGCAGTCTCTTCACGTGCCGCTATGGCGATTCGCGGATGGCCCTGAGCCAGCGCGGTCAGTTCGGGTGATTCTTCGACCGCTACCCGTTTTTTGACGGCCGACGCCGCCTGTTCCTGCAACTCATCAACTTCCGTCGACAGCCGCTTGAGCGACTTTTTGCGGACTTCCAGGTCTTTCTTGTCTTTTGGCGCCGGTTCCGCCTCGGCCGTGTTCCGGCGCGAGCGAGCGTCGGCAAGCGCGGCGTTCAACTTCGGCAACTCGGCCACGGCTTCGTGATAGTCGGCTAGCTGATTCACCAATCGGTACAACCGGGCCAGCTCGGCCACGGTGTTCCGCTCGAACGCCGGCCGATCGAGGAAATTTTTGTAACCGTAAATGATCATCCCGAACTGGGTGCCCCAGTCGCCGACGTGGTTGTCGCTGGTGACGACATGCCCCTGGAACTTCAGAATACGATAAAGGGCGTCGCCGATCACCGTGCTGCGGAGGTGCCCCACGTGCATCGGCTTGGCGACGTTCGGGGACGAATAATCGACGACGATCCGCCGGGGGGAAGCCGGTACGACCCCCAGCCGTTCATCGGTCACGAGTGTGTTGACCTGTGCGACAAGCCAGTCGGCTTTGAGCTTGAGGTTGATAAACCCAGGCCCGGCGATTTCGGGTGGTTCGCACAGATCGGCGACCGACAGCCGTTCGAGGATCTGCGCGGCAATATCGCGGGCGCTCACACCGCGCAACTTCGCCAAGGGCATCGCGCAATTCGCCTGGTAATCACCGAACCGCGAATCCTGCGCCGGCTTGACCATCGCCGCCAATCCCGAGTCGGCGCCGAACCCCTCCAGGGCGGCCCGAAATCGAGAGCGAAGTTCTTGCAAGACGTTCATGACGCTACACCCCTAGCTCGGCCTTCCAGTCGACGCGGGGAGCGTCTGCCCAGAGGTGTTCGAGGTCGTAGAGCTTGCGCGCCTCGGGACTGAATACGTGCAGCACGATATCGCCGAAATCCTCCAGAATCCAATTCGCGTCATTCGCCCCCTCGACGCTACGGGGGCGGGAACCGGTCGTGCGCATCGTTCGTTCGATTTCGTCTGCGACGGAGCGCATTTGCCGACCACTCGTCCCGGTCGTGATCACGAAAAAATCGACGATGGCCGTGACTTCCGTCAGATCGAGGACGATGGTGTCTTTTCCTCGCATGTCTTCGGCCGTCTTGGCGCATCGGCAGGCGGTATTCAAACTGCTGCGGCGGTCGTGCCGGGCAGGGGTCGCTTTCTTGGTCGTAGTCGTAATCGTCGGGCGCTCCTCGAAACGTGGAAAGGGGTCAAGGATGAATCATCCCCGATGCGGCAGGGATGTTCAACCGAGGCGAATCAATAAAGACAGCGAACCTCGCCAAGAGGTTCGCTGAGACTGGGGGATCACGTGCCAGGAAGGTTGCAGAGATCAGGAACCCACCGGGGGACTGACGTCCCCCGCTCGCCAGGTCTCTTCACTCTTCTCTCTTCAAAAGCGCCCTGCTCGCCCGGGATCACGTTTTTTCGGGGATTCGCATCGAGTAGAACGAACGCCAGACGAAGATCAGGGCGATCGCCAGCATCACGACGCCCACGATGGGCGTGTAGTCGCTCCCGCTGCCGGAGGACTTTTCGTCGTCAAGAACTTTGGTCTCTTTGATCTTGATGGCGATTTCCACGGCCAGCAGACCAAACAGCGTCGAGAACTTGATGATCGGGTTGAGCGCCACCGACGTCGTGTCCTTGAACGGATCGCCGACCGTATCCCCAATGACGGTCGCGGCGTGCAACTCGGTTCCCTTTTCACGCAGATCGACCTCGACATACTTCTTGGCGTTGTCCCAGGCGCCACCGGCATTGGCCATGTAGATCGCCTGGAACAACCCGAACACGGCGATCGAAATCAGGTAGGCGACGAAGAAATTCGGGTCGAAGAAGGCGAACGCCAGAGTGACGGTCATCAGCACGATGAAGATGTTCCACATGCCGCTCTGGGCGTATTCGGTGCAGATCCGCACGACGGTCTTCGAGTCTTCGATGTCGGCCTCGCTTTTGTTGAGGTCCATGTTCTTCTTGATGTATTCGACGGCCCGATAGGCGCCGGTCGTCACCGCCTGCATCGACGCGCCGCAGAACCAGTAGACCACGGATCCGCCGCTGATAAAGCCCAGGAGCACCGGGGCGTCGGTCAGGCTGAGATCCAACATGCCCGCCTTCTTCAGGAGCAGGATGATCGAAAATATCATGGTCGTAGCGCCGACGACCGCTGTTCCAATGAGGACGGGCTTGGCCGTCGCCTTGAACGTATTGCCCGCCGAGTCGTTGGCTTCGAGGTAGTGCTTGCCCTCCTCGAAGTTGGGCTCGAAACCGAAGGTCGATTTGATTTCTTCCTTGATCCCAGGGATATGCTCGGTCTGGGCCAGTTCGAAGACCGACTGAGCGTTGTCGGTCACGGGGCCGTAGCTGTCGACGGCGATGTTCACCGGCCCCATGCACAGGAACCCGAAAGCCACCAGACCGAAGGCAAAAATCGAGGCGTACTTCGGGTCTTGCATGACGTCGCCCAGCCCCATCTTGCTGACGAAAAATGCCCCCGCCATTAATGACATGATAAGCATGCCCTTCCAGAATGCGCTGAAATTGCCCGCCACCAGGCCCGACAGAATCGTCAGCGACGCTCCCCCCTCGCGCGAGGCCGTCACGATCTCGTGAACGTGCTTCGAGTGCGAGCTCGTGAAGACCTTCGTGAATTCGGGAATCAGCACGGCCGCCAGCGTGCCGCAACTGATGATCAGCGCCAATTGCCACCACAGCTGAGGAAGTTCTTTGAGAGCTTCATCGGCCCCCTTCACGGCCATGTCGCCGATCAACAGCCAGCTCATTCCAAACGACGTCACGATGCACAGGATCGACGCAATCCAGATCAAACGTGTGAGCGGCTCCTCGAAATCGAACTCTTTCAATCCTTTGTATTTCTTTTCCGAGATGGACTGGTTGATGAAATACGAGGCGCCCGACATGAAATCCATCAAGAACCGCATGGCGAAGATCCAGACGATCAGCTTGGCCTGAATATCGACGTTCGGAACGGCCAGGGTAATGAACGAGATCAGGGCCACCCCCGTCACGCCGTACGTCTCGAAGCCGTCAGCCGTAGGGCCGACCGAATCGCCCGCGTTGTCCCCCGTGCAGTCGGCGATCACACCGGGATTGCGCGGGTCGTCTTCCTTGACGTTGAACACGATCTTCATCAAGTCGGAGCCGATATCCGCAATCTTCGTAAAAATGCCCCCCGCGATCCGCAATACCGAAGCTCCCAGCGATTCACCGATGGCAAATCCCAGAAAGCAATAGCCGACGATGTCACGAGGAACGGCCAGCAGGATAATGACCATCATGATCAATTCCAGCGAAATCAGGAACAGGCCGATCGACATTCCGGCGCGCAAGGGAATATTGACGACGTCCCACGGTTCGCCGCGCAGCGCGGCGAACGCCGTGCGACAGTTCGCATAGGTATTCACCCGGATGCCGTAATAGGCCACCCAGTACGAACCGCCCATTCCTACGATCGAAAACAGCAGCACCAGGCCCGCCGTGGTGATCGGCTGGCCTTGCAACACCATGAAATAATACGTCATCGCCGACCCGATCAGGGCGAACAGCATCAGCAGGAATTTTCCCTGCTGGACAAGATATGTTTTGCACGTCTGAAAAATGACCTCGGCCACGTCGAGCATCGACTTGTGAGCCGGCAGTACGTAAATCTGGCGGCGCAGCGTGAGACTGATCCCCAGCGTGCCGCAGATGACGAATGAACCGAACAGCAGCAGGTTCCACCCCGAGATCGTCATTCCGAACAGATTGAACTTCCCTTCATGCAGGTCGGGGATCGCCAGGTCGGCTTCACCGGCGTGCGCGGCGCCCGCCGCGGTCAGGCACAGGGCCAATGTGAAAAAGAGCGTCTTGAGACGATTCATAAGCGCGAGTCTCCGTTCCTCGAGTTTGCAATTTCATCAAAATCAGGGGCGTTTTGCCATAATCATTCATGTGCGGAAACAGTAAGGAAAGCTCGGCCATTTGGCAAGCGTCAACGGCACGCCAAATGCAATACGTGCCGCTCGCCGGGCGGGGGACTTCCAGAACGTGCCCCCGATCCATTCGAGGTCGATTTCAGGTGCAGCGCGCCGCGATGCGGATGATGCGGATTCGCCAGCAATCCGTGAATTTGACGCCGCGCGACAAAAAAGAAGAGAGCCGCGGACGACACGGATCCGGGCGGATCACTATGGGCGAGGTGAATCGCCCGATCCGCGTTGATCCGCGCCATTCGCGGCCAAATCTCTGTTTCTTTTTGGGTTACCGCCGACAACCGCGCCGGTTCTACGCTGAGGCGTCGATCAGACTATCGGCCGGCACGACGCCGGCGTTCGAATTCCGACTTGACCGCGGGGCGGCGCAGCGGGTGTTCGTCCCAGATGTCCTTCAGTGGGAAAGCCTCCGGTACTTCCTCATCGAGGTATTCCAGGGACTTCTGCCAGCCCATGACGGCCAGCATCGCTTCTTCGACCGTCTCGTCCTCATTTTTCATTTGAGGATACTCGCCGAGGATCTTGTCGTATTTCGTCATCCCGTCCACATACAGCTTGAGGGCGGTGGCTGGATCGGCCTTGTTCAGGGCCTGCTCTCCCTCATAAAGCAGCCGATGCGCATCGGACATCTCCTTTTCCGATTCGACCCGCGATCGCGTCCGCCAATAGGTGTAATTCGCCTGGTCTTGATATTTGCCGATCCAGACCGTCTGTCGAAACCAGTCCTCTTTGCCCTTCGCGTCTTCGTCCTTTTTCATCTCCTGCAGTTCAGGTCCCGAGACTTCCAGATGGATCGGATGACCGAGCACCTCGCAGTCGAGATCCATCATGCCGTATTTCGTCGTCCAAGCCGTGAACCCTTCGGCCCAGATGTTTCGGCAAACCTCACCGAATTCGCCTTCGCGCTGCAGCGCCATGGCCTGATCGAAAATGGCCCGCTGCGGATAGGCACGGAACAGATACGGGGCCATGATGTGCTGTTCGTTGTGAAATGTTTCGATCGTGTTGTTCGCCTGCTGGAACCATTCGCCGGCCTCCTGATAATTATCGCGGCTGTTCGGGTTGACGAAGGGGTCAGGTCCTCCGCCGTAACGCGCCTCATCGGGGTCGTGGCGGAAGAACCGGCGAAAGATGACCGCTTCGTCGCTGCGGCCGATCTTTTTCCCGGTCGTGTCGCCCACGTACCAGTACAACTCGGCGTACTGCTCGTTGCGATCGCGCCCCTTCTTGAAGAACTTGATCCCTTCCTTGACCCAGTAATAACGGTCGGCCACGCCGTCCCATTCGGCCGAAACATTATAAGCCAGGTTCCAGCCTTGAAAGTGCCAGACTTTCAGGAAGTGCGGTTGCAGCAGGATGATCGACTCGGTCGTGGCCCGCAGCCCGGCCCAGTCTTTGCCGCGCTGCTGTTCGATCGCCTCGGTCCACAAGACGCTGGTGGCGATTCCCCGAAAGCCGAGGAGCAACAGGTTCATCGTCGAGCTGGCCGGATCGACGTTTCCCAGGTCGTGCTCGCCATATTTGAATTCGTCTCGTTTCTGGGCCAGAACGCCGCCGGCGCTCCCCTTGTTTCCGGCTTGGGCCGGCTCGGCCGGCATCCCCATCATCGTGATGGGGATGAGCAGCAGCAAGATTCCGCCGAGATACAACAGCTTTCGCTGCAATGAAGTGAGATTGTTCATTTCGACTCCAGCTCACGCAGACGCAGACTGAAATAGCCGACCATGATCCACGGCACGCAATAGGCGAACGTCGTCGCCAGGCTGGGCAGCAGCGCCTCGGCCCAGGGCACGTCGAACGCGTTCGCCGTGTATTCGGTCGTATCGAACGATTCGAAATTCGGAAACACCTTGTAGATCGCCCACAGGACGTTCAGCGCCATCGAGTCGAGCGCGTTGATCGTGCGGAAAAAGAAGGTGTCGTCGAAGGCGATCCCCGGCGTGGTGTGCGTGACGATCCGGTACAAGGCGCCGAATGGGCCGGCTCCCTGAAATTTCACGGTGGGGTTGTGATACGACACGTCTCCCGTCACCAGAGACTCCAGAAATCCGTGCGCCATCTTTCCGACGACGACGATGAAACCGGTCAAAACGGTCGCGATCGGGCCTTTCAGGAAGCTTCCCGAAACCACTCCCAGGACGACCACCATGAACATCATCAGCCCGATGTTCAAAATGCACTTGAAAAAACTCGATTCGAACGGACGGTCGGGCAGGCGAATGAACAGGTCCGGCCGGGCCATTCCCAGAAACTGCGCAGACGAAAGGCAGGCGGCCTCGACTTGCAAAGTCCCCCCCGTCATGAGGTCCCGCAGCTCCACGGGTTTTCCATCCACGTCCTGGAGCGTCGGATTCTGCTTCAGAACGTCATACGAATTGCGGCGGAACTCGTTGATTTCGAAGGCGTTCAGCGGCACGCGCAGTTTCTTGGATTCATTCACCAGCGTGTACTGACAGAGCAGCTGCTTGTCGATTTTGCCCTTATACGTTCGAAACGCATCAAAGCTCGATTCGAGGACCAGTCCCTGGCTGCCGGAAAACTGCGCCGGATCGATGTCCGAGTATTTCCAGATCGCCCGCGCTTTCGTATTGCCTTCAATGAAGCTGCGGAACATGTTTTCGTCGCCGACGTTCACGGCTTCGCTGACGTCTTTGCCCTCGGTGCTGATGAAAGACAAAGCGCCATAAACAGGGACTCGCGCCGTCAGTTGCGATTTCATCGAGTCGGGCAATTGCCGCTTGATCCAGGCCCACCCCACCAGCGACATCACCCCCAGGATCAGCACGCCGATCGCCGTATATCCCAAGATGCGCCCGATCACGATCTCGTGTCGGCGAACCGGTTTCGTCACCACCGTGTGCAGCGAACGGGCCTTGATGTCTTCCGGCAGCCCCCAGCACGACAACAGCAGAGCCACCGGCAGGATCAGCCAACTGATCGTCCGCAGTACGAAGCTCACGTAGTTTTTAACCTGCAAATCCGGGTCGGCCGTCACGTCGGACAAAAACCAGCCGGCAAACAGGAACAGCACCGCGAACACGGCAAACACCAAAAGCGTCTTTCGCCGCACCGCCTCCCGAAACGTCAGTTGCGTCATCGCCCAGCAGCGTCGCGGCGACGTGCCGCATAAGTCGCCGATTCCGCCGAAAATGTGCATCAGCACCTGCGACGGCCCGGCGAACCCCAGCGCTCCGAGAGACATGACCAGCGAGGTGATGAACACCACGATCGACAGCACGACCATGACGGCCAGCCACGTCTTGAAGCCGCCGAGCAGATCGAAAACCTCAGGATTAAAAGACAGCCTCATAAACTTCCCGTTCGAGCAGGAATCAAAAACTGAAATATGCCAACGCCTGGCCGCCGCCTCACCCTAAGCCTTGTTCGCCGGCGACGGAGGGACGTACCGTTGCCCCGGTCGCGCGGCACTGTCGCGCACCGTCTTGATGAACAAGTCTTCCAGATTGGTCGTCGGGTGATCGACTTCCAGCATCTTCGCACCGTGGCGGGCCAAGACCTCTTCCACTTCTTTCAAAGCCCCTTCAGGCAGCCGCGACGTCTTCATTTGCGTCACGCCCTGGTCTTTGAGCAGGTCTTGAACCTTGCCGAAGACTTTCAGTTCACCCCCATCGAGGATCGCGATGCGGTCGCAGACGTCCTGCACGTCGGCCAGCAAGTGGCTGCACATGACGACCGTCTTTCCCTCTTCCTTGAGCTTGACGATCATGTCTTTCATGTCGCGGGAACCCAGCGGATCAAGGCCGCTCGTCGGTTCGTCCAGCAGGATCAGATCGGGCTCATTGATCAGCGCCTGGGCCAGGCCGATGCGGCGCGTCATCCCTTTGGAGTATTCTTTCAACTGCCGGCGCCGGGCATGCGTGAGACCGACCCGTTCGATCAGCTTCTTGGAGCGTTCCCGACGCACGCTGGCGGACATATTGAACAGTTTTCCGTAGAAATCGAGCGTCTCTTCGGCATTCAAAAAGCGATACAGGTAGGATTCTTCCGGGAGATAGCCGATCCGCTCGTTCTTGGTGACGTCCGTCGCCGGCTTCCCGAGGATCGTGACGTCCCCTTCGGTCGGAAACAGCAATCCGAGCAGCAGCTTGAGGGTGGTCGTTTTGCCGGAACCGTTCGGCCCCAGCAGCCCG
>DASYAR010000591.1:0-29285 GCA_036501235.1 Planctomycetaceae bacterium
TCTCCTTTGACCCACACATGCCCCCCCTGCGCGTGCGCCTTTCGGTTGTGCAGCGGATGGATGAGATGATTCAGGTCGCGGCTGATCAAATCGGCTTTTGGAGGAGTCATCAGGCAATCCCGAGCGGTTCTTGTTCGGAGAGCCTTTCGACGTTGACGGCGACGTTCACCGCATGTTGGCCGCCGCCGAGAACGACTCCCTTAACGGGGCTGACGTCGTCATAATCGCGGCCCCAGGCCAGCAGGATGTGGCCTTCGCCGGTGATCTGATCGTTCGTGGGGTCGAGATCGATCCAGCCTGCTCCCGGGCAGAAGATCGAGAGCCAGGCATGCGTCGCGTCCGACCCGACGAGCGGGACACAGCCGGGAGGGGGCTCGGTGCTCAAATACCCGCTGACGTAGCGGGCGGACAGGCCCAGCGATCGCAGGCAGGCGATCTGCAAATGAGCGAAGTCCTGGCACACCCCGTGGCGATTCGCGAACACCTCGGCCAGCGCCGTGGCCACTGTCGTCGAGCGCGGGTCGTATTCGAAATTGGCGTGAATCCGGCTCGTTAGATCGAGGGCCGCTTCGAGCAATGGCCGACCGTCGCCGAACGAGGCGCGGGCATAATCCAGAAATTCGGTGGCCACGTTCACGTATCGCGAATCGAACACGAATTCCGCGGCTGCCAGCACTTCGGGGCTGCGATCGGCCCGCAACCGGTCGCGCACAGTTTCCCACGCCGGTGTTTTCGACGAATCGGGCGCCGCCCGCGGTCCGACTTCGACGTGATGCAGGGCCGTCAACGTCAATTGCCGGTGCGGCTCCTGCACGGCGAAGAACGTCGCCGGGTTGCCGAAATAGTCGATCTGTTCTACGAGCACTGTGGGCCAGGGGGCGATCGCCAGCGACGTTTCGAGACACGTCTGCCCGGCGACGGCGCGAGGCGCCAGATGCGCGACGTTCTGACACAGCGAGACCGGCTCGGTGTAGTCGTACGTCGTGATATGGGTAACGCGGTATTGCACGAAGGAATCGGCTTCGTTCATTGGCCCAGGAGTTCTATACCTAATTCTTCGGCGGCGGCGCGGAGATCCTTGTCGAGCGAAGCCAGGGGCAATCGGCGGCGCACTGCCAGGTCAAGGTAGGCCGCATCATAACTGGTCAACTTATGGGTGCGGCACAACGGAAGCACGTGATCGAATGCACGCCCAGGAATATCATTGTCGACCTCGATATCCAACACCTGAAGAAGTTGGACAAAGGCGTCGGATCTGGAGGACGTGATTCGACGTCGTTTCTCTGCCATCACTAGAACATTCGTCACTTCCAAAAACCAATGGGCCGGCACGAGAACCCCTTCGTGAGTCAGTCGGTCCTGAATGTCGGCCGACGCGTCGGTGGCTTCGTCCGCAAAGCACCAGGTCATTGTCAGCGAGCAGTCGATGATCAGGCTGGCAGTCACCGACGCCCCTCCGCAATCAGGTCCTTGATCTTCAAGCCGCGAAGCCGATTCTGCTGTGCCAAATGACGCATCGCGTCGATCGCCTGGCGACGCTGCGCGACACTCGCGACTTGCTTCGCCGGCACGAGTCGGGCGATTGCGGTTCCGTGGCGGGTAATGGTCACTTCCTCGCCATTGGCGACGCGCGCCAGCAACTCGGAGAAATGGGTCTTGGCCTCGTAAGCTCCGACGGTATTCGTTGGTTGCTCCATTGTCACTCCGTAAAAATAGACCGGTCTAAGACTAGTCTAAATTATGGGATGCCGTCTGTCAAGAATTGCCGCATCGCCCAGTGCAATTGTCGGCAATGTGACCGATCCTATTGACCGCCCCCCGCGGCGGCGGGTGCGGCGGGCTTGGGGCCGACGACCAGTACACTGTTGGAGTATTGGCCGGCGAAATCCGGGTTGCCGGGGTCCCCGCGCCATGTCTTGCCGTCGACCACGAATTTGTATTCGTGAACTCCCGCTTTGAATTTGAGTTTCGTCGTGTACGTCCCCGTGCCGTCGGGCCCGTCCATCTTGTGGCCGTCGGCCTTCCAGTCGTTGAAGACCCCCGCCAGATACACGGCTTGCGCCGATATCGTGGGGCGGTACTTGAACTCGACTTCAAACTCATCGCCTCCGACCGGCTTGACGACGGGCCGGCCCAGCCGCAAATCCTGTTCGTCGAGGACCGCTTCGAATTGCGCGACCAGCATCTCTTCCCACGTCTGGTCGCCCCAGCCGACGGTTTGCGAGGGGTCGGGATTGGCCGGGTTGTGCTCGGAATTGTCATAGACCGCCCGGCACTTCAGCACCGACCCTTCGCGCAGCTTGACCGGCTCGGCGAAGACGTAACTGTTTTGCCAGTTGAAATCATAGCGCGGCACATCGAGCAGCAACTGTTTCTCCCCTTCCGGCGAGACGGTCTCGATGCGGAACGCCTTGCCGCGCAGGTGCATGTGGGGCAACAGCGACACCAGCCGCATGTCGCGCCCGAATCCGTGCGTGGCCTCGAACGGCACGTTGTCGGTTCTGGGAGGAATTTGCAGCCGGAAGTTCACGACCGCGTCGGTCCGCAGTTGCTTCTCGACCTTATTCGCATCAATGAATATCAAACCCGCGCGGCTCAAATCGGTCGCCTCGGCGCCATTGGGAGTGTAGTGCATCTGAAAATAGAGCTTCGATCCGGCCGGAATTCGCTTGGCCATACCGGGCCGGGCTTGCCAGGCTGGCATGCCGGGGGCGAACGTCGCGATCGAGTTCAAGAGCGAGCCTTCCTGGATCGGCCGCTTAAAACCAGGCGGAACGTAAAACAAAATCATGTGGTGTACGACGGCCCGGTTGCCGGGGCGGGCCTCGGAGGCGACAACCCATTTGTCTTCGTCGAATTTCTGGTTCAATTCGAAATATTGGTATTCGACGGTCCCTTGGGCGGGAACGGTGTAGAGTTTTGGCATCTCGACCACCAGCTCCGGTTGGGGAATCTCCCAGCCGGCCGTGAATTTTGGCGGTTCGGGGAGATCGGCCGGGTTGCCGGCCGGCATGCCGTTGTCTATCCAGTCGAACAGCAGTTTTTTGTCGCTCTCGGAGATGCGGCGGTCGTTGAGGAATTTTCCGCGCTCGGCGTCGGTGTGCCACGGAGGCATCCGCCGTTCCTGTATGACTTCGCGGATCGTGGCGCTCCAGTTGACGACGTCTTCATGGCTGGTCAGGGTGAATGGCCCGATCTCCCCAGGGCGATGGCAACCCACGCAATGCGTCTGCACGATGGGAGCAATGTGCTTGGAATAGGTGACTTCGCCGCGAGCCGGCGTGCGATTGGCCCGTCCGATGTGGCACCCGGTCGCCGGCGTGACGGCTACACTTACCTCTTTGCCTGCCAGCAGTTCGTCGAGCGCCACAGCCAGGTCTTTCCGCTTGGGCTCTTTGCGCGTCGTGCCGATTCCGAACTGATCGTCGATTCGTCCCTGGTAACGGATCGTGCGGTTTCGGTCCAAAACGAACACCTCGGGCGTGCGAACGGCTCCGAACTTATCGGCAATGGCATTCGCCGGATCTTTGAGAAATGGGAATTCGATCTTCGCCGTGCGGGCGTACTGCGTCATTTCACCCAGCGAATCCTGCTGATTGGAGTCGATGGCGAGAAACGCCACCTTCTTCGGCTCGTACTGAGCGGCGAGTTCGGCGAGTCCGGGGCCGTACAGCTTCGCCACCGGGCATTCAGTCCCCAAAAACGCGACGACAACGAGCTCGCGATCCTGAAGTCCGGCCAACTGGTGTGCCGCCCCGCGGTAGTCGGTCAATTTAAATTCGTCGATCTTCTTCCCGATGGCAGAGCTGTCTTCGCCTTTTGCAAGACTGGAGAAGGAAACAGCTAAAATCAAAGCTGACAAAACGCCATATCGCCGCATGAGGGTCGACTCCGAAGAAAATTGGTTGATGCTCACTGAATACTGCATACCGCGCCGTCGGAGCGCCCGCAAGCCGGCGACTGACATATCGGTGCACGGCGGCGGCCCGAGTTTGGCGGCGTCGCATCTAAATGGACGTGTGTGGCGGGGTCAGAGCATGAATGGGGATTTCGCATCGCAGCCCCGGAGTGCAGCAGGAGTGACTGTTCTGCCGGAGCCAGATACCCAGCGATGGCCCCGACGAGTTGGACAAAGAGCAAAGCCAGCCCGTACCACCCACTCAGTCAGGGCCATTGTTGGCGGAGACTGTGAGCCGCGCTGAATCAAACATCGAATGAGTCTCACGCGCTGGACGTCCAACATCATTCAAGCTCTGACCTTGCCACGCCGTCGCGGAACAGCGCATTTAGCGCAGCCTTCCGAATCGCGACCACGAATCGCCAGGCAGGTACACGTATTCGGCCACTCCCAGGACGTCTCCCAGCGCCACGGGACCAAAATCGCGGCTGTCGCGTGAATTGCCGCGATTGTCCCCCAGCACGTAGCACATGCCGGGGGGAATCAACAGGCCCATTTCCCGCTCTCCGGCCGGTTTCGCCGGCTGCTGATTCGCATCCGGCTGGGGCTGCACGGGGACCGCACCCGGCTTGTCCACGAGCTTTCCATTCACCTTCACGGCGTCTCCTTCGATCAGCACGTTTTCTCCAGGCAGGCCGACAATGCGTTTGATGTACGTGCGCCCCGGATAGTCCGGCGCACGGAACACGACGACGTCATAACGCTTTGCCTGCTGAGCTCGCCAATGCACCTTATTCACGAGAATGCGATCGCCGTTGTGCAGAAGTGGGGACATCGATTCGGTGGGAATGAAAAACGCCTCCATCAGATTCTGGCGGATGTAAATGACGCTTAACATGGGTGAAATGACACCGACAGCGACGAACAAGGCATAGACCAGCGCACGCTGGTAATCATGCCGTGACGGATCCTGGCCACGTGCCGCGGTGCGCCACGCATCCACGACGGCAAACAGCCACAATCCCAACAGCCCCAGAAACGAAGCGAGGAGTCCGATCAGAGCCCAGGTCGACGAGGCCAGCCCGGCGACAACAGCCGCGACGGGCAGGATCAACAGCGACACCAGAAACAGCACCAACCCGCGCAGCAGGCGACCGCAATACAGGTGCCCCAGTCCGGTGCAGCACAGCGACAAAACCATGGCAATCCAGGGCTGGGGTCGTGACGGTTGAATCATGAATGCTTCCCTCCAGGACGAACAGCTTGATCAATTCTCGATACGGCTGGCTGCAAACAGATTCAGCAGCTCCACGACGCGAAACACGGCGGCCAGCGCTGCGGCGGCACAGACACTCGCTCTCACTGATCCCGAAATCCGCCAGGTTGTACTCGGCAGGTCGTTCGTCGCAGTCGGCGAATCGATCGATTCCATCACTCGATCGACGAAGCGCTCGGACGGATCAATCTGCGACCGGCTTTGTCGCCAGCGTTCATACAAATTGTCGGTATCCATGCTCATTCTCATTGATTCACAAGTTCTGGTGTGTCGGAGCTGCGACGGACCGATTGCTCTCGGGCGCCATAGGCCCGAGGATTTCGCGGAGCCATGCTTTGGCTCGAAACAGTCGCGATTTCACCGTGCCGACACTCACGTCGGCAATGTCCGCCGCTTCCTGATACGACACTCCCTGAAGTTCCACGAGCACAAACATCAGCCGTTGTTCTTCCGGCAGGGCCGCCAGGCTGGCGTCCAGCCTCTCGAACCACTCGGCCTCTGCGACCGTCACATCGGGCGTGCGGCTGTCGACACGTTCGCGAATCATCGCGGCCGACACCGGCACCAAACGTCGGCCGGCATTCCGGCATTGGTTCCGGGCGATCGCCAGCAGCCAGGTGCGAAAAATACCTTTTCGCGAATCGAACGTCGCCAAGTGCTGAAACGCCGCCAGAAACACGTCCTGGGCAACATCTTCCCAATCGACTCCGCGCGGGCTGAGCGCCCGGATCGTGGCACAAACGGCCGACTGGTGCCGTGTCACGAGCGACCGAAAGGCCTCCCGATCGCCGGACAGCACGCGATGAATGGCCTGTTCGTCCTCGAGCATGAATTCTCTAGCCGGTGGTACGTTCGATTCCTGTCAGTCTCTACACGCTACGGGTCAGAAAAGTTCCCGGAAATGCAAAAATGCGTCATCAAACGGGTTGACGTCGGCGCAAATAGCATCGCGCCGAGTCCGCCATCGTCACCAGGGCGGCGCCCATCATGATCGCGTCCTTGATGACGAGTCGTCCCGCCCCACTCAGATAGGGGAAGCCGTGCGCCGGATCGCCGAGATCGGGCACCCAGCACTCGGGGGTCGTCACCAGGAACGACAATGTCACGAATGACATGACGAATACCAGAAAGCTGCCGATCGCCGCCACTTGGGGAAGCCACGGATGCAGACACAGCATCAGTCCATACACGACGATCACGGTTCCCAGGCCGAGCGCGAAAGGATAGGTGCGATTCATTTCGTGCCACTCGCGATTGGCCGGCACGAGCGCTCCTTCCGCGTTCTTGTGCGATTTGTAGCCCGCCGGGTCGGCATAGAAGAAGCTCATGAACGGGCTGTTGGCGACGAAAGGCACGATGCCGTCGGCTTCGTACCGTTCCACTTTGAGACTGCCAATCCAGACCAGGACGACAATCAAACCCAGGCGCGTCACGGCCACGCCGAAGCGGTCCATGTGGGATGCCAATTCGAAAAGGCGGGTCGCGTTCATGATCGTGTTCTCCCGTCGCAGGCGTCGATTCGACCGTCCCGGCCACGCCAGGATCACGTCGTCGAGATATTCGAATTATCGACGGCTCAGGAGACTTGCAGAATGGGCGCTTGGGCCGAAAGCATGGACAGATTGCTTCCATCCCGAATTTCCGTTTCGAACTCACGGAAGAACTTCGGCGAGACGCCCGTCGCCTTCTTGAAGAAGCGGCTGAAATACAACTCGTCTCGGAAGCCAACTTCTCGCGCAACTTCCTTGACCGGCTTCAGCGTGTGCAGCAAGTCCCATTTGGCGTGAGTCAGGATGCGTTCCTGAATCAGATCGGTCAACGTCTTGCCCAGATGTTCCCGGACGATTCGACCGAGGGTCTTGGGAGTCATGTGCAGGAAAGCGGCGTAGTCGGCGGGGGCATGCAGCGAGGTGTAATTCTCTTCGATCAATTCCCGAATCTGACCGACGACTGGGTGCCGCGGGTCGGCGACGCTTGTGCGGCTGGTCTGAGAAGTCCGCGCCTTCAGTCGCGTGGCGAGGATCAGCAGCATTTTCAGGCAGGCCAGTAACACTTCGTTGTAAGCCAGCCCGCGTTCCGCCTCTTCTTGCTTCAGGCGACCGATCAGGTCCGAGACTTCCCTCCGGGCGCGATCATCGACAACGACGGCCGGTACGCCGTAGGTGTCGTTGAAGAGAACACTGCTACAGCCGACTTCGGCGTGAAACGTCTCAACGCACAGGAAGTTGGCATGAAACTGAATGACCTCTCCCCGAACCTGGCTCGCTGAAGCAAAGCGAATCCGCTGATACGGGACGAAAAACAGCAGGCAGCCGGAGCCGAACGCGTGCTCGGAAGCATCAGCCCAGAATGTTCCTGATCCCGAATCGATCCAATAGATCGAGAAGTAATTGGTTCGAACGGGGTTCCACGGTTTGCGGCTCAGATTCAGGTCGTGCAGACGCAGCGCCAGGCTGTCGTTTCTGGGATCGTAGAAGCCGGCAGGGGCCTTTAATTTCGCCATGAGAAACCGTCCCTTTAGAACTGGCGGTAATAACTGCCGGCGTCGCGGGGTTGGGCTTTGGGTTGCCAGTAGGATTTCGCATCACGGTCGATGCGGCGCTGCAGGGCGTCGCGACCCATGACCCGGAAAAGAAAGGCCATCGGCGTGAAGACCAGGAGGAAAATCAACAGCAGCACCAGCTCGCTGACAACCATGCCGATCGGCAGGGCGACGAAAGTCGCCCCGACGAACAACGGCTTGATCGCGCGGGGTTTGAAGAACGAGACGACCGTCAGCACGAGGCCGAACGTGGCCAGGCCACCCACGAGAGGCCAGTTTGCCCCCCCTCCGATCAGGAGTGGATTGCTAGTCTTCATCCAGGCGATCAATGGCAGGACGATCAGGCAGGCGACGGCGAATTGCCTGAGCTGGCGATCGGTCGGGTTCCAGTTGGGGTCGATGAGTTTCATGGTTTGTCTGCAAGAATATCTGCGTTTCGAGCGTCGCGGCCGGCGGAGGCACCCGAGGGACGCACGTCCCTGGCTCGCCAGATGGAAATGTCATTAATCGAGTTTGAATTGATCCAGATATTTCCCACGGGCTGATTCATTAAGTTGCGGCTGCTTCTCCCGCAACAGAATTTTACGACCCACGACCAAGACGTCCATTTCGGTCCCCTGAAAACAGCGATAGGCGTCGCTGGGGGTGCAGACGATCGGCTCGCCGCGCACGTTGAAGCTCGTATTGATCAGCACGGCACAACCGGTCTTCTCGTAGAACTTCGTGAGCAGCTTGTGAAAATCGGGATTTCGGGCTTCATCGACCGTCTGGACGCGAGCCGAATAATCGACGTGCGTGATGGCAGGGATCGTGGAGCGGCGGAAATTGAGCTTTTCGATCCCGAATGCCTGGTCGTATCCGTTTCCGGGCGGGGTGCGGATCTCATCGCGGACCGGCGCGACCAACAGCATGTACGGGCTGTCTTCGTTGGGCCGCATCTGAAAATATTCGTCGACTCGGCTGCGGAGCACGCAGGGCGCGAACGGACGGAACGATTCGCGGAACTTGATCTTGAGGTTCATCACCGACTGCATCTTGTCGCTGCGCGGGTCGCCGATGATGCTTCGTGCGCCGAGCGCACGGGGGCCGAATTCCATTCGTCCCGAAAACCAGCCGACGACTTTCTCCTGTGCGAGAAGCGTGGCGACCTCGTCACATAATTCTTCGTGGTTGTCACACGTTTGATAGACGGCGCCCATCGCATCGAGCTGGCGGCGGATTTCTGCGTCGCCAAACTCCGGCCCCAGCAGCGAGCCTTGCTGCGAATCGACGGGGGAGGCCTCGCGCGGCTTATCGAGCAGTTGGTGCCAGATGAACAGCGCCGTCCCCAGCGCGCCCCCGGCGTCCCCCGCAGCAGGCTGGATCCACAAATTCTCGAACGGCCCCTCTCGCAGAATGATGCCGTTGCCGACGCAGTTGAGTGCCACACCGCCGGCCAGAACCAGGTTCTTCATCCCCGTCTGGGCATGCACGTGGCGGGCCGTGCGCAGCATGACTTCTTCGGTCACCGCCTGGATCGACGCGGCAAAGTCCATCTCGCGCTGCGTGACAAGCGACTCGGGTTGACGTGGCGGTCCGCCGAACAAACGGTGGAACTTGTCGCTGGTCATCGTCAGCCCCTGGCAGTAATTGAAGTAACTCATGTCCATGCGGAACGAGCCGTCTGCCTTCAAGTCGATCAAGTGCGTCAGAATCAGGTCTTTGTATTTCGGTTCGCCATACGGCGCGAGGCCCATCACCTTGTATTCGCCGCTGTTCACCTTGAAGCCCGTGTAATAGGTGAACGCCGAATACAACAAACCCAGAGAATGAGGAAACCGGATCTCGTGCGACAGCGTGAGCCGGTTGCCGCGCCCGGTCCCCCAGCAAGTCGTCGACCATTCGCCAACACCGTCGAAGGTGATGATCGCCGCTTCGTCGAATGGCGAAGGGAAGAACGCGCTGGCGGCGTGTGATTCGTGGTGATCGGTGAAGACGTACCGCCCCCGGTACAGGCCCTTCAGCCCCACGCTCATCTCTCGCGGCAGGTGCAGCTTCTGCTTGAGCCACAGCGGCAGCGCCTGCCGGAACGAACGGTAGCCCGCCGGCGCGTAAGCGAGGTAGGTTTCCAGCAGCCGCTCGAACTTGGTGATCGGCTTGTCGTAGAAGCCGACGAAGTCGAGATCGGCAGGGGTCAATCCGGCCTGGCCCAGGCAGAAGTCGATGGCGTGCTGGGGGAAGCGGTGGTCGTGCTTCTCGCGAGTGAACCGCTCTTCCTGGGCCGCCGCCACGATTTTTCCATCCACGACCAGCGCCGCCGCCGAGTCGTGATAGAACGCCGAAATGCCGAGAATTGCCGTCATGAATGGTGTTGTTCCGCTCCGTCAGCATACAAGGGCCCGTAGAGGACCGGAGCCCTGTTTCCAGAGTAGTCGACGGCCGTCATGGGTGTAAATGGGTCTCTGTATTCGACGGTCGACTTGCTCAGAGTAGAAGGCACACTCCGTGTGCCGTTTCTCTCGTTTTTTCTCGTTCCCAGGCTCCGTTTGGGAACGCTACGTCCAAAGCTCCGCTTCGCGAAATGCACGCCTGGGCAGTCACGGAGTCATCGTCGTGACAGGCGCCCGCGAGCGCACCTTCGAAATCGAATATCCCTATATCATGACGTGCGGCATCGTGGGCTGACTTCCCGTCTTCAAGCGGCCAGAGGCCGTGAAGTTCGTGCTCGATTTCTGGATCCAAGACGGCGCCATGATACCGACGTGATTACGGACTGGATGTGAGGTCTTGCGTGCGATACGTGAAGCGGAGCTTCAAAACGTGCGTTCCCAAGCGGAGCTTTGAGAACGAGTTGAAACGACGACCCACGGAGTGTGCCTGCTACTCTGAGACGCCTACACGGCCGTCGACGCAGGCCCTGCAATGATGCCCGCCATCGCGCGCAACACGATATCGGGCTTCGCCTCTTCTCGGGAATACTGCGCTGTGACGCACCCCTCGCGCAAGACGATCACTCGCTGCGACAGCGCTAACAGCTCGGGAAGGTCGGACGACACCAACAGGACGGCAGTTCCCTGCGAGGCCAGCTTGTTGACGAGATCGTGAATTTCCTGTTTGGCCCCCACGTCCACGCCGCGCGTCGGTTCGTCGATCAGCAGAATCCGACAGTCTGCGGCCAGGCCGCGCGCGAACACGACTTTCTGTTGATTGCCCCCCGAGAGCGACGCGATGGGCGTTTCACCGGACGGCGCGCGGATCGAGAGATCGCTGCGAAATCGGTCGGCCAGCGCCATTTCGTCCCGTCGATCGACGAATCCAGACCAGCGGCGGAAACGGTCGAGCATCGAGAGCGTGAGGTTCTCGCGGACATTCATCCCCAGGACCAGCCCCTGCCGTTTGCGGTCTTCAGGGATCAGCATCATGCCCAGCGCCTGGGCATCGCGCGGCGATTTCAATGGCGCTGGCTTGCCGTCGACGAACACCTCTCCCGACGCGATGGGATCGAGACCGAAAAGGCCTTGCAGGATCTCGGTTCTCCCCGCCCCGACCAGCCCCGCGACGCCGACGACTTCGCCCGAACGCAATTCGAGAGCGACGTCGTGAAAGCGGCCCGGCGACGAAAAGCGGCGGACACTGAGGCGCACGGGGCCGGCGGTGGAGCTTACCGCTGGGCTTCGCGCGCTTTCCATAGGCCGGCCGACCATCATCTGGACGAGGTCGTCATGTGACAATTCACCAATCAGCCGCGTGGCGATGTGCCGGCCATCGCGAAGCACCGTCACGCGCTGGCACAATTCGAAGATCTCTTCCAGACGGTGCGAGACGTAGATGATCGTCGTGCCAGCTTGTTGCAAGCGGCGGATCAATTGAAACAGCCGTTCGACTTCGCTGCGTCCCAGCGAACTGGTTGGCTCGTCGAACACGATGATCCGGGCTCCCAGTCCGACCGCAGCCGCGATCTGCACAAGTTGTTCCTGGGCAATCGACAACGAAGACAGCGGTCGATTGACGTCGACATCCAGCCCAATCTGCGCGAGCAGCGACCGGGCCCTGGTCCTGAGAGCCGAGCGGTCGAGAAACCAGCCGCGGCGGGGCAGGTCGTGCAGGCACAGGTTTTCGGCAACTGACAGGTTCGGGCAGAAAACCAGCTCCTGGTGGACGATGGCGACCCCCGCGCGTGCCGCATCGCGCGGCGACGAGAATCGCGCTACGTGGCCGTCGATCAGCATGCGTCCCCCATCGGGGCGATACATGCCGGCTACGATTTTCCCCAGCGTACTTTTGCCGGCGCCGTTTTCGCCCAGCAGCGCGTGGCATTCGCCCGTGGCGACGTCAAAAGTGACGTCGGCCAGGGCTTTCACGCCGGGAAAGCTCTTCGTGATGTGCTCGAACGAGATCATTTGGCTAGGAATTCAACGCCGTCGGGTGGCCCGGCCGTCCCGCCAGGGCGGCCGGGTCGCGCAGCGACAAGATTCGAGATCATTCGCATTGTCCGAAAATTCAATCTGTCATTTGCATGTCAACGAGCGGTGAGAAAAATCGGCCATTCAAATCCGAACGGTGTCGAATCTTGTCGCTGCGCGATCCGACCGGTGCGAAGCACACGGTCGGGCCGCCCGGACCGACCCTTATCGCTTCTCATATTCATCGGCATTGTCTTTCGTCACGCGGTCGAGCGGGGCGAAGTCGATCGCATGTTCCGGATCGCGGCCGTCACGGACCTTGGCGACCAAAACGTCGACGCACTGGCGGCCGAAAAAGTAATACTGCTGCCCCAGGAGCGCCTGCACGTCGCCCATCCGCAGATGCTTGACCTGTGCGGGCAGCGTATCCATGCTCACGCACACGACTTCGCCCGCCGCCCACGGCAGTTCCCGCTCAGTCATCAAGGGCCAGCCTCCGATCATGGCCCAGCCATTGATCTCGGGATTGGCCTTCTGCGCGCTTTCCACCTCGGCGAACGCATCTTGCGGGGTTTCCTTGTGATAGTAGACTTTCTTGAGCTTGAGATTCGGATGGGCCGCCAGTTCTTCTTCGGCCCCGCGAACGCGCTTCTGCAAGTTGGTGGCCGTCTGGTTTCCGGCCAGGATGGCAATGACTCCCGGCTTGTCGCCCAGCAATTCGGCCACGGAACGCATCACCTGCCGGCCGGCTTCGACGTCGTCCGTCCCGACGTAGCACAAGCGCTTCGATTCGGGGGCGTCGGAATCGAAGCACATCACCTGCACGCCCTTGGCGATGGCGTCGTCAATGGCGCGGGTTACTTTCCCGGCGTCGGAGCAGGCGATGGTGATGGCGTCGACGCCCGAGCCGGTCAACTGTTCGATAATCTCGGCCTGCTTCTGGGCGTCTTCGTCGTTAGGCGTGTCCCACTTGATCGTGACGGGGACGCCCAGTTCCTTCGTGAGCTCGGCGGCACGGTCCTCGGCCCCTTTCTGGGCGGCGAGAAAAATGGGATTCGATTTGCTCTTGGCGATCATGCCGATCGTCACGCCGCGCTTCTTGGTTGGCGAATCGGCAGATTCGCCGCTCGGAGCCTTCCCGCTTGGCGAGCCAGGAGACACTTCAACCCTCTGTTCACAACCGGAATGAATCAACGCGAATGTCGCGAAGCAGCCGACCGCCAAGATACGGTGAAAATTACGTCGTGAGGGCATGGAGTGTTCCTGGATGATGAAGTGCGACGCTGTTCGGACTATGCCAGACCGTCACAGTGTAACCCGTTACGGCTTTGACTGTGAGTGATGCCGCTCGCCCTCCACATTGTTTAACCGCGACCCGGAGGGGAGCGCGTGCCGGACGGCGGTTCGTATTCCATCCTGCTCATCTGACTCTGTCGAGAAGTTTCGGTCGGCGGGAGTCTTTTTCGTCATGAGACTCATCAGCCGGCGACACGCGCTCCCCGCCGACCATTCCCGACAAAGTCGGCCTGCGCCGACTTTCAGGAACGGCCTCTGGGTCGCGGTTAAACGATGCGATGGATCACTCCAACTCATCCCGCAGGCGGATCGCGTCGGCGTTGTCGGCCTCGCGGTCGAGCAGTTTTCGGAGTCGTTTGAGGGCCGACTCTTTTTTACCGGCGGCTGCCTCGGCACGGGCCAGTTCGACCTCGACGTCGGATGCGCCGGGTTTGATCTGCAATGCGACCGACCACTCGTCGGCCGCTTTGGCGAAATCCTTTTGTCCGGCATAGGCCTGGGCCAGGATGCGATGAGTCTCGACGTCCATCACGTCGATGTGTAATGCCAGGCGTCCGTAGCGGACTGCCTCGGCGAATTGCTCATCTTCGAGAGCGAGCCGGGCCAACATTTTGCGAACTGACGCATTGTCGCCGTCAGCCACGACCAGCCGTTCGAGGACCGGCTTGAGCTTATCGTAGTCCTTGATCTTCGCCAGCGACGCCGCCAGGCCTTTCATCCACGGCACATGATCCGGCACGTGCTTCAGTCCCAATTCGTAGAGCTCGACGGCCTGGTCGAATTCGCCCTGCTTAAAACGCAGCTCGGCCAATTGGTTGAGGACGCCTGGATGCGGATCGTCGCGCTGGAGCGCCGGCTTGAGCCAGTCGATCGCCGCAGGAATGTTTTCGGCCCGTAATTCGAGATTGGCCATCACGAGAATCGCCAGCGGTTCTGTCTGGTTGGCCTCCAGAGCTTCCAAAGCGATCTTGCGGGCGTCTTTTCGCTTGCCGATTTTGTATAGCTCGCCGGCATAGCGCGCGGCAACAGTTGCATCGCCAGGATGGGCCTTGTATTCCTTCTCCGCCGCACCGGGAGAAATCGGCACTTCGAGCTTCTGTGCCTGAAGGCCGTCCACGAGTGCTTCGAGATAGTCGCGATATCCCTGTTCGAACACCGCTTTCTCAACGCCAAACACCTGTGGAACCGCCTGGTCTGTCGTCTGGTTATTGCGATATGCCGCCAGCAGCTCTTGCGGTTTCGTCGGTCCGAATTTATCGATCATGTACTCGGCGTACAGTCGACTTTGGCAATAGGCCATTTGCCAGTCATTGGGCGTTTTGGGCCGGGTGAATCCCAGGTTGACAGTGTCAAGATTCATCAATTCGCCCCGCGGGACGCGCTCGACCAGCAACTGGTTCCACAGTTCGGGACGCGGAGATTCTTCACTCAGCACGGCCAGCGCTTCGGTGAACCAATGCGGAATATTGAAGTTCGTTTCCTGCAGCGTGAGGATGTGCACGAATTCGTGCTTCACGACACGGGCCCAATTGAAAGGCTTGTCGAGGCCGGTCGGCGAGGCCATCGCCACGATCATACCGGTCGACGCACCAATCGTCTGCACCCACGGCAGCCCCACCATCCGCGCGCTGAACCATTGATGCGCCGAGAGCCCTTTCGACTTGTTGTAGATCTCGAACTGCGTGCGGCCGGCCGGCTCATAGCCGTACTGTCTGACGAGGGCTGGATATTCGGCTTCCAGGTGCTCGGCCATGTAGCGGCCCAGCACCAGATCGGCCTGCGAATCGACGCGGATCACGAAATGGTCGGTGGTAATCGTCTGATAGCCGTCGAGCAGCTTGAGCACCTTGCGCATGTTGCTGACCCGCACGTGATACGGATCGGCCTCGAACGCCTGATCGAGAAGTTTTTGCGCCTCGGCGATCTTGCCGGTCCGCATGTAGAGCATCCCGAGCGCCGATTTCGGACCGGCGAGCTGCGGCATCGAGGCGACCGCCTGCCGGTAGCAGCGTTCGGCCACGTCATATTTCTTGCGGGCCTCGAGCTGTTCGCCGGCGGCATACAGAAATGGCGCCGGATGCGGATTCCAACCGGCGGTCGAAGCCAAGAGCGCGCCGAAGCGGCTGGGCGTTTTCGTCTCTGCTTCAGAGATATTCTCGAGGTGGGCGAACAAGTCGTCGAGCTCGGACGGGGGAGGCGTTCCATCTTCGAGATTCCGGCACGCCGCGAGGCGGCCCAAGGCTGCTTCGTCGCGCGGATTGACCGCCAGCGCCCGTTCGAGCGCCGCGATCGCCGCGGGCCGCGAATCATCTTCGAGCAGAATATCCGCCTGTACGCGAAGAGCGAACGGCAGCCGCGGATTGGCGTCGAGAGCACGTTGCATATGCCCGGCGGCCTCGGCCACGCTGCGGTCCTGCAAGGCGGCCACGGCCAGCGCCGCGTGAACTTCCGCCGCGCGCGGATTGATCGCCAGCGCCTGCTTCAATTCGGGAATCGCCTGCGCCCGGTTGAACTTTTCGAGCAGCAACAGGCCGGCGATCAGATGCGCTTGCCAGCACTGTTTGTCTTTGGCAAGGGCGTCGGCGCAGAGGGTGTTGACGGCGAAATCGAAAATTTGCGGCACGCTGTGCCAGCGGGCGTACTGCGACGAGCCACGCGCCACGAGCAGCAGCGTCTCTGCGTCTTCGGGTTGCTGCTGGTTATAGAATCTGACGAACCAATGGTACCCCTCGTCGGCCTGTTTGAGGTTCCCCTGCAGGGCCTGGAGATCAGCCTCGACAAGTTTCGCCTGCGGCAGTCCAACGTCGATCTCAAGGGCTCGCGCGAGACTCTTTCTCGCGTCATCGAAGCGGCCTTGCGCCAGATAGATCTCGGCCAGCCGGGCCGCGAGGAGCGGATCAGCGTCGTTCAGCTTGGCCGCGTCCTCGAGAACGTCAGTCGTCTCTTTCCAGTCGCCGCGGGATTCGAGGCACCGGCTCTTGCCGATCGCGACGCGCGTCGGGTCGATCTTGTCGGCCGCCAGCTTTTCGTACGTTTCGAGCGCCTCGTCGATGCGACCGCGCTGAAAATGCACCCGGGCCTCTTCGAACCGCGGATCAGCGTCGGCCGCCACCGAGCGTGCCGTCACGTGAGCAAAAAAGATTCCTGCCGTCACGAGGCCAAATAAGGCGGGCCCGATGGTGCGGCAACGCAACTGCAGTTGGTTCAGAAGAGGCAACATGAACCTGATTATAGCATTCCCGTCGACCAGGAAGGAATTGAACCGTGCGTCAACCGTGGTGAATCTCCGAGTGGCAGACACATTCCGTGCGCCGTTTTTCTTCGTTGCCTTGTGTTTATCGAATTGCAAACCTGCATTTTTCAAACTGACGACGGCACACGGAGTGTGCCTGCTACCCTGAGCGTATTTACCAGGAACGGCTTCAGGTCGAGGCCAATGGCAGTCGGAGCTCGAAGCACAGTCCGGCGGGAGAATTCGGGCTGCAATGCAAAGAGCCTCGCAACTCGCGGGCAAGCCGATGCGATAATGCCAGGCCCAGGCCCACGCCGGGAGCAGACTCGGCCGCTTGCGACGACGATTTTTGAAACGCCTGAAACAACTTCTTTTTGGCCGCCGCGGACAACCCGGGACCGAAATCGGAAACCCGGATCGAAGCGCGACCGTGCTCGACCTGTACCTCGCATTCGATCCTCGGATTGGTTGCCTCCTGTGCGTACTTGCACGAGTTGTCGATCAGATTGAACAGGATCTGCTCGACCGCCATCGCATTTGTCGTGAGTGCGGCGGATCGGGCGGCGGTGGAAATTCGAAACGACAACGAGAGTCGCGTCTCGGCGACCCGTTGCTCCAACCTCGCACGGCAGCGATCGATGAGCTCGCCAGCCGTGAGCGTCTCATTGCGCGCCGTTGAACGACCGTGTTCCAACCGGGCGAACGCCAGCACATTTTCCACCAGGTGCGTCAAGCGGTTCGCCTCTCGATTGAGAGTTTGGAAGTAGGCTTGCTGCTGATCCGGAGCGGACGCCACGCCTTCGCTCAGCATCTCGGTGTACAGGCGGAACGTCGTCAGTGGAGTTCGCAGCTCGTGAGTGACCGCCGACACGAACGTTGCGCGGCGTTCGCTCAAAGCCAGCGTTTGCTGCATCAATCCTGCGAATGCGAGCGCCACGACCAACAGCAGCCCCCAAACGGCAATGAGGGGGGCCGGCCACGGAGCTGGCTCCGAGGTCAACATCGGTTCCAATCGAATCGGCAAAGACACCATGCGCCGTTCTTCGAATGGCGCTTCTCCTGAGGCCGCGAGGTTCACATCACACGGCCGCAATCGGAGTGGGGTCGATGACGTGGCGAGCCGGGCCGACAGCAGGGATTCCCATTCTTTCCAATTCAACCAGCAGACTTCAATCATTTTTACATCAGGTCGATTTGCGACCGGCCTCTGCCGGGCCAGAATGAGCTCGCCTCCCATCCAGAGAGGATGCAACGGCCCGAAACTCAGCGATGGGCGGGGTTTCATGGGGCCTGTATTTTGAGCAGCCACCGCGATCTGCTGAAACTGCTGGACCAGTTGATTGCGGTTCTGAAGTTCCTGCCCCCCGATATCATTCCGCACCATCTGGCTACCTTGAGCCGGCGGATTCGCACCTGGCCAGATTATCAATTCGTCAGAACGGGCGGTCCGCAAAGAGTCGGCTGAGGCGAGTTCAGCAGGCAAGTCGATCACTGATTCGGTCGTTCCGCGCCACTTTTCCCAGTCTTCACTGATAAAAGGAGAGCTGGTTGGCAATGGCTCGCTCGCCATCGTTTCTCCATTGGGTCGGATTGTCCAGCGCCCCGACCCATCCCGTACGACGTACCCGTTGACCAGCTTCGGCGCCAGCATTGGCGTTCCGGCAAATGAGACCGAGAGCGAAGGGCGGTTGATTTCAATCGCCAGGAGCGGCGCGGCCAACGAGTCCATGCGCCACAGCGCGTTGCGAATCTCGCTGTCGAGCAAAGCCTGCTGCCGGGCTCGATCAGCCCGCCAGGCCGACACTGTCAGCCAGCCGACTGCGGACGTCGTCGCCAGCAGGCAGACTCCAAAGATGGACCATGCGAACAGGGGTCGATTCATGCGATCTTACGGCACGGCCTGGAACTGATATCCCCGTCCCCAAACCGTGCTGAGTACGCGCGGCTGGGCCGCGTCGTCGCGTAGTTTTTCGCGCAGGCGCGTGATGTGCATGTCAACCGTACGCGTGTTGAGGCCCTTCGGATTGAGCCCCCAGACGCCCGCCAGCAACTGTTCGCGAGACACCACTTGCCCGGCGCGCGCCGCCAGGAACACGAGCACGGCCGCCTCTTTCTCCGACAATTCGACAGTTTTCCCATCCGTCAGGGTCAGCGAACGGCTCGCGATATCGATCACTCCACCGTTAAACGGCACACGGGTCGGTGCCGGCGACCGTCGCGGGGATCGTCGCAGCACGGCGTCGACGCGAGCCAAGAGCTCACGCAGGCTGAACGGCTTGACGACATAGTCATCCGCGCCGAGCTGCAAGCCGTCGACGCGTTGGTTTTCGGCGCCGCACGCCGTCAGTACGATGATCGGCAGCGCGGGTTGCGCGGTTCGGACGACGCGCAAAATCTCCCACCCCGAATTGCCGGGCAAAACGAGGTCCAGAAGCACCAGGTCGAAGTCGCCGGTCAAAGCCTGCTCGAGGCCCTCATCCCCGCGCGCGGCAGCGGTCGGTTGATGACCGGCCGCGCGCAGGGCGTCCACCACACCCCGACGGATCGCGGCATCATCTTCAATGACCAGCGTTCTGGGTGACGGCATCGATGCGTCCATCATTCTTGATCGCAGAAAAGACATCGGGGCGAGACAAACCGTACCAGGGATCATCCACCGGACTGAGGAACAAATCGGAATAAATTCGCCGGACGAGAACTTCGCGTTCCGGTACAGGCTGTTTCGCCGCGAACCAATTGTGAATCTGGACATGGAGATCATACTCGTTTCGTACGGAATCTTCGTTGATGAAGCGGGTGACGTTCCGAATCAGCACCATCGCCGGCGTTTCCGTAATCGACTTCGACAGCGCCAATCTGCCGGCGACTTCCGCGGCCGGCGGCCCCCGTTCAATCACCGCGCGACGAGCGGTGGTGTCCAGAACGGGATGATCTGCCGTCTGCTTCGCGATGCTGCTCCACACGGCCGGATCATGGTTGACTCCGATGGCAAGCGGTGCGGTCAGCTTGGCCGTACGACAGAGGTCATCCCAGGTTTGCCGACGTAGCTGCAACCGGTCGCGATGATATGCCGTGCGCCGTGCGAGAAACGCCGATTCGCCGAGCGCCCCCAGGCCTGGGGCCGCGGCGGCCAATTGCTGCAGCTCCTGCGCGAAGGCCGCCGGCGCGTACAAACCAGGTAAGACGTCGATGGTTCGCCCCTGTCCGTCCAAAACGAGGTGCAGGCTGTTTCCGGTAATGGTACGGCGAATCTGGCGACCGTCGCCAAAATCAATCGTGATGATCGGCACCGCCCGCACCGATTGCCAGTGCAGGACGAACTGACTCGCCAACAAACCCCGGACGCCGGAATTGGGATACAGCGCCGTGCGGAAGAACCGGCTGTTCGCGCAGCTCAACTCGTCGGTCAGGTTCCCGAGCAGCCTGAGCGAGAGGATGGGCTTTTTCTCCCGTTTGGCAACCGCCAGAGCCTGTTCCAAATCGGTATGCCAGTAGAGCCCGCTGTATTCGGCGTCTTTTTGCTGGGCCACGGCGTCCAGAACAGCTGACCAACGGGGCGATTTTCGCAGGTCCGGCCGACTCATCAGAAACTCGACGGCGTCGGGTCCTTGCTGACGCAGCCGCTGAATCGCCGGCTCACTGACGGCGGCATCGTCTTGCAGAGCGAGTTGAGACAGATCGAGCAACTGGTCATCGGCAACGATTGTGGCCGCCGCCTGCCTTGGCGCCTGGCCGTCACCCACTTCGGCCCCGGCAGCGCCGATTCTCCAAGTCGTTCCCCCCACGACAATCAGCAACCCGACGATTCCCATCCGCCACACAACATGTCGACGTCCGATCATCATGAGTCTCCTGAAGATAATCGCTGAAATCGAAGAGCCACACGTCAGGCTCTCAGTCGCAGTCGTCATCTTATGAAAAAACTCGACGTCGGCATGTAACGAAGCTGTAACAGGCCGCCCTGCGGACGTTCACGCGGCGGCGCGGTCTGCCGGCGCATTCCGGGGAAGCCGCACGACGAACGTGCTCCCCTGCCCCGGGCCGGAACTGCTGGGGGCGATCGTTCCGCCGTGCTGATGGACGATGCGATGGCTGATCGATAGCCCCAGTCCCGTCCCCTGACCGCCTAGCTTCAGGGTGAAGAACGGCTCGAACAGATTCTCGATCGTCTCTGCCGTCATGCCGCAGCCGTCGTCCACAAACTTCAGGACGAGATCGTCGGTCTGCTCCTGCACGCTGATTCGTAGCGTCCCGCCGCGCTCGACGGCCTCCAAACCGTTGGCGACGAGGTTCAAAATCACCTGTTTGATTTCCGGAGCATTGATTTCGGCATAGCAGGCGCCGGACGGAACGAATTCGATTTTCTTTTCGCGATATTTCGAGACATGCTGCACCATCGCCACGACTTCCGAGACCACCCGCGCTACGTCGGTTGGCTCGCGCCCCGCGTCGCGCCCGCGGGCAAAATCAAGGAGCCGCTCGGTGATCTCGCGGCAACGGAAAGATTCGTCCTGGATCATGCGCAGATACTGGCGGACGACTTGCGCCTCGGCCGCATCGACCGATCCGATATGGTCCAGGATCCGGCCTTCGAGCGATTCGCTGGCCATGGCGATCGCCGAGAGTGGGTTGTTGATCTCATGGGCGACACCCGCCGCCAGGAATCCGACGCCCGCCAACCGTTCGGACCGCACCAGCTGCCGGCTGCGCTCCTGCACCTGGCGGTCGAGATCGGCCGCGATTTCCTGAAACCGGCTGGTCATTTTATTGAAAGCTTCGGCCAGCTCGGACATTTCATCGCGCGTCTTCAATTCGACGCGGTATTTGAAGTCTCCCTGGGCCACGCGGCGCGCACCCTGATGCAGCTTACGGATGGGATCGAAGATCCAGATGTAGCCCGATCGGAGCCAGCCCAGAAACAGGACGACGACAATCGCCGACGCCACCGCCATGGCGATCAATGCCGAATTGTAAACCCTTCGCGCCTCGGCCAGCTTGTCTTCAAGACCTTCGACCGGATCGGGAACCTGCAAAGCAATACGCAACAAGTGCCGCGCCTCTTTGCGCATCTTGTTCTTCGTGGCGGCCCGCGTCTCGGGTTTTTCCATCAGTTCATTGAGATCGTCGAGCTCTTTTCGCGTCTCCTCGTACGATTGGATCAGCTTGGTGGTCACGAGACGCTGGGCCATCCAGACGGGGGTCGGCGGAAGACGATCTGCCCGGCGGTGGAAGACTTCGCATTTCCGCTGGGCTTGATCGATCAGTGCTCCGACTTGCGTCTGCCAATAGATCGAATCGGCATCTCTCTTAGGCCAGTCTTCGATCGGTTCAATCAGCGCCGCTGCCGCAGTGACCAGCTCGGAAGGTTGCGGCGCCTCGGTGAGGTCGAACGCGAGATCATCGACCACCGCACGGTTCGTCAGCAGGGCCCAGATGCCGCTTGCCGAGAGGATGACGAGCATGCCCAATACCAGCCCTGCCCCCAGCAGCAATTTGCGGCGGATCGTTCTGGTAAACAGCACTCGGACCTCCCTGTCCCTGTGTGGCGCGGCGGCAGTTGCATTCGAACGGCCCCGGCAATTTCGGGCCGGAGTCTAGCACCTTTTCGAGAACGCGGGCAATAGCGCGATTATTTTCCTTCCGGCGCTTCTTCCGCCTTCGGGGTCGGCGGTCCTTTGCCCCAGCGCAGCAACTGGTCGCGGTGCTTGCGGAGCAGATGAATGCCCCCCATCAGCACGTGAATCGCGCGGGCGAAGTCGCGGAGCGAATCCTGATAGCGACGCTCGGAGAGCGCCGCTTTCGCCGATTGATAGACTCGATTGTGCTCGGTCCATTCGATCGACCAGCCTTCTTCGACGGCGCTCCGCTGCAGGTTGTATTCGAGATTCGCCAGCTCGGTCACGAATTCGGGATTGATCCGCGCAGAGGCCGTTCGGTACGGGGTGCCGGGCGTCATTTCGGGCAAGGCGGCCATTTCCCGTTCGCGCCGGCGGGCCCGCAGCCAGACGAGCACGAGCATTCCCGCGCCGAGGATTCCGGCCGCTTCCATCACCGCGCCTTCGACAAAGCGATCGAAATACGGCAGTGCATTTCCGACGATGAACAAGACGCCGGCCACGAAAGCGCCGATCAGCCAGCCCCAGCCGAAGCGTGATTCGGCCGTTTGCTCCGGCTCCGTTTCGGGCTCGGGGGCCAATTCCGAGGGGACGGACCCAACCCGCACGACGAGCACCGTGATGTTGTCCGGCCCGCCCCGCAGATTGGCCAGATCGACCAGCAGCCGGCAGGCCTCGGCGGGGGACAGTTCACGGCAAGCGATACCGATTTCCTCGTCGCTGACCAAGCCCGTCAACCCATCGCTGCACATCAGATAGACGTCATTGGGACGCGTCGGATACGGACCTTCCACGTCGACCTGAACGGTCGGGTGTGGCCCCAGGCTGCGGGTGATGACGTTTCGAGGCTCACGGCGGAAGATTTCTTCAGGAGACATCTTCCCCTGGCGCAACAGCTCCCACTGCAGGCTGTGGTCGAATGTCAACTGCTCGATCCGATCGGCCCGGATGCGATAGGCGCGGCTATCGCCGACGTGGGCGACGACGGCCCCTTTGGGATACAGCACCAGCGTGGTGCAGGTGGTTCCCATCCGCGTGAAATCGCGGTTCAGCTCACCGCGGGCATTGATGGCCGCGTTGCCGGCGACAACCGCCGCTTTGAGCGCCTCGGCGGGATCGGCGTCCTGGGATTTCTGGAAGGTGTGAGGGATCGTATCGGCGGCGATTTTGCTGGCCAGTTCGCCGACCGCGTGCCCCCCCATGCCATCGGCGACCAGAAACAAATGGCCGCGGCGACCCCATTCCTCGCGGTCGTGGGAAATCTGAACGGCGTAGGAGTCCTGATTATTGCGGCGGCGAAACCCGATGTCGCTGAGAGCGGCATACTCGATTTTCTGCTCCCAGAGCATACTCTCTCCAACCGCCCGGCGCCGGCTGACTCGTCCGCTGCGATCGAACCGCAGCCCACCACTGCTCAATTATACAGACTTTTCGGGCGTGGGAACTCCACTTGGCAGGAATTCCCGGTCCGATTAGAATCCGCCCCCTTTGGCCCGCAAAAACCACGTCCATTCGCAATTTCGGGCCGGCACGAATTCGATCCCCTCCCCTTCGGATCTTCGGTCCGACCGATTCTCACCGTTATGCAGATCGAGATCGACACGGCTGCCGCAGAAAACTCGCCTGCAACCGCATCCCGCGACCCGTTTCGCCGGTTGTGGCCTGTGGCGTTGATGGCGCTGGCCGCCCTGTGTTCGAACGGCTGCATGCACCGCCGACTGACAATTCGATCCGAACCCCCCGGCGCCGCCGTGATGGTCGACGGCGTCGAAGTGGGCTACACTCCTGCCTCGATCGATTACACGTATTACGGCACGCGCGAAATCACGCTGACCAAGGAAGGCTACCAGACGCTGACGACGCCCCTCAAGCTGTCGACCCCCTGGTATGAGCTCTTTCCACTGGAGTTCATCACGGAAAACTTCGCGCTAACGAAGATCAACGACCGGCGGGACATCACCTATGCGCTGATGCGCGAGAACCTCGAGCCGACACGGAACGTCGAAGACCGGGCCAACAATCTGCGATCGGAAGCCCTGCGAACCGACGCGGCAATGCCGTAGCAACAAGAGCTCGTCGGTGTGTTATTCATCCGTCACGCAGCCTTCGGAGGCGGACTTCACGTTCTTGATGTACTTGTAGAGCGTGCCGCGAGTGGCTTTGTAAGGCGGATCTTTGTAAGCCGCTTTGCGCCGCGCAAGTTCATCAGCCGAGACGTTCACGTCGATCCGATTGGTCTCGGCGTCGATTGTGACCGTGTCGCCATCTTTGACGAGGGCGATCGGTCCCCCTCCTTGCGCTTCGGGGGTGATGTGCCCCACGATAAATCCGTGGGAGCCGCCAGAGAACCGGCCGTCTGTCATCAGCGCCACGTCTGAACCGAGTCCGGCCCCCATGATCGCCGAAGTGGGAGTGAGCATTTCGGGCATGCCTGGCCCTCCTTTCGGTCCTTCGTAGCGGATGATCACCACGTCCCCTTTAGCGATCTTCTTTTGTTCGAGCGCCGCGAGCATCAGCTCTTCGGAGTCGTAGCACTTCGCGGGACCGACGAATTTCAGCCCTTCTTTGCCCGTGATTTTGGCGACCGCTCCCTCGGGGGCCAGATTCCCACGGAGAATGCTGATGTGGCCTGTCTTCTTGATCGGGTTCTCGACCGTTTGAATGATCTTCTGCCCCGCCTTGAGCCCTTCCAGGTCCTTCAGATTCTCGGCCAGTGATTTGCCGGTGACCGTCAGGCACGAGCCGTCGACCAGTTTCTTTTCCAGCAGATACTTGAGAACAGCCGGCGTTCCGCCCACATAGTGCAGGTCTTCCATTACATACTTCCCGCTGGGCTTCAAGTCGGCGATGAACGGAATTCGATTGCTGACCGTCTGGAAATCGTCAATCGTCAGCGGCACTTCCGCCGCGCGGGCGATGGCAATCAGATGCAGCACGGCATTGGTCGAACCCCCCAACGCCATTACCGTCACCATGGCGTTTTCGAATGCTTTGCGCGTCATGATGTCGCGAGGCTTGATATCGCGCTCGAGCAACGTGCGGATCGCCTTGCCCGCGGCGAGACATTCCCCGAGCTTCAGCGGATCCTCGGCCGGGATCGACGAACTGTATGGCAGCGACATGCCCATCGCCTCGATTGCCGATGCCATCGTATTCGCGGTGTACATTCCGCCACAGGCCCCGGGGCCCGGACAGCTCTTGCGAACCACTGCCTGGCGCTCTTCATCGGAGATTTTCCCGGCGATATATTCGCCGTAGACCTGGAACGCGGAGACGATGTCGAGCTTTTTGTCACCCAGGCAGCCGGCGCGAATCGTGCCGCCATAAATCATCAGCGAAGGCCGGTTAAAACGGGCCATCGCCATAATGCAGCCGGGCATGTTCTTGTCGCAACCGGGAATGGAAATGTTGGCGTCGTACCACTGTCCGCCGGTGACGGTTTCGATCGAGTCGGCGATCAGGTCGCGCGACTGAAGAGAAAACGACATGCCTTCGGTCCCCATCGAGATGCCGTCGCTGACACCGATCGTGTTGAACCGCATCCCGACCATCCCGGCCGCGTCGACCCCCTCTTTGACCCGCTCTGCCAACTTATTGAGGTGCATATTGCAGGGATTGCCCTCGTACCAGACGCTCGAAATGCCAACCTGGGCCTTGTTCATGTCATCTTCGGTGAGGCCGGTGGCGTACAGCATCGCCTGCGAAGCCCCCTGCGAACGGGGCTGGGTAATGCGGGAGCTGTATTTGTTGATCTTGTTTGGTGCCGCAGCGCTGGTCATCAATGAGTTCCTTGAAAAAACGTAGCGACAGGCTGCCAGCTTGTCCGTATCGAAACGACAAGCCGCCTGTCACTGCGGTTCGGCAGTCAAACGCTGCCGCGTATCGTTGGTCATCGAAAAATCGGGAAAATCCAATGTGGCAAGTCGCCGCAAATTCGTCAACTCGCAATGGAATACGAATGAACGATTCAATTTCAGAAGAGCGCGAATGATGTCGAATCTTGTCGCTGCGCGACCCGGCCGCCCTGTCGGGACGGGCGGGCCACCCGATCGAAACACGGCGACTTGCGCAGCAGAAGAATGTCGCAATTGCTAAATTACGCGAGCGATCGCACCATCCTCGACGAAACGACTATTCATCCTAAAATCTCGGAGAATCGCCATGAATCGGAATCGCTGGACGACGCTTGGGTTGGGAACCGCCTTGTTGGTCGCTGTCGCCCTGTCGGCATTCAACAAGTCGCTCGACGCTCAGGATAAACAGGACAAAAAAGCGGCGGCGGAAAAGAACCCTGCCCGAGCCGAAGCGAACAATCCGTTTGCCGGAAAGGTGCTCTTGATTCAGAAAAAATTCGACAATTCGCCGGCTATCGTCGATTTTCCGAATGTGCTGATGGAGTTCGCCGGCTTCGTCATCGAGAACGCCTCCGTCACCGAGGTGGCAGGAATTCACTTTTTGTCCGGTTACGGGATTGAACGGGTGGACGGAAAGCCTGTCGGACCGCGGATCAGCATGCCGCTGGAGTCGGTCGGAGCGATCCTGGAGTTCGATAACGCGGATGCGTACAAGCAGTTCGAGGAGCAACAGGCGGAAAGGATACAAAATATGAGAGATCTCGGTCAGCCTGTTCCGATCGAGATACTCCCGCCGGCAGCGGCGCCCGACGCCTGATCATGTTTGGCCGACTGCAAACTTGTGTCGTGCGTCGCCCGGAATCTGGCTTGCCATTCCTCTCGGCGAATCGTTAAACTTCGCCCCGGAGAGGTGACAGAGTGGTCGATTGTGCTAGTCTCGAAAACTAGTAGGGGTGCAAGCCTCTCGGGGGTTCGAATCCCCCCCTCTCCGCTTCTCGTTCTCCCTGAGAGCCTGGCTCGATGCCGCCGGATCGTCTCGATTCGCGGCGTTTTTTGTTGCCATATTCAAACCGGTTCCCGCGGCGTATCATGTCGTAACACCATTTCAGTTGGCCAGATCACGCATGGGAAATTGGGACGGACGCCATGAGCACAGGCGCGGCGACGAGTCGCCGGATCGTCATTCTGGGCGGGGGGATCGCCGGCCTGGCGACGGCCATGCGATTGTCGCAGGCAGGTTTCCCGGTGACGCTCTTCGAAGCTTCAGAGCTGGGGAGCGCGGCTTCAACCCGCAATCAGGGCTGGCTGCACAGCGGCGCTCTGTTCGCGGTCGATTCGCCCGCCTACGCGAGAACTTGCTACTCCTCGCTCGATCAGACGTTGCGGTTCTGTCCTGATTGTCTGGAGCCGCAGATCGCGCCGATGGCCTATTTGTTCAGCCGGCCCGAGACGCTCGTGAAAACATGGACTGACGCCTGGACGGCAGCGGGCATTCCCTGGCAGGAACTGCCCGTCGACAAAGTGTGTGCCGAAGTGCCGGGGCTCGACCGGGCTCATGTGCAGCATGCCTTTCAATTGCCCGACCGGGCCATTCGGCAGAACATCCTGGTCGAGCACCTGGCAGCGGCGGCTCAGAATGCGGGGGTCGAAATCCGCACCGGAACGCCAGCCAAGTGTCTCCCGATTGAAAATTATCGTGTCGCGGGCGTTGTGACGGCTGCGGGGGAAGAGGTGGCGGCGCAGCTCGTCATTCTTGCGGCGGGGAGCAGCGGATTCACGATGTACAATGAGTATCTCCAGCAGCGTCCGGGCGGCCAGCAGGATTTCGAGCTGGCACCGCTCAAGGCGCATCTGGCGGCGCTCGAACCGGAAGTGGGCCGGCTGCCGTTTTGCGTCCCGGACGTCGACGGCTTCAATCACATTCCCCATACTCCGACGTCTGTTTTTGGATTGGGGCATTGGGAACAAGTCAGCACTCCCGACGATAACCCCATGCCGGTTCTCGTCGAACGCCTCCACAAGACGATTCACGAATTCTTCCCGGAACTGGCAGCCCCCCGGTCGCTGCGCACCTGGGCCGGCACGATGATCCAGGCCTTGCGATTCGACCAGGTCGAAACGGGTGGCGCCATCTGGCCGGCCGTGATCGACCACGCACGCCATGTGCCGCGAGTCGAAAACCTGATCAGCATTTTTTCCGGCCGGGCGACGCTCTGGTCGAAAGTCGCCGAGGATACGCGGCGGCTCGTCCGCGCCAAACTCGACGTGGCGCTGCCGAGCGCGGCCCGCCCGCCATGGACGGAGAGCGGTGAACCGTCGTAGCGTGGATTCGAGCATCCCCGACATCCAACGACTGGCTTTCCGCCCGCTGGCCTGTCGAGTATTGTCACAGGTTGCGTTCGATTCACTTCTCCAGTCCCTCGACAACTTTCCAGCCAGGGTGATCTGATGATGCGATTCTCCGTTGCGGCGTTTGTTCTCTCGATTGGACTGATCTTTGCCGGCTCGCTACGGGCCGATGAGCAAGACGTGAAGGCAATCCTCGAAAAAGCGATGAAGGCCCTGGGGGGCGAAGACAAACTCGCCAAAGTGAAGGCCGTCAACTTCAAGGCAAAAGGCACGATCACATTCAACGGCAACGACAACGACGTCTCCACCGAGACGACCGTGATGGGGCTGCAACAGCGCCGAGCGGAATTCGAGGGAGATTTCAACGGCAATCGGTTCAAAGGAATTACCGTCATCAACAATGACAAAGGGTGGCGAAAATTCGGCGACATGGCCTCGGATCTCGATGCCGGCGCTCTGGCCAACGAAAAACGGGGGATCTACCTGCAACTCGTTCCGATGACAATCGTGCCGCTCAAGGGAGAGGGCTTTAAGGTCGAATCGGCTGGCGAAGAAAAGGTCGGCGACAAGCCGGCCGTCGCTCTGAAAGTCACCGCCCCGGACGGAAAGGATTTCAAGCTCTGGTTTGACAAGGAGAGCGGCTTGCCGGTCAAGCTCGTGGCTCGCGTGATGGGATTCCAGGGGCAAGAGTCCACCCAGGAAACGACGTTGAGCGATTATCAGGAAAGCGACGGCATCAAGCGGGCGGGCAAGGTCGAAGTCAAGCGCGACGGCCAGCCCTTTGTGTCGCAGCAAGTGACGACGTTCAAGGTGCTCGACAAGGTCGATCCGAAGACGTTCG
>DASYAR010000592.1:0-16207 GCA_036501235.1 Planctomycetaceae bacterium
ACATATCGTCCGAACAAACCCATCAGAATCAACCCTCCGCCGAGCCAGGTCGAGAGCGCTACGTCTTCGCCCCAGAACAGCCACACCCAGAACGGATTGAGAATCGCTTCCAGCAGCGTGATCAATCCCGCTTCTTGAGCCGGAACGCTGGCGAGTGCTCGTGCAAACAGCACGTATGGCAATCCCATCTGAAATGCACCCAAAGCGCCGATGACGAGCCATTGCGGTCCTGTCGGCAACAGACCGCGCGAGGCAATCCACGGAATCAGCACGGCTCCGCTGACGAGATGATTGAGCACGACGAGCCATGCCGAGTCCTCCCGATTAAGTGCTCGTAGCGAGGCAATCACGCCGCCGTACGCGACGCCGCTCCCCAGCGCGAGCAATGTTCCCGCAAACTGCGACCCGTGCCATTGTCCGCCGACGATGCAGACGATACCCACGATCCCAAAAGCGAGCGCGCCAAGGTTGGCACGGGTGACTGGTTCGTTCAGAAACAGCGCACCGAACAGGAAGGCCCACCCGGTCCCCGTGTACTGCAGGAAGATGGCCGCCGCGGCCGTCCCCTGCGTCAGGGCGGCGATGAACAAAAAATTCATGACGGCGAACGAGATTACCATCGGCAACATTTTCAAATGCCAGCGCGCCCGCTTCCAATCGACGAAGGGGAGCAAGCAGACCCCGGCAATCAGTGCACGAAAGCAGGCGATCAGCAGGGCCCGGTCATTTTCTGCGAGCGCCTGGAGCGGCGGACTCTTTACGAAGAGTCCGCTGGTGCTCCACAACAGGGCCGCCGCGACCAGAAGCAGGCGGCCGCGCGTCGAATTGTGGGGAACCGAGTGCGTGGACATGGTGTCTTTTGTAAGGGAAGCGTTCAAATCGCTCCGCGCGACCCCCCTGCCCCCCCTTGCTAAGGGGGGGAGTACGGGTTCGTTTGGCGAGGCGATTGTTGCGGGAGTTCGGATGAGACACAATGACGTTATGTACGAAATCTTTGACCACACGGCTGATCTGGGACTACGAGTTCGCGCGGTCGACTTGCCGGCGCTGTTCGCTGACGCGGGTCGCGGACTGTTCTCGATGGTGGTCGACGAACTGGCGGCGGTGCGGCCGGTCGTGTCGCGCGACCTGCAGATCGCCGGCACCGACGTCGCGTATCTGCTGTTCGACTGGCTGAACGAATTGCTCTACCTCTGCGACACAGAGCGACTTGTCTTTTCGCAATTCGACGTCCGCATCGACGACAGCGGCCTGGCAGCCGTGGCCCGCGGTGAGCCGATCGATGTGGTCCGTCATCACCTGACGCACGAAATCAAGGCGATCACTTACCACGAACTGAAAGTCGAACGAGAGGGGGACTCATGGCTCGGGGAAGTCATCGTCGACATCTGACGCGGAATTCCGCAAGTGGGCCTGACGTCTTCCCAAGCAGCCTGTTGAATAAGGGGACTGTCCCTTTCCAAAGAGTAAATTCTCCTCAACAAACCGATACTGCCGACAGGGACTGTCCCCTTTTTCAACGGGCTCACTTCACAACCAGCGCATCGCACCAGTCGGCATGGTCCAGAATGTCGCCGTCGCCTGCGTAATCGACCCGCAGCGACAGCGACTTGACGCCGGACAAATTGACCTGGCCGATCGACACCGGCGGGTTGGCGCCCGTCAGCACGTCGCTCTTGAAGGCGACTTTGCCGTCCAGCATGACCTCGAATATGACGCTCCCTTTGCCCGCGGCGACGGAGTCGATCCCGATCGTCGCCTGAAACCGGCGAAATTTGCCGTCCAGCCGATACGTTACGGTGCTGCGGCTGTGTACGCCTAGCCCTTTGAGAAACTCGGCGCCGCCGAGTTTCAAGAATCCGCCGGCCACTGAGCGGTCGCGTCGCAACGGCCAGTCGAGCTCGAAAAACGGCTCGAATTTGTAGTCCGCCGGATTCACGTCTGAAAGATACGTCGCGCAGCCGCCGAGAAACCTGAGCGATTCGACCGCTGCCAGCGGAATACTCAGAATCCCGCCAAACTGTGGATGCAGGGAAATCTGATCGGGGGGCACGAATTTGAGGTCCCGGGCCCGGAACCGGCTGCCGTCGGTCAGCGACACCAAGGCCCCTTCGCCGCGCAGCGATTCGTTGTTCGTCAGTGTCGGATTGAAAACGATGGCGCGCACGCCACGACGTTCGATATTCGATTTTCCCGCCGGCGTCGTCAGGACTACTTCTGCAGCGTCAAGACCCGAAAACTCTCCGGCGAGCACGTCGCCATTATTCAAGATGACGGCGTCGTGGGATTCGTGGCCATCGAGCATCAGATCGAGCAGCCGGGCGAATGCACCGGCGTGCGCCGGCCGATCGAAGACGACTCCCCGGACCGACTCGAGCGGCACTTTGATGGCGGGAATCTCCGGATCGCGAGCCCAACGTCCGACGAGCGACTCGTCATTGATGGTTGCGGGATGCACCGCCAGCACTTCTCCGCCGCTCAACACGACGAGCGGATCAGTCGGTACGAGATTGGCGGAACGGTCTTTGAATTTCAACAGGACGAGGTTCTTTGTCTTGAGCTTGATCGCGTCGGTCGTGCCCACAGACAATTGGCCTGGTCCCAGCTCGGTCAACAGACCGCTTCGGATTTTTCCTTCCGCATCCGTTACCTGCACAGACCGCAGCGCCGCCGCATCTTGCGCCGAAGCGACCGCAGGCGCAACGACAACCAGTATGGTGGCAATCGCTCCGCAAGCAAATGCTTCGCGCGCAATGCACCTTCTCCCCCCCTTCGTCAGGAAGGGTCGGCGGGGGTGACTCGCGCACCACGGGTTCCCTGCACCCGATTCCGCGTGCGCTGCGGTTCCCGATAGGTCAACCATTTCGCTTGTTCCAATTCCAGACGTCCCACCATGATTTACTATAGCAAATTTCGCAAGAATGCCCCGACGCGCAGATTCGGTGCGTCGCGGTTATAGTACAAGGGAGCCTCGGGCCGCGCCTGGTTTTATCCTGGCGGCCGGCTGTGAGACGTCCAGGCCAGCGTCCTTTTCGTCGGATGACGGTTCTTTCAATGCCTGTTTCAATCGTTCCTGCCGGTGATGCGCCCCTGCGTGGGCCGGCGCTGACCTTTTTGTATCATCGCCTGCCGCGCGGCGAGCGCGAACGGCAAATGGCACAGACGTTGGTGGCCGTCTCCCGGCAAGAGCTGTCGCTCGAGAACCTGCTCGTCGCGATCGACGGTGATCGAATCGTGGGTGCGGTGCTGGCCGTCAGGCGTCCAGGCGGCGCCGCGTTTCTATGGCCGCCGATCGTCCAGCAGGACGAATCGGCCCAGCCTCTCGCCCGGGCCTTGCTGGAAGCGGTGGGCCGGCGCGTCGACGAGCAGGGAATCGTGTTTACTCAGTGCCTGCTCGATCCGGCCGACGAATGGGGCCAGTCCGCCCTGGCACAGGGTGGTGTTCCGCGAATCACCGATCTGATCCTGCTGTCGCGGCCATTGCCGGGGAACGAGCCCGCGGTCGGGACAGCGGAAATGACTTCGGAATGCTACTCGGAAGAATCGCACATGGATTTCGCCCGCATCGTCGAGCGCACCTACATTGGCACGCTCGACTGCCCAGCACTGGCTCAGATGCGTTCGGGAGAGCAACTGCTGGAAGCCCACCGCGCCACGGGGCAGTTCCATCCTCAATTTTGTTGCATTTATCGAACCTCAGGCCGCGACGTTGGAATTCTGCTGCTGGCAGAGCATTCGGACCGCGACGTGTGGGAAGTCGCTTACATGGGAGTCGTCCCGGAGGCTCGCGGTCGCGGATTCGGACGAGCGATCCTGGCGGGCGGAATCGAACTGGTGCGACGCTCAGGTCGAAGAACCATGGAGATCGCCGTGGACATGGCCAATACACCGGCGCTGCGGCTGTACGAAACGCTGGGGTTTTCCGAAATACGGCGCTACGCCGTCCACTTGAGGTTCCGACAGCCGGCAAATAGCGGAAAACCGGCCGAATAAATCGATTTTCGCAAGCGACGTGATTGCCTCTTCGCCAGTCCCCAAAAAACGTCCACAGGTTTTACACACGTCATCGCGCAGTTTTTGCTGCCGAGCGCGAACTGAAAACGCCAACTCTGCCGCGAGAAGTGCGAGTTTTTTCGGACGCCCCAAAACGTCTTCTTGAATTCTTATTTTTTCGTTTGACACTCGCGCCGCGATGGTTAACATCTGCATCACCGAGTGAGTAAACAAGTCGCTCCGATCGAGACGGAGGAGACCGTGGTGCAACCGGTTTCCTGGTGCCCGAATCGCACGGAGTTGTTTTTTTGACGTGCCGCACGCGACGCAAGGGTGCTCTTGGAAGGTTGCGGCAGCGGTGGTCTTGCGCAGTCATCGGATGGACCGCAAGCGGGTTGGGCCCGTAGCGAGACAGAAGAGGCAGTGGAGGCCGCGCTGTCGTTCCGCCCAGTGAAAACCGTTGTCGGTGCGCGCGCCGGAGGGGTCGCACGATGCAGCCCGAATGCGCAGTTTATGCCGATGCCGGGGAATTCTCGGATGAGGATTTCGAGCCCGCGGAAACCATCGTGACCGATCAGGTCGCACCGGGGGACCAGGCTCAGGGAAAGTCCGCCGCTCAGGTCATCAGGCTCATGCTGACGGAACTGATCGGGAAACGCCAGTTCGATCATTGGTTTCGTCAGAAGACGCGATTGGCGATCGAGGGGTCGCAACTCGTGGTCTATGCCGCCAATCCCTTCCTGCAGAAGTGGCTCCAGAAGCATCATCGCGCGGCCCTGCTGCAGGCCGCGCAAGCAGTGCTCGGCCCCTCGGCCAATCTGCGGTTCGACGTCGACGCGACTCTGGCGCTCGTCTCAGGAAGTGTCCCGGCGGGAGCTGGGATGGGGGCCAAGATCAGCGGCGCGCCATTCGCACGGTCGCCAGCGCCTTGTATGACAGCAGACAATTCGGCAGTCCCCGAGTTGGAAATTCGCGAAACGCCGGCATCGGCTTCGGTGGCTCCTCCTCCGCAGGGGCGGCGTTTTGCCGATCTGGATGATTTCGTCAGCGGCGCGTGTAACAAGCTGGCCCTGACAGCGGTTCAGCAGGTTTGCGAGCGTCCCGATGGCGCCGCCGGACCGCTCTTCATCTATGGGCCGGTCGGCTCGGGCAAGACGCATTTGCTGGAAGGGATTTACCGCGAGGTGCGGCGCAGAAATCCGTCTCATAACGTCGTGTTTCTGACGTCGGAACAGTTCACCAATCACTTCACGCAGAACTTCCGCAGCCACACGTTGCCCATGTTTCGGCAGCGGTTCCGCACCGTCGACGTGCTGCTGGTCGACGACGTCGATTTTCTGGATGCAAAGCGCGTCGTGCAGGAAGAATTCCTGCATACATTCCAGCAGCTTGAGAGCCATGGGAAGCAGGTGGTCGTCTGCGGCGAGCGGCATCCGCGGCTGTTGTCGAAGATCAGCGATGAGCTGAAGACCCGATTCTTGTCGGGTATGATTTGCCGGCTGGAACCTGCCGATCTGGAAACGCGCGAGCGAATTGCCGTCAGCAAGGCGCGGCGCATGAACGCGGAAATCAGCCCCGAGGCGCTCAAGTTCGTGGCCCGGCGATTTGGCGGCAGCGTTCGTGAGCTCGAGGGGGCCTTATGCTGTCTGCAGGTTTATCATCGCATGACGGGCAAGCGCGTGGGGGCCGGCACGGCCCGCGAAGTTCTGGGCGACCTCGAACGCGATTGTTTGCGCGTCGTGCGCATGGCCGACATCGAACGGGTCGTCTGCGACATGTTCGGCGTGGAGGCGGTCGACCTCAAATCGTCGCGGCGAACTCGATCGGTCAGCGAGCCGCGGATGCTGGCGATGTTTCTGGCCCGGCGTCATACCCGGGCCGCGTACAGCGAGATCGGCGAGTATTTCGGAGGCCGCAATCATGCGACGGTGATTGCCGCCGATCACAAAATCGCCACCGGGATCGAGCACAACGTCGAAGTCAAAGTCGCATCGCAGACGTGGCGGCTGTCGGACATTGTCGAAACGCTCGAACAACAATTGCTGGCGGGATAAATGCCCGAACTGCCTGAAGTCGAAACGATGGTCCGCGGGATCCGTTCATTCGTCGAAGGGAGGCGGATCGTGGATTTCGTGCGCTGCCCATGCCGGTGCCGGCCGCTGTCGATCAAACCGAACCTGCAGGCCATCCAGCGCCGCTGTCGGGAACAGACCATCGTCGCGGCCAGGCGTCGCGCCAAGCGCATTGTGCTGGATCTATCAAGCCGCGAAGCGTTTGTCATCGAACCGCGCATGACCGGCTTAATGCTTCTCGCCGACCCGCCCGACAGAGAACATTTGCGCTATGAATGGCGCCTCGCCGGCACGAGGCAGGCCGGATCGCTCTGGTTCTGGGACCGCAGGGGGCTGGGAACGATTCGGCTGTTCAATCCGTCGGAATTGGCCGAGGCCTTGGGCGACGACTTTCTCGGCCCTGACGCGCTCGAAATCACCGTCGAAGGATGGCGCACGCGTCTGAAGCAAACCTCCCGGCCGATCAAGGTGGCGCTGCTCGATCAGAAACTGGTCGCCGGCATCGGCAATCTGTACGCCAGTGAGATTCTTCATCTGGCAGGCATTCACCCGGCACGACCGGCCGACCGACTGGGCGCCAGCCGTATCGACCGACTTGCCGTGGCCGTTCGAACCGTGCTGGAAACGGCAATTCTGCACGAGGGCTCGACCCTCTCGGACGGCACGTACCGCAATGCGCTCAATCAGGAGGGGGGCTATCAAAACGCGCATCGCGTTTATGATCGCGAGCACGAATCGTGCCCGACCTGCCAGGGGCCGCCGATCGTCCGCATCGTGCAGGCCCAGCGCTCGACATTTTTTTGTCGTGCCTGTCAGCGGTAAATGCCGTCAACATTGGCCGGAATTTCTGTATTTCGAGTTTCGATTTCCTGAGGCAATCCGATTTCGGCCTTCGTCATTTTCGCCATTTGCGGGTATGATACACGCCCATGTCTTACCGCACCTTCAAACGGCTGTTAGGTGAAACGAGCCTCGAACGGAAGTGCCGTTTCCTGTTTGGCGGCGGGCTCCTGATCCTGATCACCCTCTCCTTCGGGTTGTACGGCAGCCTGACCTCGGGACTGGTGGAGGAGCAGAATCGGATCACCGGCAGGCTGATGGTCTTGCCGATCATTCTCAAGCGCCATTGGGAATGGTCCGAGAAGGACAAACTGGACGACGTTTTCAGTCGCAACATCGAAATCATGTCGAAAGAAGCGCAGCCTCGGGACCTGGCCGACTATCGCTGGGACCTTCTCAAGGCCAAGACGGATGATCCGCAAAAGAGCCCCACCGACCAGGTCGACTATGACGCGCTGAACGAATTGCAGCACGGAAAAGAAGAAGTGACGCGGACGACGGAGAACGAAGAGAAGAAGAGCGAGTTTCACTATTACGGCGCCGTGCGGGCCAAGAAATCGTGCGTCGAGTGCCACACCGGCATTCTGGGAGAACATCTCAAAGAAGGGGACCTGATCGGAATGGCGAAGGTCACGATTCCGATGGGGCCCACCGAGCGCGCCCGCGCATTCAATAACGCCATGCTGCTGACGACGGCCATCGTCACCACGTTTCTCGCGATGGTCGCCACGTTTACCATCGCCCGCTACGTGATCGTCAAACCGGTGCTGCACTTGAAGGAAGTCTCCGACGCGATCTCGCGTGGCAACCTCGACCGTCGCGCCGACATCCGCACCGGCGACGAATTCGAAGAATTGAGCCAGGCTTACAACCGGATGCTGCGGCACCTCGTCGCCGTGCAAGAGGAATTGCGCCAGGTGAATACGGCCCTCGACAGCAAGGTGGACGAACTGGCGCAGGCCAATATGCAATTGTTCGAGCTGAACAACATCAAAAACGAATTCATGGCGACGATGACGCACGAGTTGCGCACGCCGCTGAACAGTATCCTGGGATTTTCCGACGTGCTGGCCGGCGCCGATAACCTGAACGAAAAGCAACAGCGCTACGTGAAGAATATCCAGACCTCCGGCAAAGACCTGCTGACCCTGGTCAACGACATTCTCGACCTGGCCAAGATCGAGGCGGGCAAAATGGACCTGCACATCGTCGAATTTTCGATTGGCGACCTGGTCGAGAGGTTGTCCGGGATGATGAAACCGCTCGCCGAACGGCGCAATATCGAGTTGACGTTCGAGGTCGATCCCCGGCTGCCGCTGCTCGTCCAGGACACGGGCAAAATTCAGCAGATCCTGTATAACCTCTTGTCGAACGCCGTCAAATTCACGCCGGAGGGGGGGCGTGTCCAGCTCAATGCCAACCTGCGTGACGAAAAAACTTTCGATCTCGTCGTCGAGGACACGGGAGTCGGCATCCCACTCGAGGATCAGGAGACTATCTTCGAAAAGTTCCGCCAGGGAAACACTGCACCGGGAAACGGACAGAGCCTGCTGACGCGCGAGTATGCGGGCACGGGGCTGGGGCTGTCGATCGTTCGGGAATTGTCGAAGTTGCTCGGAGGAGACGTCACGCTGAGCAGCGAACTGGGCAAAGGGAGCCGGTTTACGGTGTGGTTGCCGCAGATCCTGAAAGAGCAGCCTCGTCTGCTGGCCGAGGTGCTGGCGCGCCCGCTCGATCTGAATCAGTTCCGCACCGGAGAGCACCCCGCCGTGCGTATCGCTACGAACGCGAGCGCCGGGTAAGCGCCTGATTCGCGAAACTGTGGCGCGAAGAGGCCAGCCCGACGTGAATCGACATGCGTCGAACTTGCCTCTTTGCGACTTTGCTCAAGACCTTCGCGTCAGCGCGTATACGCCCATTGCAGCCGGCGCAGCATTTCTGCTTCGAGCGCTTCGTCGCGGCCGCGGGCGACCCATCCGGAGGGAGACGACTGCCCGACCACCAGATCGAGGTCGCGGCGCAAAGGACTCGCCTGATGGAATGTGGCGCCACCGGCCGTGAGGTTGGCCACACCGGGCAGATCTTCGATTTCCTTGAGGACTTCGACGCCGACGAGATATCCCCCCTGAGCAGGGATGATGTTGATGTACGCCTTGCGGCGGATCGATTGCAGAGTGCTCTCGGCGCGGTTTTCGAGACCGTAGGAGTCATGATTCCAGGGTTCGAGCAGGCTGGACCCCACTTTGTAGCGGGTCTCGATCACACCGGGCTGTGATCCGACAATTCGGTTTTCGCGAGCCAGCTCGAAATAGTCGTGAACCACGTCGACCGTCCTTTCCCAGAGCACCTCTTCGTTGTGCGCAGGAACGAAGATCGGATTTCCGGAAACGGTCGCCGGCCGGAAGACCGTGCACCCCGAAATCGGGCCACACAGGCACAGCAGCATCAGGCTGGCAAAAAAGCGAAACATTTGGGAGAGTGAACCCCGACGACGTGAGAGGCGGACGCGAGAGACGGTTGCCAGGCGCCGCCGGGGCGCAGACCGTATCCCGGAGACGCAAGGGGGTCGTAATGTGGCATTTCCGACGATTTCCGGCAAGACCAACCTGCGATGCTCGACCTGTCCAACCGTTATGATTTCCTCACGGCGGCCATCCTGTTCGAAGGCAGCCTCGTCGGTCTGGCGTCGGCTCTCGGCTGGTGCTTTAACATCGATCCCCTCGCGCACTTCGCCTGGGATCGAAGAGGCCTGATTGCGGGGCTGGCGGCAACCGTTCCGATGTTCTGCTTATTTGCCGTGGCGTATCGGTTTCCTCTAGGTCCTTTTCGAAAGATCAAGCACTTTCTGCTGGAGGCGTTGGGGCCGTCGCTACTGGCCTGCCGCTGGTATGACCTGCTGTTGGTCGCCTTGGTGGCAGGCGTCGGCGAAGAATTGCTGTTTCGCGGCGTATTGCATTCCCAGCTCGGAATCTGGGGGAGCAACATCCTGTTTGGCCTGGTGCATTTCATCACGCCGGCTTATGCGGTGACGGCCGGCCTGATCGGAGCTTATCTGGGGTGGACGCTCGACGTCAGCGAGAACCTGCTGGCCCCGGTCGTAGCGCACGGATTGTACGACTTCCTGGCATTTGTGGTCGTCGCGCGCGACATACGCAAGACGCCCCTCTTGCCGCAATCTGGCGATTCGGATACATTTCCCGCCGCGTAACTCCCTGTTAATTCGACATTTGTGTCAGCCGGAGCAAGGATGCTGAACCGACTGCGCCGCTGGCTCTGCCCGGACCTCGCAATCGACCTGGGAACCGCCAACACGCTGGTGGCCGTCCAGGGGCGCGGCATCGTGCTCGACGAGCCCTCTGTCGTCGCTCTCGAAAAAGGGACTCGCAAAGTTTTGGGCCGCGGTACGGCCGTGGGTAAGCTCGCGCGACAGATGCTCGGACGGACTCCCGATTCGATCACCGCCGTCAGACCGCTGCAAGATGGCGTGATCACCGATTTCGAGTTGTGCGAAGCCATGCTGCGGTACTTTATCCAAAAAGCGAGTCGTCGCAGCGGCGGCCTCAGGCCTCGCGTGGTGATCGCCATTCCCGGCAGCATCACGGCCGTCGAAAAACGGGCCGTGTTCAACAGTGCCGAGCGGGCCGGCGCCGGCCAGGTGTTTCTGATTCCCGAATCGAAAGCAGCCGGCATCGGAGCCGGCCTGCCGATTTCGGAACCGCTGGCCAGCATGGTCTGCGATATCGGCGGGGGGACGACCGACGTGGCGGTCTTCAGCCTGGCCGACATTGTCGCCAGCCGCTCGATCCGCATTGCCGGCGACGAAATGGACGAAGCCATCGTCGAATACCTGAAGCAGCACTACTCGCTCGGCATCGGCAAGCAGACGGCCGAGCAGATCAAAATCGAAATCGGATCAGCAGCGCCTCTCGACCAGGAACTGTCGGCCGAAGTTCGCGGCCGCGACTTGATCGGCGGCGTGCCGCGCAAGGCGGTCGTCACCAGCGAAGAGATGCGCATGGCGCTTTCGGAGCCGGTGGGAGCGATTCTCGCGTGTCTCAAGAACGCGATCGAGCAATGCGATCCCGAGCTCGTCGCCGATCTCGTCGATCAGGGTGTCGTTCTCACCGGCGGCGGAGCCTTGTTGCGAGGATTGGATGTTTTCCTGTCGGAACAATTGAATATTCCGGTGCGCGTCGACCCGGATCCGCTGACGACGGTCGCCCGCGGCACGGCCATTTGTCTCGATCACCTCGCCGATTGGCGCGACAGCTTCGACGCCGGCGACGAAGACGTATAAATCGTTCCGTTGACGAGCGGGGGGCGTCAGCCCCCTGGTGAATTGCCTCTTGTCACCCCCCATGCAAAATCCCCCGATCCTCCGCTGGTTGCCGGCAACGACTTTGGCCTGTGGGATCGCGCTGTCTTTCGTCCCTCCCGACGCGACGCGCCCGCTGCGAAATCTCGTTCGCGATGCCCTGCGTCCCGGTCAACTGGCGGTGCACGCGACTGCGGACACTGTGCGACATTGGCTCAAATCGCCTATGCATTCGTCCGAAACACCGCAATCCGCCGCCGCACGTGACGAAGAACTTCGATCGCTGCGGCTGTCGAATCGTCAATTAGAGATCCAGTCCGCACGACTTCGCGAAAAGGTAAAAGACCTGACCGAGCAGTCCGGCTTGTCGCCCGTTTCTCCGATCCACCCGCCGCTGGCGACAATTCAGCTCATCGAAGCCCGCGTCATGGGAGCAGAAACTGCGGCGCTCTGGCGAGGAAAGCAATTCCTGGCGGCGGGCGCCAAAAATGGCGTCGCCGAATCGGCCCTCGTTCTCGAAAACTCACGCCCGCTCGTCGACCTGGGAAACGACGCCGATATTTCTCCCGGAGACGCCGTCTATGCCGGCCGAATCGTCATCGGCAAAATCGCCGATGTGGGACGTTACAGCAGCACGCTGCGGCTGGTCACTGATCCGGGTTACAGCGGACGGGCCAGGCTCGCACGGCGGACATCGCGCGGCCTGCTTGCGTTTGGCGCAGAAGGAACCCTGGTGGCCGACGGCTCAGAGTTGTGCCGGCTCACACACATCACCGATCCCGTCAATGTTGGCGATGAGGTTTTCACCGGCGGTGCCGACGGCGTGCTCCCAACTCCCATGTATTACGGCCAAGTCGTTCGAGCCGAGCTCGAGCCGGGTGCCCAGGACTGGTCCGTCTGGGTCAAACCCGCAGCCGCCACGGTGAGATTGGAAACCATACTGATTCTGCGCCGCGCGGCAAATCCCGAGAGGATCCTTGCCAACTGAACCGCCACTGAAGGTTTTGCCAACCGCGATTTTTTCCTCGTGAACCGTTGCGTGCCATGAAGTTCGTCCTGATTGCAGCCTGCACCTATGCAATCTGTGCATTGCATTCAGCGATTGCCCACGACCTCGCAATTGCCGGAATTGCACCGCATTTGATCCTGGCAGGTCTGGTCGTAATCGTGGTGCGAGTCGGCCAGGCACAGGGCGTATTGCTCGCGGCAGTCTGGGGAGTCTTGGCCGATTGTCTCTCTGAGGGTCGACTTGGCCCCCAGATCGTCTGCTATGCAATCGCCACGTTGATCCTGCGATATGCGGCAAACCAAAGCCGGATCAATTCGACATGGAGTCTCGCGGCCCTCTCGTTGCCTCTGATCGGGAGCGTGCTGCTGATCAACCAGGTCTGTCGCAGTTTTGCAGACGGTCGCTCCATCGATTTCGTACCGCTGGCCATCCATTCTGCCGGGTCTGCTTTGTACACGGGCGTCATCGTCATGGGAGCGGCCTATGTCATTCGCTTGTTTGCGTCAGACGTGACGGAAAGATCGGCCACGGCGTCACACTCGGTCTCGAATCAATGGCGGATGCTGACGGAATAGCCATGCTGAACCGCGCCGACAATCCGTACCGCTCGGAATTTGCGACGATTCGGCCGTCAAGCGATCGCGGTTTGGATGGCCGTCCTGGTCTGCGAATTGCCGTGCTGTATGCGGGCATTGCCCTCGCGCTGGGAGCGATCGCCGTCCGGTTGATGTTCGTACAAACGCAAATGTCGGACGACTATGCCGCCGAGTTCGACCGCACCACCGAACGGCTCGAGACGATTACCAGCCGCGATGGAAGAATCATCGCCGCCGACGGCGAAGTGCTCGCTGAAGACCAGCAGGTCTTCGGGCTGAAAGTCCATTATCGCTGGCTGGAGGACCCACCCGATCCCGCGTGGCTCAAGGCGCAGGCGCTGTCGCGACTTGATCGCCCGTCACGCCGAGATCCCGAGAAGGTCTCTCGCGAACGCGATTGCGTCTTACACGCTCGCGATGAGCTCTGGCGGCAAATCTCGAAATTGACCGGACTAAGCACCAGGACTCTCGTCTCGCGGCGGCGCGAAATCCAGCGCCGCGTCGAGCACATTTTCGAACAGGTCGACAACCGCCGCTCGGCACGCGACACGGACCGTCCGACGGACGAATCGCTCAGCCAGCCGGCCTCCGGTTTCTGGGACAGGACCTGGCAATCCATCGTTCAGACGCTGACGACTCCCCCCGTCCGTGAAGCGATCGAACCGCTCGTGGTTCGCGAACAACTCGACTACCATTTGCTTGTTCCCGAGATACCAATCGAAACGGCCATCGAAGTCGAGTCGCATTCCGAATTGTTTCCCGGGACGCGCGTCGTCGTGGCGACGCGACGCATCTACCCGCACGGAAACGTCGCGCCACACCTGATCGGTTATAGGACGCCTCTCGACGACGAAACGCTCGAGACCCGCCGGCGGCGGTTTCCAAACGGCGACCCGCTCGATTATCAGTCGGGAGATCGATTCGGCAGGACAGGGCTCGAACGGTACTACGAACGGCATTTGCGCGGACTGCGCGGAATGAGAAAGCTCATTCTCAACCGTCGCGGTGAAGTCGTGCGAACCGAGGATGTTCGCGAGCCGCGCTACGGCCAGGATCTCGTGCTGTCGCTATGCCTCCCTTTACAGGAAACTGCCGAACGATTGCTCGACGATTGTCTGGATCATGAGCAAATCGATGAAACGAACGGCAAATCGTTGCCGATTCCGCCCGGCGGGGCGATTGTCGCCCTCGATGTGCGAACCGGGGCGGTCCTGGCGGCTGCCACGGCCCCACGGTTTGACTTGCGCCTGTTTGTCGAGCACGACGATCAGGCGTGGAACGAAATCCTGGCCGACCCGCGAAAGCCGCTGTTTCATCGGGCGACCGAAATGGCGCTGCCTCCCGGGTCGGTCTTCAAGGTCTTGAGCGCCATCGCGTTTCTCGAAAGCGGCCGTCTCGATCCCGAACGGACGTTTCACTGTCAGGGCTATCTCGACGATCCCGACCGTTACCGCTGTCTCATCTTCCGTAACTTCGGCGTCTCGCATGGCGACCTCAATTTGGCCGACGCCCTCGCCCGCTCATGCAACGTCTATTTTTTCGACGCGGCCCGCAGGATCGGCGCAGCGCCGATTTCGGATTGGGGCGGACGGTTCGGGTTCGGCCGTCCCACGGGAATCGACTTGCCTGGCGAGCGCGGCGGCAATCTTCCCATGGCTTCGCCCCAGCAGGCAACCGATCGCCGGGCATTGCGATCGAATGGCGACGCGCTGCAACTGGCGATCGGCCAGGGTCGCCTGACCACGACGCCCTTGCAGGTCGCACGCCTGTTGGCCGCCGTCGCGAACGGCGGCAAGCTGGTCGTGCCACGGATGGTCGATTCGGCAGGGCCTGCGAACGTCGTCAACGCAGGAATCGACGATCGCGCCGGCCCGACTGACGCACACCGAATCCCCGACCTTTCATCGCAAACGCTGGACGCCGTCCGCCGCGGATTAGTGAAGGTCGTCGCCGATCCGCACGGCACGGGATACAAAACCGTGCGGCTCCCCGAAATCGCGATCGCCGGCAAAACGGGGACGGCCGAGCCGGGGGGCGGCAAGCCCGACCATGCGTGGTTTGCCGGGTACGTCCCGGCCGGTCGTCCGAAAATCGCCTTCGTCGTGGTCCTCGAAAACGCTGGATCGGGGGGCCACGCGGCCGGCCCCGTCGCCCGCAAGTTCGTGCAGGCGCTCATCGCCAACGGTTTGCTGGATCGTCCGGACGCCGCAGCTCCCGCAGCGAATTGATTCGATCGTTTGGGACGGCGTTCGGTTAAGGGCACTCGGCTGCGCCTCGGCGCGAAACGGTCGATCGCGTCATGCGACTACTGCACGAGGCCCCGTGTCAATTCCATGAACGCCGTTTCGAGGTTGAGTTCTTCTTCTCGAAACAGCACGAGCCGATGGCCGCTCTCGAAAAGCAGCGTCGGGATAAAGCTGTAGTCGTGGATCCCCTTGTTCAGCGTCACGACAATCAGATCGGGGGGGCGGATCTCGACGTGGGCGACGTCGCCATGTTGTTCGATGAGCTTGGCGGCCCGCTCAGCGTCAGCCACCACGCGAATGTGCAGAATGATCGCCTGCCGCACTTGCTTCATGACGTCGTCGACACGGCCGTTCACGTACAGAATGCCCTTCTCGATGATGCCCACTTTGTTGCAGACGTCCGCCAGCTCGGGAAGGATGTGGCTGGAAACCATGATCGTCTTTTTGAGCTCTCCCAGCCTCTTGAGCAACCCGCGAATTTCAATGCGGGCCCGCGGGTCGAGGCCGCTGGCCGGTTCGTCGAGCAGCAGCACCTGAGGTTCGTGGAGCAGGACCCGCGCCAGCCCGATGCGCTGCGTTTGGCCGCGCGACAACTGATTGACCATCGCGTCGCGCTTGAACGTCATGTCGACCAGCTCGAGCTTTTCTTCGCACACCCGACGGCGGCCCGGGCCGTTGATGCGATACGCCGCGGCGAAGAATTCGAGGTATTCGATCACTTTCATGTCGTCATAGACGCCGAAGAAGTCGGGCATGAAGCCTACGAGCCGGCGGATTTCCTGCGGATGGGTGTAGATCGACTTCCCGCAGACATACGCTTCGCCGTAATCGGGGTTGAGCAGCGTCGCCAGCATCCGCATCGTGGTCGTTTTGCCCGAGCCGTTGGGGCCGATGAAACCGAACACGTCCCCTTCGTCGAGATTGATGTCGACTTCGTTGGCGGCGATCAGATTGCCGTAGCGCTTGGTCAGTTTCTTGGTCTCAATCACGGCTTGCCACCTGCAGAGGGATCGGTTGCCGACGTTCTTTCGCTGGCCTTGGGGATCAGCTTGTCGGGAATGTATTCTTTCGAAGCCACCGGCAGCACGAAACGGACCCAGGTCGACTGGCTCGCAGGCGTCACCGGAGCCCCGTCG
>DASYAR010000593.1:0-15431 GCA_036501235.1 Planctomycetaceae bacterium
GCCTCCGGCAGGCGATCTTTTTCCGTGCGCGAGTAGTCCCGGATGGACTCGAACCATCGTTGCCTGGGTGTAGGCCAGGAGTCTTCGCCGCTGGACCACGGGATCGTATCGCTTGGAAAAGTGGACTCACCGGGAATCGCACCCGAATCTCCGGTTTGCAGGACCGGCGTCTTCCTGTTGGACGATGAGCCCGTGTTGTGAATGATGTCGAGCGGAAGCCGTGGGACTCGAACCCACAAAGGTGTTGCCCTCACCTGTTTTCAAGACAGGCTCCTCATCCAGCCGGATGACTTCCGTAAAGTTGCGGGGGTTGGAATCGAACCAACGCCCTCCTGGTTCAGAGCCAGGCGTTGCTACCAGCAGCAACCACCCCGCAGTGTTGTCAGCCATGAGAGACTCGCTTTCCGTGAAAAGGTTCGGGGAGGAGGATTCGAACCTCCGTCGCCTGGTTCAAAGGCAGGCAGCCTACCGTTAGCCGATCCCCGAGAGTGCCCTGCGGGAGTTGAACCCGCCTTTCCAGCTTGGAAGGCTGGCGCCTTTGCCGCTCGGCCAAGGGCACACTTGTTTCAAAAAGCGGAAGGAGGGGGAGTTGAACCCCCAAGGCTCATCGCTCGACGGTTTTCGAAACCGCTGCCATCGCCAGTTGGCTTGCCCTTCCGTGAAGCTGCGGCGACAGGAATCGAACCTGTGTCAGGGCGGTTAACAGCCGCCTGCTCGTACCAGCACGAGCTCCACCGCAATAGAGTCAGCGTGGTCAGATTCGAACTGACGATCTCCTGCGCCCAAGGCAGGCGGATTCCCAGGCTTTCCCACACGCTGAACGAAGAGCACCCAGCGGGAGTTGAACCCGCACGTCCGACATGGCAAGCCGGCAGGCTTCCGCTACATCATGGGTGCGAAACACGCAAAACAAATTGTCAAAGAGCCACCGCAAGAGCACCGGACCTCCGCTATTCGCGGCGGTGCCCGGACTCGAACCCACGTTTCCGCATTACGGGTGCGGAGTCCTTGCCGCTGAACGACCAGTGCCTGATTTCCAATGGGACCAGAGGGACTTGAACCCTCACTGCCTCGGGTAAGAACCGAGTGTGCTGCCGCTAACACCTTGATCCCGTGTTGTCTGCTGTTTCTCGCTGATCGGCCCGGAAGGAGTCGAACTTTCGTCGGGCTCTTATAAGGAGCCTGCTCTCACCGTTGAGCTACGAGCCGTTCGCTATTTCGAGGCGGATATTCCAGTGGGGCCGGAAGGGATCGAACCCTCGCCTGCCAGATTAAAAGTCTGCTGTGCTGCCGTTACACCACGACCCCGGAACCTGATCCGAGGCTCGCGTTTCAATCGTCGTGTGATCATTTCCGGTCTCCGTTCTTTAGTTTCCAGTAGCCCGAGGTGGAGTCGAACCACCGCTGCCGCCGTATCAGAGCGACATGCTTCCGTTACACCACCGGGCTAAACATCGGGGTGGTGGGAATCGAACCCACTATCTCGTGCTTCCGACGCACGCAGGTCACCATTACCCTTCACCCCTATCTTCAGTAGCTCGCCGGGGAGTCGAACCCCGTCCTCCGCCTTGAAAGGGCAGCATCCTGGACCGGTAGACGAACGAGCCATGCGCGCACGCTGAGCACAAGTGGGTCAGGTGGTGCTCGAATCCACGTCTCCGGGTTTTCAGCCTGGCGCTACGCCGTCTCAGCTACCGACCCAGATAAACTCCATGAAAAAAGCCCGTTGTCGCTGTGACACCGGGCTTTGGGAAATGCTCGTAGGCTTTCGGCCGGGTCACAGGCGCAGGGGATACACGGTCTGGTTATTCGCCGGTTGATCGGCGAATGGCCGTGTAAAACACCCTTCGGATATGAGACTCGACCGCAAGAAAGACATGGAAGGCAACCTCTCCTGTTTTGTGCGAGGGGAGATTTCCCCTCTGCACCTGATTAGACGCCGCTCGTCAAGAAAAGGTTCACGGAAAAATGGATTCGGTTCGCAGGAAATCAGGACGTGCTGGGCCATTACCGACCCGTACGCCCCGCAAGTGCCGCGACAACGGCGATCAACTCTGATGGATCGACCGGCTTCACGACGTGCGTTTGATATCCGGCCAGAAGGGCGCGCGTGCGATCTTCCGAACGAGCAAAGGCCGTCAGGGCCGCCGCAGGGGTATCGCCACCTTCAGCCGAATCAAGAGAGCGGACTCTCTTCATCAGATCATAGCCGTCTTCGTTCGGCATCCCGATGTCGCTGATGAGAACGTGCGGACGATATTCTCGCAGGAGATCAAAGGCTTCTCCGGCAGAACTGGCCGTGACCACCGCTGCTCCCTGCGACATGAGCAGACGTTGCACAAGACGCAGGGAATCGTTGTCGTCGTCGACAACGAGGACCGTCAGGTTCAACAGGCTTGGCGATGGCGCGGATGGTTGAAACGGCGCCACAGCGTTCTCGTTGGGCTCCTGTTCTGATTGCAATGCGCGGACGGGCAGCGCAACGACAAATCTTGAACCCTTTCCCTCGCCGGAACTGGACACGGTAATCTGTCCCCCGTGCAGGTCGACAAGCTGCTTGGCAATGGCCAGGCCCAGCCCCAATCCCCCGTGGATGCGCCGGCTCGAGCTATCCGCTTGCCGGAACCGATCGAATACGTAGGGCAGAAGATCGCTGCCAATTCCGACGCCGGTGTCGGTGATGGAAGTCACGATATTGGACCCGACTCGTGACAATCGTAACTCGACGCGTCCCGCTTTGGGCGTAAACTTAATGGCGTTGGAAAGGATGTTCCAGACCACCTGCTGCAGGCGGCCCGCGTCCCCCAACACCGGTCCGGTGGTCGAATCCAGTTCGCTGTCGAGAATGATGCCTTTGGCTTCCGCGGCAGGACGCACCGTCGCGAGCGCGGCCTCGATCACCGACTGCAATTCCACCGGCCCGAAATCCAGTGCGATCTTGCCCGAGACGATACGGCTCATGTCGAGAATATCTTCGATGATGCGGGCCTGATCGCGCGTATTTCGCTCGATGATGTCGAGTGCCTCCTGTGTCTCGGAGGTCGTCAGCTGGCCCGTGCGCAGCAGGTGCGCCCAACCCAGTATCGCATTCAGCGGCGTAAGGATTTCGTGTGACACCGTCGCCAGGAATTCGTCCTTCATCCGGTTGGCGCGCTCGGCCTCGGCCCGGGCTGATTGCTCGGCCAGCAGCAGCGCCTGCAGTTGTTCCTCGGCCCGCAACCGCTCGGTGATGTCGCGGACCGTTTTCGACGCACCGATTACTTCGTTATGCTCATTCCTGATGGGGGAAATGGATACCGAGACGTGAATCCGGGTTCCATCCTTGCGGCAGCGGATGGTCTCAAAATGGTCGATCCGCTGCCCGCGACGAATTCGGGCGAGAATGTCGGGCATTTCGTCGAGATGGTCTTTGGGGGCCAGAATGCTGATCGGTTGTCCGATCGCCTCGGTTGCCGCGTAGCCAAAGATCCGTTCGGCACTGGCATTCCAGGTGGTGATGATGCCGTCGAGAGATTTCGAGATAATGCCGTCGTCGGATGACTCGACAATCGCCGCCAAACGACCGGCGGCGACCTCCAGCTTCCGCCGCTCCGTCACGTTGCGAAATACAAACACGACCCCGCGGATGTTTCCTTGGGCATCTCTGATCGGCGCGGCACTGTCATCAATCGCCGTCGCACGTCCATCCCGTGCGATGAGCATCGTATGATTCGCCAACCCCAGTGTAATGCCCTCTCGCAGCACACGCTCGACCGGATTTTCCGCAGGCAGTCCCGTAAGTTCATTGACAATACGGAACACTTCCGACAAGGGTTTTCCGCGGGCATCTGTCTCTTTCCACCCGGTGAGCGCCTCGGCGACGGGATTGACGAATGCGACGCGCCCATGATCATCGGTAGAGATCACACCATCGCCAATGCTCGCCAACGTAACGCGCAGGCGTTCGGCATCTTCGGTCGTGGCATGAGATGGTTGGGACATTGCGTGTCCGGTATTGCGTGAAGTTGACGCACGACGCGACCGACGAACAATTCATTCTAAGTTCCCATGTTTCCCCGGAACACCCTAAGGCACCGGAACCCAATAAGCTGCCGAAAATGGGATAGCAACGGTTTGAGTAAACGGGCATGATGCGTGGATGCCGGAGGCACAAGTCATCGAAAGGATTCGACAGAAGTTCGCCAATATCGCCCAAGACTTGGACGAGCGAGGACGGCGACGTTGGGCCGCCACCGAAGCGCTGTCCCTGGGGAGAGGTGGCCTGATGGTCACGGGAGGCGTCGTCGCCAGCGAGAAGCCGCAGGACTGCTGCACTGCCAAACTCGCCTGCTGCAAAGAAAAGAGCCCCTGCTGCGAAGCGACCGCTCGACTCGGCTGTTGCGAAAAGGGTTTGAAGTGCTGCGACGAGAATAAGGGCTGTTGCGCCGCTGTACAGAAGTGCTGCACAGCGCCGGAACATAAGAAGCCGTAAAGCGGGAAGGTCTCGGCTAATTCCAGGCTCTCGTCGGAATCGGCTTCCTTCGAGAGCCTTATTCTATTCCGCACACGTGGAAGCAGGCTACGGCCTGCGGATCGGCCACATCCGCTCATTGACCAAAGTCTATCAGTTCAGACTGCCGAGCGTCCCTACGAACCACGGAGCGCCGGTCCCGCCGTTGCTGCCCGGCACCGACCAGTTCGGCTTGCCGTCGAGGTCGGCCTCCACGGCGTAACCCGTGCGGCGAGTGAGGGCATAACGCCATTCCGATTTGCCGTCGTGGCGCGCGGCCTCCAGAACCAGGACGACCTCCGGATCGGTCCCCTGCACGAATGCAAAAAGAGCCCCGTCGCCGAGGTCTTTGCGCTCGGTCTTGTAGCGGTACAACGGTCGCGGCAGCAGGCGCAGCTCCTCGGATTTCCGGTTGACGTCGGCCAGGCGGCACTTGAAGCGCCGGGCCAGGTCCTTCATCTGCGCGAGCCTCTGCACGGCGGAGTCGGCCGGTTCGGGTGCATCGGGGAACCGGTTGAATTCGAGACCCGGTTTTTCGGTTTGCCAGAAAGTCTGCGTCTTGTGCCGGGCGACCAGCCTGCTGTCGGACAGCGAATGGAAGGCATGCGCCCACAGGCCGCCGTTCTCCCAGACGCAGGCAATGGCCTCGGGCCGGCCGTTTCGGGTCCACACGAAGGTCGCCCCTTCTTGAGTGTCGCGCGTTGAATTAGGCCAGCGCAAGACCGGCTCGGCCTGCATTTCCAGCGGGACGCGGTCCGCCCCGTGAAACAACTGATAGCCTTTGACGAAGCGGTCGAGCTTCTCCCGCGATTCGTTTCCCGTTTCCCGCGGCGGTTCGTCCCCGGCGCCAACTCCAGCCAGGCCGAACCAGGCGACCGTCGCCGTCACCCAGAGCGTTGGCGCCGACAGCCATGTTCTGCGCGACACGGTGAACGGCAACATAACGAATTGCAACATGACACCCATCTCCGGATTCGCAGATTGACGAGACAGCAGCGGCAGTCGACGACAGACAGGAATCGATTCGAATCAGCGCGGGTTGCGATGCCATCAGCATACCGTTGTCGGATCGGCAAATAAATCCCAGTTGCGGGAGCGATTTCGGCCTCGATTTCGAAGTCACGATCGTTGTTCATTTCCCCTGCTCAGGCAGGCTGGTTATCACCTGCCGGAGGGATCGGGGAAGCTCGACGAAGATCGTCGTGAGATCGCGCCCGGCTACTGCAGTTGCTGCGGGATTCGCAATCGCAGTCGAGCGGCAGCGACGAGCCATCATTCGGATTGTTGGCGCATTTGATCGAGGAGACCGGTTTCCGGCATGTCTGGGCCGCCCTGAACTTCAGAGTCAACATGCTGGGAGTACCGGTCGAAGAAACGCTCGAAGAATTCGCGCCGCTCTACGCCGGCCACCGCTTCAAAGACGCGATACTGTGCTTCGATCCGGATCGCGAGGCCGTCGAAGAAGCCAAAGCGCGATTGTGGAGCGCGCTGCAAACATTCGAGCCGGAGCTCGAATACACGAGCTTGTCACTGGTTTCCGGCGAAACAAAGCTCGGAATGGTCCTTGCCTCGATCCTGACCCGCGTGCCGGTTGTATATTTTGTTGCGTTCCGGCATCGCCGAGTCTGAACGGCGAAATGGGTTCGGCAACGGCGCACCTGACAACCGGGCGCTGGTGCAATAAGTTGGAATCCCATCGCCAGACTGTCCAGTTCATCCGTTGGCAGCCGATTAACCACTCCGCTCATTCACCCTTTCCGCCTTTTTCCTGGACCGCCTATTTTTCGGTCAATTCCTCGCGTCCCGCCTGCCCCTGGACGAATCGAGAGCATCCGCCTGTTCGGTGCTTTCGGACCGCGTAGAATTCTTAACGAGCCACGACCAATCATCGCGACTCGGCGGGACCGATGGCTCAAATTTCTCCTTTGTGGACGTCGGCCCCGCTCACTTCATCAATCTGCCGACTGCGCCGGCGTTCGATCCACCTTCCTCGAACGCCCGCGGTCGGCGTCGCACAGTGTCCGGCACCGTCCTTGTCGGGCACCGGGGAGGGGACGCGGTATCTGGACTACTTCGGCCCCTCCTTTATTATTCGCTGAAACCTAGGGCCGCTGATACACGCGAACGTAGTCGACGAGATACTGCCGCGGAAACTGCGTGGTGGCATCCGGATTTCCGACGAAGCCGCCGCCGATGGCGAGGTTCAATATCATGTGGAACCGCTGATCGAAAGGTGCGGGAAACTTCCCGCCAGCGGACGTCCACTCCTTCTGTGTCTGGTAGAGCTCGCCATCGACATACCAGCGAATCACCCCTTCTTCCCACTCGAGGGTGTACGTGTGGAAGTCGTCGGTCAAGTTGCCTGTGGACAGAATTTTCTGCGTCCCCGTGTGTTTGTTGTCGGGCCAACGCTTGCCATAGTGCAGAGTTCCCCAGACGACGTTCGGTTCTTGGCCTTTGAATTCCATGATGTCGATTTCGCCGCTGGAGGCCCAAGTGCCGTAGACTTCATCCGTGGGCAACAACCAGATCGCCGGCCACACGCCCTGACCTGCCGGGAGCTTGGCTCGCACTTCGAACTTGCCATACTTCCAGTCGCCACGATGCTTGGTGCGGATTCGTGCGGAAGAATAGTCCCTCACGGTCCCGGAGATGTCAGGGCGGTCTTTGCGGGCTTCGATGATCAGGCGACCCTCTGCAACGCGCAGGTTTTCCTTCCGATCCGTATACATCTGCAATTCGTGATTGCCGCCTCCGAAGGCATTCACTTCGGCTTCCCACTTGCTGTAGTCGAGCGATTTGCCGTCGAACTCGTCGCTCCACACAAGTTTCCATGCCGCATCCTGAGCAACAGCCGGCGTCGTCACAATAAATGCCGACAGAACGAACGCAAACAAGACGAGGGCGAGTCGGAGCATCAGATACCTTTTCGAAATAGCAGACACGATTTCACTTTCTCGCATGGTTTTCTCTGTGACCAAAACTGAACTTGCGAAGGATTCTAATCACTCATGGCGCAGCGCCGCCACGGGGTCGACCAGCGCGGCGCGGCGGGCGGGATAGAAGGCGGCGCAAGTCGTGACGACGACGGCGAACAGAATGACCGTCAAATTCAGCCAGGGCGGAAATACGAACAGCGAGTCATGCAGTTTGACGTTCATATCGCGCTCGACCATCGAGCGCACCCAGGCGTCTCCCGGGATCGACGCGCCCCAGGCCAATAGCAAACCCAGGCCGCCGCCGACTGTGCCGATCAGCCCTCCCTCGATCAGAAAGATGGCCTGGATGTGCGACCCCGCGGCGCCGACCGCCTTCATCACGCCGATTTCGCGGGTCCGCTCGAGCACGTTCATCAGCATCGTGTTCGCGATCCCCATGGCGGCGACCAGCAGGGCCACCGCGGCAATGCACGTCATGCCGCCGAAGACCAGCCGCCAGGTCAATCGCTCGCGCTCGATGAATTCGATCGGCGCATTACCCCGCAACCCGAAGTCCTCAACATGCTGCACGATTTCCTTGACGTGTTCTTCATCGTCGGCGACCAGCGTGGCCTGGGGAATGCCGGTCGCACGATTCTCGGAAATGCTCAGAAAGAAATCTGCAGCGGTCTGGCACGGCAGAAAGACGTCGGAGCCACCCCCCAGATCGTCCCACCAATGCCGCTCCTTCCATTCCTCTTCCGTCGATTGCCGGATGACGCCGACAATCGTAAATTCCTCGGCAGAGACGACGTCTGCATCGCCCGTGGTCGGCGGGTCCTTGAGAGCCTGCTGTAAGATTTCGATTTCATCGGCGGTCAGGTCGAGCTTCGAGAGCGCCGCCGGAAGTTGATTGCTCAGTTTGGCGAGCAGCGCGATTTCTTCCCGCGTCGTCTCGGACCCGTCCGGTCTGGCCAAAAAGACTCGTAGACTGGCATGACTCGGGGCTCGGCGGGAATGGATCTCAATCCGGATTTTCTTGCCGAGCGCCGTTTCGACCGCGGCATCGTCGATGATGCCCCAGCGATACAGCAGAAACTCGCTGACGACGACGCTGGGCTCGGTGGCGCTTTCGAAAAACCGGCCGGCGGTCACCCGCCTGAGATAGGGAGCGTCCTGGGGCCTTGCCGATTGAATTCCGGCATGGATCGCCTCCCCTTCGAAGATCACAAATCCCCACAGGGAAACAATGGGTTCGACCGCCTGCACGTGCTCGAGAGCGGCCAGCTTTTGCAACGTCTCTTCCGTCAGCAGTTTGGTCGGCGGCGCCGCGCCCGTCGAATTCTTATGGGCGGCGAGGGCCCGGCGAATTCGCTCGCGTTTCGCGTCAGACATCCGCCCTTCCACCACGACATCTTCCAGCGGCGCGCTGGGCTCCTGCCCGCCCCATTTCGGATGAACATTGATCCGTCGCAAAGCGTCGGTGCGATGCGATTCGCGGGCGATCGTTTCCTGAACGCCATGATTGATCGACAGGCTGGCCGCCAGCACAAACGCGCCGAACACGACCCCCAGCGTCGTCAGCGCCGTCCGCGACTTCTGCTGCCACAGTGCGGCGACAGGAAACACCAACAGGTCCGTCACGCGCACAGCAGCTCTCCATCCTTGAGCCGCACGATCCGCGTCGTGCATTCCGCAGCCAGCTCTTCATCGTGAGTGACCAGGACGAGCGTCGCATTGTGCCCGCGGACGTGTTCGACGATCAAAGCCATCACCTCGCGGGCGGTGGAGCTGTCGAGATTGCCGGTTGGCTCGTCTGCGAGCACGAGTTCGGGCCGGTTGACGAGCGCCCGAGCGACGGCCACTCGCTGATTTTCGCCGCCGCTCATGGCCGCAGGACGGTGATCGAGCCGCGCGGCCAGCCCCACCGATTCCAAGGCCCGGCGGGCTGCTGATCGTCGCTCGCGCACGGCGCGACCGGCAAAGATCATCGGCAGTTCGACGTTTTCCAGGGCCGTGCGCGACGGAATCAGATTGAACGACTGAAAAATCATCCCCACCGATTCCGAACGGAACCGGGCCAGACCGCGCCCCGAAATCCGATCCAATTCGTGTCCGGCAACGGTCACGCGTCCCTGCGTCAGCCGGTCGAGGCCGCCTAAAACATTGAGCAGCGTTGATTTCCCGGAACCCGATTTTCCCAGGAGAGCTACGCGTTCTCCGCGTGCGATTTCCAGCGTCACGCCTCGCAGCGCGAAGACCGGCGCCGCGTGCGCGCCGTAGCGCTTGGTCAAGTCGATGGTTCGGATGGCCGGGGCGTCGGGCAAAAGACTGCCTGCTAAAGAAAAAACTACCGGACTAGGATTCGAACCTAGACAAACAGGACCAAAACCTGTTGTGCTACCGTTACACTATCCGGTAAAAGCGATGCGAATCTTATTCCAACGCGGTGCGCGAGGCAAGGCTGGGATTCAGCCGGCGGACTGCAGCCGCCGTCAAGTCGATTCGGCCGTGTCGGGCTGCGTGACTGGCACGAATTTCGCCGCGGCGCGTCGAAATTTTAACCGGTCTGGACGGAAATCGATAAACTCGTACAATTCGGCCGTCTCTGGGTCCAAGACGAGGAACGACATGCGCCGAATCATTCTCATTGCCGTGCTCTTGCTCTCCGTATCCGGCTGCGTGACTTCCGGAATGCGAAACGAAGCGCACAGTTTTGAGAACGATCTGCACAACATTTAGTGCGCGACGAGACGATGCTGTGGCATTACACGATCTGGACCGGCCGCGCGGAGCTCATTCTGGAGCTGGGCGTCATCCGACCCGCAACGGAACTTCTCGGCGACGGAGCCAAACCGGCCGTCTGGTTCTCTCGCAACGAGGTCTGGGAGCGGAGCGCGGCGAAAACTGCCATTCGTAATTTCGGCGGCAAGCTGAAATATCCCAGTCAGGATGCCGAGCACCGGGACGGAGGCGGCCTGTGGCGATTTGGCGTCGACGAGGAAACGGCGCCGCACGGCTGGGGGAGCTTCTTGAAACTGTCCGGGGCGTCGGCTCGCACCCGGCAGCTCATTGAAGACGCGGCCCGCGACGCCCGTTCGAACGTCCATCGATACCGTTGCACTTTCGAGGAAGTGCCGCGTGATCGATGGGTCGCGGTCGAGAAATGGAACGGCCAGCAGTGGGCTGATGCGGGCGTGCTGTAAGGCGCCGGAGACGGCACGCAAACCGTAGTCGCCAGCTGGCGGGCTGAGGCCAATGATTATTCCGCTTTGGCCACCGCTTCCAGCGCCAGGATGCACAGGCAAGTCGTCTCGACGTTGGCCAGACCGACTGGTTTTCGCTGGGAATCATAGTCGGTGATCCAGCCGCCGTCTTTTTCCTGCTGTGCGAGAAGCTGTTCCACGATGGCTGATCGTTGATCGAGCGCCACTTTAAGCTTCTCGGCCGCGATCAAAGCGAGGGCGAGCTTGTAAGCGGCATACCGGCGCAGCGTCTTGGTGGCGGGATCGTCAAAGCCTGTTCCATCCCACATTCTTAAACCGTCGTCCAGATTCCGCCGCGCTTTCTGTGGATCGGTCTCCGCAATCGCCGCCAGAAATTGCAAATCGGCGTACGCCTCCCAGCCTCGCAAAATCGTGTCTTTGACGACTTCGGTTTTGACGATCTTGTCTTGGATCCTGCGGACGTCGATCAAATCGTATTGACGGAAGGGCAGCGGCTTCTTGGCTTCGCCGAACAGGATTTCGATCTTTCCCGAGTGATCGACGTCAAAACTGCGAATTGCCGCTTTGATTTTGCGAGCCAATTCCGGGTTCTTGTCGGCCAGCACTTTCGCCGCCAGATAATTGTCGTGGTACAGCCAATAAACATTGGCCCCCCGATATTCAGGCAGCAGGTCGAATGCGGGATCGAAAAGCGTTTCCAGAAATCGGCGACCCCGACCGGCTGTTTCCGAGAGCTTTGCGCCGGTCGGAACATCGGCCAGAAGACGGGCCGTGAACCGATCCCACAGGCAGCAGGAGGCTCCGATCGAACCAATGAACCGACGGCGCGAGAGGAATAATGTCATGGTTTGCGAAGTCCTTGATTGATGAGGAATTCCATCGTAATTCCTGTGGCGGAAAGCCGCCAGTGGGTACGGCAGCGCTCGCATCCCGTCGCGCCGGCCGCGCTCCGAGTGCCATCTCGCCATCTCGTTCCTAACCTCCGCTTGGGAACGCACCGCTCGAAGCTCTGCTTCGCGAATTCGGGCGGTGACTGAATGACTGCGGATGCCACTCAGGCGACATTTCGACTCTCGCCGTCGAACGGGAAGCAGAGCTTCCGAAATGGCGTTCCCAAGCGGAGCTCGGGAACGAGTTGAAACGACGGCACACAGAGTGTGCCTGCTACTCTGAGAGAGAGCCGGGGGATGAGTCGCGGCGGGGGGCGTCGAGGAACGCCTGCAGGAGGATCTGGGCGGCGAGCATGTCGCGGAGGGCGCGGCGCTTCTTCGGGCTGACTTGAGCAGCGAAGAGATGCTCGTCGGCCTGGGCAGTCGTATAGCGCTCGTCGGTAAACGTGACGGGAAGCTTCGTGGCGCCGGCGGCCCAGGCGCCGAACGCGCGGGCCTCGCGCGCTTTTTCTCCTTCGTCGCCGCTCATGTGGACGGGTAATCCGACGACGAGGCCCACGACCGAATACTCCTGCACCGTGCGGGCCATGTGCCGCGCGTCCTGCGCCTCATCGCGGCGCTCGTAGGTTTCGTGCGGTGTGGCAATGGTCTGATCGAGGTTCGACAGCGCCAGGCCGATCCGTTTCGTGCCGTAGTCCAGGCCGAGCAGCCGGCCGCGCTCGGGAACAGCCAGATTCGTTTGTGATTCAAGCGGCATGAGGCATTCGGAGATGGCTACAGGAAGCGGCCGTAACCGCGCTCTTCGAGCACTGCCACGAGCTTGCGCAGGGCGGCTTCGTCTCCCTGGGGAGCGATCAGCGTGGCATCATCCGTATGGACGACGACAAAATCTTTGAGTCCGATGGTGGCGACCAGATGGTCGTCGCTCGTGCGGATCACGCAGCCCTCGGTGTCGAGCTGGCAACTGACGCCGGCAATCGTGTTCCCACTAGCGTCGGTGCCCAGGGCCTTGGGGAGGGCCTGCCAACTGCCGACGTCATCCCACTCGAATGACGCCGGGATGACGATGACACTACCGGGCGACGATTTGCCGCCGACGAGCGGTTCCAGGACGCCGTTATCGATCGAGATCGACGGCAGCTTGGCAAACTCTTCGCCGATGGCGATTTCCCAGCCGGATGATCGGGCGCGCGCTGCAATGCGTGCCAGTCCCGCGTGCATTTCGGGCTGAAACTCGGCGAGCAGTTCCAGAATCCGCGCGGCGCGCCACACGAAGATTCCCGAGTTCCAATAGAACCTGCCGGATTCGAGGAATTCGCGGGCGGTGGGCTCGTCGGGCTTTTCGCGGAATCGACCGACCCTCCAGGCGGTTCGCGCGCCGCCGGAAATCGCTGACCCGCGTTCGATATATCCATAGCCGGTTGCCGGGTAGGTGGGGGGGATTCCGATCAACACGCTGGCCTGCGGTTGTTCTGCGACCAACGGCACGGCCCGCTCAACCGTCGCCCGGAATTCGGCTTCCGGCCGGATCAGGTGATCGGCCGGCGTCACCAGCAGAATCGCCTCGGGGTCGTCTTGAAAGACTTGCCAGGCCGCCAGACCAATGCACGGCGCCGTGTTGCGACCGCACGGTTCGGGAACGACCTGCCCGCGCGCGAGTTGCGGAAGCTGGCGCATCGTTTCGGAGACATGAGCGGCGTTGGTGACGACGCGGATTCGTTCGGGAGGAATCCACGGGCTGCAACGATCGACGGCCTGCTGCAACAGCGACCGCTCGCCGGCCAGCGTCAGAAACTGTTTCGGCTTGGCCCGCCGGCTCTCAGGCCAGAAGCGGGTGCCGCTGCCGCCGGCCATGATGATGAGGTGAAGCATTGAGCAATTCGGAGTGGGGAATTCGGAATCGGAATAGAGTGCCGTGTATTAACTCATTCCAAATAGAGCGGCGGATGGAACTGGCGGGAACGGTCGATTTTCGCGGCGAGTTGTTCGGCATCGAGAGCGTAGAGAGGGCTGATCTCGACCGGAGCATTTTCGGCGATTGCGACGCCGGCCGAGCGCAGCCAGCCGGCGTATAACTGCGACAGACTTTGCTTCACATGCTCGGCGGAAAAATCTCCCGACTTGTTCTTGAGCGGGCAAAACTCGTCTTCCCGGCGCGCTTCCACGATGAGCGACCGCTCGGCAAGCGGCAGGACGTCGAAGATAAACCGCTCGAACTTGATCGCATTCTCGGTGGCGGGCTCGACGAGCGCGCCACTCTCGTCGAGATGCGGCACTTTCTTGATCGCCCGATGAAACGGTAGCTCGATGCGGTCGTCTCGCAATCGAGTCAGGAACGACCGACTGAAGACATGGATCGCCGTACTGCCGGCCCAAAACCGGAGCTCGCCTTGAGGATCGCAGAGCGCCGCGATGTCTGCCGGCAGATCGCTGTATTCGATGACCTGCGTGCGGCCGTCGACTTCGACGGCCACTCCCATGCGCTCCGCGGCCGACAGCTTGGCGACGACTTTCGTCGAAACCTCGCTTCCCGTCTGCACGTGAAAGCCGAGAAACGCCGGGTCGCAGACCCGCGCCAGAGGATTGTCGACTTGATGGTAATAGAGGTAGTCGATGCCCGAATCGCACATCTGGTCCAGCAGCGTCGATCGGTCGAGAGCCGTCAGGATGCCGCCATGTCCATCCGGGTTCAGGACCAGTTCGTGTTTCGATCCGAGCAGCAGCCGACCTGTCGCCCGATCGACGGCAGGCATCGTCCCTTGCCTGAAAAAATGGACGTGGCGCGGGTCCAGCCCGAAATGCGAGTGACTTTGGAAAAAATCGATCGTTTCGTCATGGGTCGCATCGCTGGTCATCACGTAATAGGGAATCGTCGCTCCGGCCGAACGAGACCGGGAGACGACCTGCTCTGTCAGAAGCTGAAACAGCGACTTGCCGCTCACCGGCCCGATCGGAAACTTCCCCTTTGGATGAGGAAACCCAAGGCGCGATCCTTCGCCCCCGGCAACGAGGATCACTCCCACGCGGCCGGAGCTCAGCAGATCCAGGCCCGCGCGTCGCGCCGCGCTCCACGAGCGCTGGTCGTTTTCGCTGCGCGGCACGCGCACCAGTTGACGGGGAGGCTGTGCTCGGCGAGCTCGGTCGGCGGGGGATTCGGCAGTCGTTTCGTCTTCACTCGGCTGCCATAAACCGCCAAGCTGGTCGATGTCGATTGCGGCGAGCTTCTGCGCGAGATGTTCCTGCTGCTGTGAGCTCAACTCTTCCCACCAGCGCAGGACGTGGTCTTGTCGCAGAATGCGCAATCGCTCGGCGAGGGAATTCGACACGGGTTTTGTCATCGGAGAATCGGGTTCGTCAGTGGACGGCGAAATCCCAATCATCCAAACCGCAGGCCCGATCGGCAAGCCGAAATCTCAGGCATGCTGAAACATCAGCACGACGCTGTAGATCACGACCCCCATCACCATCGCCGTTGCGAAGTGCAACAAGCGGCGGGCGACGTCGATCTTACTGCGGGCGATGACCTGGCAAATCACGGCGACAACTCCGACCAGCGCGAATTTGAACCAAGTCAAACCGTCAGGCCCCCAACTGTCGAGAAAGTACCGCGCGATGGGGTTTCCCTCGACGAATGAAAGCTGGTTCCCCGAGGGGCCGTGCGTGATCAGATACCGCGTCATGAAGACGTCGAGAGCGCTCGCGACGACGAACAGAGCTGTCTCGATTTCCAGGGGAACGCGATGGCACACCGTCAGATAGAGGGTGCGGACCGCCGATGGCCGGTCGTCGTGTGACATCTCTTTCATGATCGAAACCCCATCCGTGGGAGCACCTGAACAGAAGAAATAGTCGGAGATTCTCTTAGATACCTCTTTTATCCAAATGCCGCAAGCTCAGTTCACCAATT
>DASYAR010000594.1:0-9599 GCA_036501235.1 Planctomycetaceae bacterium
CTGGAATGACCAGCAGCTCGTGATTGTCGGGGGAGCCAGCATGGGTACGGGAAAAATCACCCAACTCGAACTGCTGCCAGTCTCGGGCAATGTCCAATCCGCCTCCAAGTAAGATCTTGCGTCGGGAGCGCCGCAGCTGACTGCAACAGTCGCGGCCTCCCGGCTCATGGTCAAAATTCTCTGCCTGCATCACTTGTCGGCATTCTGACTCACATCGTCTGCCTGAATGACGATTTCGTTCGAGCCAGGATGAATTGTCGTGCGCAGCGGGGAATCCCTGCTGTCGAAGTACGCGCCGAGAAATCGATCGTGTTTCACCAGATCGAGCCCGACGCATCCGTCGAAGGGGATCGACTCATCACGCCAGAAAATCGTCACCACATAATCGCCGACGGGAGCACCGTCATCAGCTTTGTACGTCATGAGTCGAAACGATCCATCCGCCTCCGTAAAAGTCACGGGACGGACCACGACGTGTGGATCGGTCGAATGCAAAACCACATTGGCTCGTGCCGCCGGTTTGCCACCAATCAGTAATTTCCCCTTGACAGGCACGATTTTGAGTCGCTGGCCGTCATCGCAGCCCGCAACGCAAACCAAGGCGACTGACCAGAACAATCCGTGCCAGGTCGTCGCCCGATGCATTCGAAAGTTCCTGAGGGTCGGTTTTAATAAGTCATTGAGATCGGGATTGCGGCAGCCGAAAGGTCCGTCTCGGCCCGATCATTTCTGTTATGCGTCAGTTGAGCAGGAACGGTTCCAATTCGTTATCGCCGTCCGTAATCGTGACCGTCCAGTCGCTGTTGTCCGGGTCGTTATATTTTCCTTCGAAATCGTCCACTTCGATTTCGACTCCATTGTGCTCCAGGTCGCTGGCGATTCGTGGTTTCGTGAAGGTGACGACATATTCGCCCGGTGGCGCGCCGTTCCCGGGTGCGCCCGTTCCCAACGTGAATTCCCCCGTCGGACCGGTTTCCCCGACGACACCCCATTCGATTCGGCCCATATTGAACATCGGGTGCATCTTGACCCGGATCCCAGCCACGGGCTCCCCGTTCAGCAGCACTTTGCCCGACACCGGCACCGTTGTCGGGGGCGAGACGCGGTCACTGCAACCTGCGCAGAGATTCAAGGCAAGACATAACAGCAGGCTGCGCGAGCAGAAATGGGATGGCATGTTGAAAAGACTCGTTGCGAACAAGGAGGAGACGCCTGGCCGAACAAACGTCCAGGGAATAGGTTGGGATACCGTCTGATGCATCAAGACGCTTTGGCCAATTCCTGGTTTAAAATTCGCCGTTGACCTCGCCTTTGGCACGGCTTCCCAGAGCCTTGTACGCTCCCATGTCGATCGATTGGCTGAGGAACCTGACAGTGCCGTCGCAGAACAGAAAGTTGCCACCGCCCGCGTGCGTGCTGCGGAACGCATACATGGGACTGGTGAAGATGATGGTTCGTAACGTATTGACGTCCCCCACGTTCGCTCGTGTGTAATAAGGGCCGCTGACCGTGTTCATCGGGACGTTCATCGTCCCTTCGCTGAAGTAATCGCCGTCGTCGGCGGCCCACGAGGTCAAACCGGAAGACGGAACCGGCGGCGACACAGGAGACTTATTCACCATGCTCGTGCTGAATCCCTGCAAGTTGTGGTGCGACTCACCGACGGCAACCGTGTTGGACAGGCCATCTGTAATGTTCTTGAATTGTTGCCGGCACAGTTTCTCGTCATTCCACCAGTTCGGATCGGCAGTGTGTTTCGCGACCCAGGCGTCCGACATGCCTTGATTGAGCCCGCTGTCCCAGGCAGTGACGAAGACGCCGTCACTGTTGCTATAGGCGTAGCTTGTGCTGCCCTTCGTGCTGATGATGTCTGAGGACAAGGGAGGCGAATGAATATCGTAACTGCCCCGGCTCCAGGCATAACTGGAGTAACAGGGGAAATAGGGGTTGACCGGTTGCGGCATCGAGGGGCACAGGTAGATCGCCAGCGGCTGACTGGCCAGCTGCGAATTTGTGAGACCACCGGTCACGCCGGGGGTCACATTATCGCTGCCGCCGACATGCAGGTTCCATTGGCTGAGAATATTGCCCTGATCGAGATACGGCAGCAGGTAGATGGAGGGAGGCGTATGGCGGTATTCATACCAGATGTTCTGCATTCCCGGATTAATGTCTTCCGGTCCGGCGCCGCAGCGGGCCAGCGACGGCAAGTAGCCGCGCGCATCATGAAAGTTGTGGAGCGCAATTCCCATTTGCTTCAGATTGTTCAAACACTGCGAGCGGCGAGCCGCTTCGCGCGCCTGTTGAACGGCCGGCAGGAGCAGAGCGACCAGGACGGCGATGATCGCGATCACGACGAGAAGCTCAATCAGCGTAAATCCCGACCGTACCGTCCGCGTTGCACTCCGCTTGCGGCTGTTTTTCATCGGATGCTCCAAGAGAGATTTCGACCATGTCATGGTGGCAACGCCATCCAGGAAGCTCGCTGTGGCGACTGGTGGACAACGCGATCTCCCCCAAGGCGAATCTCATGCCAAACAGAGAAGAGCCGCGAAATGCCGTAAAAACTGCTATTTTTGGCACTCAGCGCGCTCGCTGGAAAACAAAAATGCGACACAAGCGGACATAATCTGTCCGGGTCGCACTTTGGAATGCCGCGAGTCGATCCCAGGCATCAATCGCTCGACGATCATTTTGGGGGCGGAGCATCGCAATACGCGAGCGTCAACAGCGCGAAGGCCGTGCTGAGATTGGGATCGCCCTCCATCCAGCGCTTTTCGGAATTGACCCAACTCCCATTGGGCTTCTGAATCGAAATCAGGTGCTCGCTGAGGTCCTTCCGCCAATCGTGCTCAACGCCTTTGTCGTCGGTGAGTTTGTCGAGCTGCATTGCGTCCAGCGCTTTGGCGAAGAGGTGATAGTAGTAGAACAATCCGGCCTTCCCCATTCCCGGATTGTCTTCGACGCTGTAATTCTTGCGGATCCATTTGGTCGCTGCGACGACGCGCAGGTCATCGAGGCCGACGCCAGCGTAGAGCATGCTCTTGAGGCCGGCATATGTCATGCTGCCGTACGACCGCAGGGCCTCTTCCCCCTGCTTCTTGCCGGCGGCATTTCCTCCGCCGGCTGGCGTGTAATAAAAACCACCGTCGTTCACCTTCGAGGCAAGCGGCAGCGTATTGAATTCGGATTCGAGATTCTGACATCGCGAGATAAAGACGATCGCATTTTTCATGGCGGGATCGTCTTGACCGACGCCGGCGGCCTTCAATGCGTCCAGCAGATAGGCGGTGTTCGAGAGGTCCGGCCGGCTGGCGGCGCCATAACCCGCGCCGCCGAATTTTTCGTCGTCAGGTTTCACTCCCTTCTCGTCGTCCCAAGGCAGTTTTTTAAGAAAGTCGCGGGCCTTGGCGATTTCCTTGTCGTAGCGGCCGTCTTTATTCGCCGCATGAAATGCCAGCAGCGCGATACACGTCTCGTAGTTGCGAAGGTCGCTCTTAGGGGCATAAATGCCTCCGTCGGGCTGCACGAAGCTGGCCAAATTCTTGAGCGCTTTCTGCAACATGGGATCGCCGACTTTCACGCCGTTGTCCAACAGACCCGCAATGACCAATCCGCTGATTCCCGGAGTTTGATTCGTCGTCCAGCTTCCGTCGGCCGACTGAGTCGTCCGTAAGAATTCGATGGCTCGTTCCCGCGCGGCAGCAATTTTTGTCGAATCACCGGCAGCACCCTCCGTTGCGTTCGTTTCTGCTGCTGCGCCCGCCAGAGATAATAAGAGAACCAAACAAGCCGCTCCGAAATAAGCAATGGACGGAGTTATGAGATTTCGCCGTGTGAATTGCATCTCACATCCTCCAGTACAGGATTTGACGCCACGTGGACAATTTTTGACCGACGTTTACGCAGACGCAGCTGGAGTTCTCTGCCACACCGAGTCGGAAACGACACTGATTTGAGGAACGCAACGCGATTATCTCTGCGTTAAATGATCGAACACAATTCCTCTGACCTCGAAACGATGCAATGGCCGTGCCGCCGACACCAATACTGCGTCGGTGAAAGACCGACCAAGCTTATTCGGCGTACGCCTAGATCCCGGCCGTCGCAGCCGTGTTGGTCTCACGAACGAGAAGATCCGGCAAGTACATCGGCTTGCCTTTGACTGTCACATACAGCGTGGGCCAATCGGTGGCCTTGGTGATCACCTCGCAGCCGTCGTCGCTCACAAGAATCGTATCACCGACTTGCGCCGGGCCGACGCTCGGGTGCCAATGCAACGGCATCCGCGGCAACAACGTGAATTCCGATGCGGGAGTCATCGGTACTTCGCCGGCGAGATAGCCTATCACGTCGGCCTGATCGGCTACTAGCCATTCTTCGCCGATCCCTTGTTTGTCGTAAATGCGCCGCACCTTTTGCCAGACCATCGACAGGGGCCAGCCGGTTTGCGAGAAGAACATCCCCGTCGCCGCGAGCATACCCGCCTGCTGGAAGGGGACAACCATTTCCGGCGGTGGGCTGCCGAACACAACCGTACGCGTCACACCACAGCAGAGTCCCCAGCGGCTGACCGTCGCAGAAATGAAGCACCACCGGCGGAGAGCATTGTCGCCGAAGTTCCAGTGCCTGTAAGCGCGGCCGCGACCGTCGGCGACAGCCCGCAGCGCCAGCGGTTGCACCTCGTGCCGAATCAGCCGGTTGGCGAGTTGCCCGGCGATGTCGGCCTCTGTCTGACCCGGCTCGATGTGCCGCGCCGTCGCTTCGACGGCGTGCGCGGCGATCGCCCCGAGCTTTCGCAATCGCTCGCATTCGAGGGCCGTCAGCGGGAGTCGCAGAGAGGCGACCTCGGCCGTTTCGGTGGTGGCGCCGGCTTGCGGCACGTCGCAGGCGACGTTCCGTCCGCGGCACAGGTCGTCGAGCAGTCCCGATCGTCCTTCATGCCACGGCCGTTGCTTCAATTGAAAGCCCATGCCGCCGAGTTGGCGGTCGAACAGCTGGCTGGAATCGATATTGTCCGCCAGCACGACGCGGGCCTCGGGGGAGACGAACAATGCCGCAGCAGGTTCGCCCGCTTGGTCGCGCGGGCATTCAGCCCCCGATGTAAACCAGGCAAAATTGCAGGCCCGCTTCAACAGCAGCCCGTCATATTCTTTTCGTGACAGAAACGCGGCGATGCGTTCCTGTTTCCGGTCGATGTCTTCGTACCGATCAGGATCGGCAATCTCAATTTCACCCGACGACAGCGGCGGCATGAATTGGTTGGTGACGGTCGCCATCAAGCCATTCCGAACGAATGACCAAGTTCCAGACACGACACTTCAATTATATCACACTTCGGAGTCGAACACCCGAACCTTTTTCCACGTTGGCTTATTCTCTTCGATAAACCGGAGGTGCCTGGGGTCCTGCTGATAGGCGTCATGGTCGGCCATGCTGCGAAACACGACATGCAATCCGACGTCGAATTCCCTGTCGTTGACAGGTCGCGACAGGGCGTCGCACAGCACGCCCGCGCTGAAATAGACCTCGCCCGGATGCCCGGAAAGATACCTTTTGCAGGCCTCGACGAGTTTCTGCCGAGCGGCCGGGGAATTGTCGAACAGAGTGAAAAATACGTTATGGACGACCATGGGGCCAGTTGGCGACATCGAGTGACTCCGTAAAGGCGGGGATGAGCAGATCGACAATAGAAGATAGAGGATGGATGAGAGAAGGTCGAGGATCGGCGGAGCCGGCTCGCGAATGTGGCGTCATGATCAGCCTCGCCGGACGCTTCCCGTCGGTATTGCAGCCGACTATCGTAGAAGCAGTCGACGTACTACTCGAATCCCACAGCAGAACATCATGGACGCCACCTATCAAGCTCACGGAGTTCGCTTTCGTTATCCCAGCAATTGGGAATTGGCCGAGCAGCACGAGGAAGATCAGCTCTCGATCACCGTCTCGAGCCCCACGACGGCCTTCTGGACCCTGAGTCTATTTTCCAGTTGCCCCGAGCCGGAGGACGTCGTGCAGACGGTGCTCGACGCGTTTCACGAGGAGTACGACGAGATGGACGATTATCCTTCGTCGACCCGCATCGGCAAACGTCCGACCGTGGGGCGCGACATCGACTTCGTCTGCCTCGACAGACTCAATGTTGCCGCAGTCCGTGCCTTTCGGACCCGGGAATTCACGGCGATGGTCCTGCTTCAGATGACCGAAGCCGAACGAAGCGACGTCGAGCCGATTCTCGAAAAAATCACCCGCAGCCTGTCGTGCCGTGCTTCCAGCAAAGAAGAAGAGAGCGCCAGCGATGAATGAGAGGTGCGCTTATTCACCTTTCGGTTTAAGCGGGCCCTTCATCTGGTCGACGCGATAAGTCGGTTTGCCGAATCGATCGAGGCTCGATCGGTCAATTTGTCCGGCAACGAAGACGACGTCACCATCATTCAAAACGTCGAGCGCTTCGTCGTCGGCCAGCGTGAGGTTCCCCTCGTAGGGATCGTCATCGAGATTGTCGCGACCGTACGTCAGCCGCCAACTGCCTGACTTCGGATCGCGCATCACGACGCCGCGCAACCAGGAATACCCGTTCGGATCTTTCTTATAGGGCGAAGGGGCCGATTTGGCGGCGAGACGCCGGGGTTCTGACTGGTCCGAACCTGTCGATGCTCCGCGATATTCGACGGGGTTGACGAACTTTTCACCGTCGACTGACGACAGGGAATCGTCGAGCTCGTCGGAGGTATCTCCGGCAGGTGATCCCGTCGAAGAACCGGAGTCGCTCCGGTTCCTGGTTCCCTTCTGTTTGATCGAATCCAAATCGTCGTCGCTCGCCGGAGCGCCCAGATCGTTCGGCGCGCCGAGGGGCATTTTGTATTTGGGGACGGCTCTCGTGCCATTTCCGTCCGACGAATCGTTCTGCCCGGACTGCAAACTCTTCTGGCCGTCGACAGGAGTCGGGAACGCCTTGGCTCCGGTTCCCCCGCTGCCTGCAGGCATTGTCGTCATCGGCACATAGGCGCCCGAAGGAAATGCCGAAGACGGACCATGTTGTCCGTATCCGTTGGGATAGTACGACTGGCAGCCGACCGAGACGAACAGCGCCAATCCCCAGGGCACGAGGGGCCTGAATTGCATGGATGGGTCCTTCTGACAGCGAAAATCGCGGCTCCGCCGCAATGCGGGATTTCGCGGGCGGGAATTGTACGAACCGCTGCAATCCTGTCCAGACCGAATCCGGCGCTTTGAATCGCCGAACAGCCCGACCAGGCCGTCTGTTCCGAGCAGGTAGGATCTTAATTCACTCGTCACAACGTCTTGTCGCGATTCAGGGCACGACGAATCCGTAGTAATATACGAGCAACCCGGTCGCGGACGTGAGAGTGATATCCAGCGCCGAGAGCCAGCCCAGCCGTCTGTGCCAGCGGCTGTGCGCGCATGGCGCCGGAGGACTCGGAATTCGACGGAGTGCCAGCGCCAGGGTCAGTCCCCAGAGGAAGACGGTCGAGATGGCAAAGAACAAGTGGACGTACAGGAGCGTACGGAAAGATGCATTCTCGGCTGCCGACAGCGGACGCGATCGCTTCGCCAGAATCGCTTCGATGCCCCCCTGGAGTCGCATGTCGATTTCGAACAGCCCGACTGCCGTCAGCAAGACGACTCCCAATGTGATCTGCAATGCCTTGTGGAGCGAGTAGTTGCGTCGGATCTTGACGGCATACAGGCTGTACGACAACGTGGGCACGACCACGATCAGCGCGCACACGACCACGTCGAGCATCAGCGATGCTTTGTAGCCCAGAAAGCCGTCGGCCATCGATTTTTTCCTGGGAAGCCTGAAAAACTGCGGGCGCGAAAATTAGCACATGCCGGGTGGTGATACCAGATGGATGTCGGTCGTATCGTTCGGCATAGAAATCCATTCCCTGTGCCATGGCCGCTTCAGCGAGGATTCCCGCGCCGCGGCGATTTCAGATTTGGACGCACGCAGGGTTCGCTGCATTTCTGAGATTGACGGAATGTCCTTTGTCGTGCATTTTACCCGACCCTGCACCCTCTCTCTATGACGAAATCGACACTCTCCTGATCACGACGCCGAGCAGCGCGGGACCATCCAGCTTCCCCGTCGCACATCGCGAGACGAATGCATTATGGATCAATCAGCCACGGAACAATCGGGCCGCGACGCGATACATCACGAATTGAGGCCGTACCAGCTCTTCATGTTCGGGCTCGGGGTCTACGTGTTACTGTCGCTGGCGGCGCAAACATTTCTCGCCTTAAGCGAGTCGACCGACGCCATTCTCGACCATGTCGACCAGATGATCTGCGTGGTCTTTTTCGTCGATTTCTGGGTGAACCTGTATACCGCGAAGAACAGGCTCGCCTATCTCAAATGGGGCTGGATCGATCTCGTGTCCAGCATCCCCATGGTCGACTTGGCCCGTGCCGGCCGTCTGGCGCGAGTCATTCGCATCGTGCGGGCGTTTCGCGGCGTACGCTCGGCGCGGTTTCTGGCCGACTACCTGCTGTATCGACGCGCCGACGGCGCCTTCTTCGCCGTGGCCCTGCTGTCGGTGCTGCTCGTGCTGTTTTCCAGCATTGCCGTTCTGCAATTCGAAACGACCGCCGAATCGAACATCCGCACGCCGCAAGACGCCTTGTGGTGGGCGTTCACGACGATCACGACGGTGGGGTACGGGGACAAATTCCCGGTGACGACCGAAGGCCGGATGATCGCGGCCCTCTTGATTACGGCCGGCGTCGGCATGTTTGGTTCATTCACGGGTCTGATGGCGTCGTGGATCCTGACTCCCGCCAAAAAGAATCGCCAGCAGGAATCCGACCTGGCGAAGCTCCGCGACCAGGTCGCTGCAATTCAGCAGCACCTGACGGACACTCGACCCGCCCCGGAGGCGCTGCCTGAAGAGCCGGCAATCGTCCGGCTGCGGTCCGCCTGGCCGGAATTGCCCGAGCACGTCAAGTCTCGAATTCTTGGAGAGCTCGAAGTTGGCCCCAGGAAAGCTGCGTGAGAAGTATCGCGGGCAGCGCGAAGAGGCTAAGCGGCACGACAGTGAATTCTCGAGCAGTGAGTTTCAACTCGATTTACGTTCTTCAATTTCGAGTTCTTCAATTCGCTTGCATAAGAACTCGACCGATCCCCGGTGCTCGAGAAACGCGGCCAGTTCGTTGACCGCCTCCCGATCCGCGACAGCCGAGAGGATCGGCGAAAAAAACTGCAATATTTGCGATGAGACGTAGTTGAGCGGCCGCACCGATTCGAGAAATACGAGCGTGGGCGTCGTCAGTCCCCGAGATACGATCTGCCCGCTGAGCCGGTCGATGATCGCCCGCTGCCCCGCCGTGGCGGCAATCGCCGCCTCCGGCTCGATTGCGAATGCATGTTTGAGCCAGTTCCAGGCCATCGCAGTTCATCCCCACGGCTTCAAACAGTGAATTTGAACAGCCGGCATGCGTTCGCCGTCGTCTGTCTCGCGAATTCTTCTTGTCCGATTCCGAGCAACTCGGCCAGGATATTGGCCGTCATCCGCACGAACGACGGCTCGTTGCGTTTGCCACGGACTGGCTGCGGCGCCAGATAGGGCGCGTCG
>DASYAR010000595.1:0-2466 GCA_036501235.1 Planctomycetaceae bacterium
CACGACGTATTGCGGTGCTTTCGTTGGGCTGGTTCATGGCCGGACTGGCGGTCGCGATCGTCATCGCAGGATTTTCGACGTGGTACATGACGCGCACGATTCTGCAACCGCTGCAGTCGATGACTGTAGCGGCCCAGGGAATCAGCGAGGGGAACCTCGACCAGGTCGTCCCGTACCAGGGGGCCGATGAACTGGGCCAGCTCGCCCAGGCGTTCAACACGATGGCGCGTCATTTGCGAGACTATCGGCAATCGCAGTCGGCGCAGCTCCTGCGCGCACAGCAGACCATTCAGGCGACGATCGATTCGTTCCCCGATCCGGTGCTGGTGATCGATTTCGAAGGGGCGGTCGAGATGGCCAATCCCGCCGCACGCCAATTGCTGGGAGTCGTCCCCCATCAAAAGAACCATCCGGGAACCGGCATCTGGCAGCCTCCCGACGCACTTGCGGCGCCGCTGGCCGAAGCGCTGCAAGGGCAGCGGGATTTTCTCCCGGAAGGTTTCGACAAAGTGATTCTGCTGGGGCCCGGCGGCCGAGAGCGGGCCGTCTTGCCCCGCATTCTGACGATCCGCGATCCGTACGGCAGCGCCCTGGGTGCGGCGGTCGTGCTGCAAGACGTGACGCGACTCAGGCTGCTCGATCAGGTGAAGAGCAACCTGGTCGCCACTGCCAGCCATGAGCTGAAGACGCCGCTCACCAGCGTCCGGCTCGCAGTGCACCTGCTCCTCGAAGAATCGGTCGGACTTCTCAACCCCAAACAGACCGAGCTGCTGCTGGATGCGCGCGAAAACAGCGAGCGGTTGCTGGCCATGGTGAATAATCTGCTCGACCTGGCGCGTCTGGAGCAGGGATCGCGGCAGTTGGAAGTCGGCCCCGAATCCGCCGACTCGCTGCTGCAAGCGGCGGTTGAAGCCGTCCGGCCGCGAGCCATCGACAAGGGAATCGAGCTGGTCGTGCAGGTTCCGCCGGACGTGCCGCCAGTCGCCGTCGACGCCGCGCGGCTCGGCCATGCCCTGCGCAATCTGCTCGACAATGCGCTCACTTATACCGATCGGGGCGGCCGGATCACCCTCGCGGCCACCATCGACGCCGACGCGGTCGTCCTGTCGATCGCCGATACGGGAATCGGCATTTCTCCCGAGCACCTGCCGCACGTGTTCGAGAAGTTCTTCCGTGCGCCCGGACAGAGCCGCGGCACGGGAACGGGGCTAGGTCTGGCGATCGTCCACGAAATCGTGACGGCGCATGGGGGCACGATCACCTGCGAAAGCCGGCCCGGCGAGGAGACCGTCTTTCGATTGCGGCTCCCCCCCGCGGTCGAACATCGCGCCGCCAGCTACGTCTTTGACAACGTCGACACGTCGCATTCCACCGGCCTCTGAAGGAGCCTGACGTGGCGAATGATCAAAACCGACCGGCTCCCGAACATTTTCTGTCGCTCATTCGCCAGCAGCAGCGCGGCCGGCTCAAGATCTATCTCGGTTTCGCCGCCGGCGTCGGCAAGACGTACGAGATGCTCCAGGAAGGCCAGCGATTGAAACGGCGCGGCGTCGACGTGGTGATCGGAGTCGTGGAAACGCACGGCCGCGCCGAAACCGTTGCTCTGCTCCCCGATCTCGAACAGGTGCCGCGCCGCAACATCGAATTCCACGGCGTGACGCTCGAAGAGATGGATATCGATGCGATCGTGGCGCGACGGCCCAGCGTGGCACTGGTCGACGAACTGGCCCATACCAACGCGCCGGGCAGCCGGAACGGTAAGCGCTACCAGGATGTCGACGAACTGCTGCAAGCCGGCATCAACGTCATCAGCACTCTCAATATCCAGCACCTCGAAAGCCTGTACGACATGGTCGAACGGGCCGTCGGCGTGAAGGTGAAAGAGCGCGTTCCCGACTACATCCTGGCGATGGCCGACCAGTTGGTGAACGTCGACGTCTCGGCCGAGGACCTGCGAGAGCGGCTACAACAGGGGAAGATTTATCCCAGGGAACGGATCGACACGGCCCTCGCCAATTTTTTTACGCAGGCCAACCTGACCCGACTGCGGGAAATGGCGCTGGAAGAAATGGCCCATCGGCTCGACCGCCGGCGCACCGACCTGGAGAGGGACGAGCGCCTGGGCGGGTCGGAACGAGTGATGGTTTGCCTGAGCTCGGGGAGCCCGTCGGCCGAACAACTGCTCCGCCGCGCGGCGCGGCTGGCCGATCGTCTGGGCGCGCCGTGGTATGCCGTCTACATCCAGACGCCCCGCGAAGAGCTGGACCGGATTGACGCGGCCACCCAGAGGCGTATCCACAACACGCTCACCCTCACGCAGCAGATGGGGGGCACACCGATGCAGTTCAAAGGCCGTGACGTCGTCAGCACCGCGGCCGCATTCGCAGCCGAATATGTAATCACGCATATCGTCATCGGCCGCACGCAGCGCCCGTGGTATCGCCGGCTGTGGGGCCAATCGGTCCT
>DASYAR010000596.1:0-8505 GCA_036501235.1 Planctomycetaceae bacterium
AGACGACTTGTTGTCACTACATCACGTTTTCGGATTCAATCGCCCGAATTCGGACCGATACCAAAGGACTTACGTCCAAAATATCCCCAAACTATTTTGAAAAAAGTGATTTCCGACCTTGGGTTGGGGAAGTTAGGCTAAGCGGAGCTTGAGAACGAGAAATCGGCTCAGTCTTCGCCGCTGTCCGCTGCGGCGGGCGGTTCGGGCTCGGGAGCCGCTTCGCGATCGAGCGGAGGCGTTGCGGGGGTCGAATCGCCCGTCTTGGAAGGCAAAGGAGCAGGCGCCGGATTCAATATCTGCGCGGGAAGAGGCGTCGCTTGCGGACCGGCCTGCGTCTTCATCAGTTGCAGCGCCGACTTGCTTTCTTCGTCCTCCACGCCGTCAATGGTGGCCAGTCCGTAGTAATCGAGCAAGGCGTTGCGTTCGTAGTACACGTTTTTCGTGGCGACTTCGAACTCGACCTGCGACAGGTAGAAACTGCTTTCCGCTTCAACCATGCGCCGCTGAGCGTCGAGCAAGCGGTCGAAGTCGACCGTCTCGTTGCTTTTGAGCCGCTGCAGCAGGATTTCGACCACCTGACTGGTCGTCTTGAACCGCAGCAGATTGGTCTGGCAAACGCTGTAGGCGCGGTCGAATTCGGCCATGGCGTTCGTCAGGTCGTGGATGATCTGACGTTCCTGTTCGGCCAGAATGGTTCGTTCGCGGGCCAGCTGCAATTCGGCGGCGTGGACGGCGGCGTGCGCCTGCCGCATCCCCAAGGCCATCGAGAACTCGAATCCCAACTGCCATTCCTGGAAGCTGCCCCCCAGCAGATTGCCCCACGCGCTGCTGGTGGGATCGCCCAGCGCAGCCGAGTTTCCGACGTCACCCCCGGCCAGGTCGTGACCAAATCCTCGCAGCCGATAGAGGGCCGAAGCATCCAGCCGCGGTTTGAGAAAGTTGCGCGTCGCGATCAGTTCCATCTCCCGCCGGCGAACTTTCAGGCGTTGCCGCTTCAATTCGGGCCGGCGGTCGATGGCTTCGCACATCACGGCGTCCCAGTTGAAGATCATTTCGGTGATCTTCGGCTCGTCGCTGGGTCGAATCAGTCGGCCGTCGGTGATGGGCATCCCCATCAAGAGCCGCAGGCGGCGTTCGGCCACATGCACGCCACTGGTAGGCTGGAAGGTTCCCCCCTGGGTGCCGTTGTTCGTTCGCGTGCCGTAGTTTTGTTTGCCGGTCAGCGAGTTCTGCACCAGCTCGTCCAGCCGCAGGTACTGCTCGTGGGCCAGCAGCACGCGGTCCTGGCTCTGATTCTGGTCGGCGGCGTATTTCTGCCAGACTTCGAGGGCCGCATCGCGGGCTTTCACTTTGGCGTCGAGATCGCGATATGCGAAATACAAGTCCCAATACGCGTTGACGACGTTGCTGAGAAAATCGCGCAGGCCGATTTCGAAATCCGCCTGGCTCATCTTGGCATTCACGCGCGCGACCAGCACGCCGTTGATGTTCCCCATGCCTCCATTGGGGCCGGCAATGCGGTTGAAATCGGTCCCAGCCCCTTGCAGCAGGGGTTGCCGCACCTGAGCTTCGATGTTCGAGTTCCAGGCGCTGCCGAACTGGTTGCCCGGCGCGTTGTTGGCGTTGTAGTCGGTAAAGTTCCGCAAGAAGAACTGCGAACCGGTCGCCGTCTGCTTGGAAAACTGCGTCTGATAGACGTTCAGGTCCTGCGAAAAATTGCGGGTGCCGCCGCCGAAGAACACGTTGTTCAGGAGCCGGTGGTTCTTTTCGAAGTCGCCGCTTGCCGAGAGGCGCGTGTCGTATTCGCTCAAGGCGGCTTCGATGCCGTACTGTGGGTCCGACGCGACGAGCGCGGCGTTGTACTTCGTTTGCAAACGATCGGGCGCCGTGAGGATCGTCCCCCCCAGATCGCGCATGACGCGCGACTGCGACAGGGCATAATTGATCGCCTCGTCGAGGGTCATGTCCCAGTAATCCAGCTCGCTGGGATCGCTCGAGCGAATCGTGCGCGGTGCTTCGCACGTCGGCCGAGGGCTATCGGTCCCCCCCATGTCGAATGCCGATACGCCGGGATTGTCGTCCGCCTGCGAGCCGTAGGTGCTGTCATTGCTTCGGGGGATCTCTTTCGGCGCAGTGCTGCAACCGCAGGCCATCAAACCCAGCGTCGTCCCCAGCGCCGCCGCTTTCCCCAATCCGGCCAGGGTGCGCGCCAGCCGCGAACGGCGAATCCGGTCTCGCAGTCCGTTCAGCGCAATGCTGTCATTGGCCGCACGCGGCGTCGGCCCGTAAGCAGGCATCCCGGATCCCCCTCTGTGTCTGTCGTCGGCAGTCAGGCCCTGCAATGGCCGCAACTGTCTTCGGACCCAATCACTTGCGGCCATCCCAATCGTGGATGGTTGTGATCCGCCGGCAGGTGGGCCGAGCTGCGAGCAGCCCCACGGCCTCGATTGGCCGTCCTGTGCGGCACGATCAACAATAGACTCCCGCACGCAAAATCGGTTATTCCGTTAGAATCATCGGCTTCGATACCATCGGAAAAGCAGTCATTTCGTGCAAATCCGGCATTTTCGGCGCGCACGGCAAAGGTGCTACAACCAGAATGATCGCTACAACCGGGCGCCCGGTGAATGGGCACCGATTACAGCGGTCGTCCATGCGACCTGGCACAGAAACTCCGCCCGACTCAACACTTCGCGGATTGACGCTTCTTACCTATCTTTCCTCGTTCGCGAGCCTTGTCGATGGCGTCTGGAGCGAACGGAACCTGGCACGACGTATTTCCCATATCAACTGATACGCGGCCAACCGAGCGGGCGGTTTTCAGCGCCAAGTCGCACAATGGCTGAACGTGCGTTCCGACGGCGATGACAAACCCATTCATGGCATAACGCACGCGATCGGGCTCATCGTGAATCGTCTTTTCGATTCTCTGCAGCAGGCGTTTCAATTCCGCCAGGTCGAGCTCTGTGTCGTCCTTGATCGATACCTGACTCCAGAGCGTGGCCCAGCCGGCGACCGCGGTCGACTCGATTTGCGAATCGATCCACTCCAGCCCCAGTTCGTGGCCGAATCGACTTCCGGCGGCGACCCAGGCCACGCTGTTCGCGCACAACGCCAGACATGTCGCCTTCTTGACCCAGCGCTGCAGATTGTGCCTGGTCATCTTGCCATCATCAGCAATTAATGCGGCCAGATACATCGCGTCGTACACGCCCGTGTCGAAGAGCTCGAGCGCCAGTTGGTAATCCTTCTTGATTCGCTTCTGGATCTTCTTCAGATATTCGATCTTCACGCCGAACATCGGATCCGCAATGCCGTGATTTCGGAGCACCTTGCGGTACGACTCCGCCCCCAGCGGCTCGAGCTCTTTCAGGATTTCCTGGGCCGACATGTGTCGTTTCCCCGCGGCCCTGAGGTCTGTGTCTGGACAGTAACTTCCTGATGCAGATGTTCTGCCGCTCGCAGCATCGACTTGAGGCGGTCCAAATTGTCAGACGATCACTTCTTCACCCCCGTTGTCGGCACGTCCTTGCCGACGACATCCAACAACACGTCGTCAAGCCAGGCTTTTCCGGTGCCGACGACGACCAGGCCGAAGTTGATCGTCGTCGCGTCGTCGTGAACGTCGCCGACGATTTCATACTGCCGCCAATGTTTCGATTTGATCGGGCGGTCGTGCATGTTATCGAAGAACCCATCCCCGCTCTTCTCGCCTTGGTCGGGCCGGTCGACCCTCGTCCAGAGCATGGCCTGGTTTCCGTCGCCATCGACGTCTGCGCGAACAGCCGCGCGAAGGCGAATCCGTTTCCCGCGATACGGCGCGGCGTCGATTTCCTGCATGACGTTCCCGAACGGAACGCGTGCAGTTTTCGTGTCGCGTTCGAGCCGGGCACAGCGTTTGCCCGCGAAAACATCTTCCGTCTCGGAAAAGATCCGACAACCCGGATCGTCGGGGGCCGCCATCAAGAACCACTTGGACTTCGAATTGGCTACTCCGACGCGGTCCTGTTCGAGGCCAGGATCGGAGACTGATGCCACGCCAGCAGTCGTGGTGCCAACGGTAGGAATCGTACTGCCGGCGACCGGCGTTTCGAGCCATTTGATTCCGTCGCCGATCATTTTCCAGACATCGCCTTGCCAGCCATGTCCTCCAGCGTATTTTTCGAGGTGGACGTTCGCTCCAGCACCTTCCAGCGCCGTGTTTGCAGCGACTGCAAATGCGAAAGATGTGATCTTGTCGCCTGGCGATTGCAGCAGATAAAAGGCTTTGCCTTCCGCGTTGTCCATTGCAGGCAATTGCTGCGGCTTGAACACCGACATGGCAACGAACGTCCCTGTCACCGGGGTTTTGGGGCGCAACGCCGTGGCATAGCACGCCGGGCCACCGCTGGACCACCCCAGCAGGAAAATGCGCTTCGGATCCACTTTGCCACGGGCCTGCACGTCGGCGATGACCTCTTCAACGAATTGCTCGGTGGAGAACCTGGCCGCGGGGTACGGCGATTTTTCGGTCGGCCAGACGATCTGATTGAACTGCTTGTCGTCCCACTTCGGCGCGACGACCTGGGCAATGACCCAGCCGGTCGGCAACACGTTTTTCAAAATGCGACGTATGAAAGGATGAAAATTGGCGCTGCCGTCTCCGCCCGGCAGCACGACCAACAGGCTCACCGGTTCCGCCGGCCCTTCTTTCGGATCCACTTTCCCAATCAGAAAATACCTCTTCTTGTCGTCTCCTCCGACTCGCAGGTCTTGTGCCGGAACGTCTTTGACGTCCGCCAGCTCATCTTCCGTCTGTGCCTCATCTTCATCGTCGCCGGCACCGGCGGCGGCTACGCGTTTCGGAAACTGTGGGATGGCCATGTCGCGCACTTCGGCCGGGTATTTTTCCCGGTTCTTCTCCCACCATTTGCGCCACCAGGCGCCGTCGTGAGCTTCGTCGTAGTCGACTCCGGTGAGCCGCCCCAATCCGAAGTACCCCACGCCGTAAACCGTATCGTACGTGTTGTCGGCCTCGATCGCGGCGATCATCACGGGAATAACCTTGGGATTTTCAAGGGCGGCCAGCGCCGACGCAATTCCCCACAGGTCAGGCCGGATCCCCGGCCGGGTTTCCGACATGCTTTCCTGAAATACCTTGAGCACGAGATCAACCGACCAGGGATACTTTTTTTGACCGATAGCCGTCACCGCGGCAGATCGCACTCTCGAGGGAATTCCCGTGTCCAGCAGGGGCACCACGATTCTGCGCACTTCCGCTTCCCCGGTGCGCAAATCGGTGAATATTCTCAGACCGTCCGAAGTCAGATCCATGCTGGCCCGATCGGCCTGGGGGCTGATGCTGAATGCAATCCAGCGCTCGATGATCTTCACAATTCCAGATTCCAAGGCCGCCTGACGCGCTTCGGGAAGATCAATTAACGTCGAATTGTGCCTTACCAATTCGGCCATTTTCTTCGCCTCTTTTCCTTCCGCTTTGGCGAGGTCAGCCACGAACCTGCGGACCGAATCAGAAATAACCGTGAGGACTGGCTTACCTTGTGCTGCCGCATACCAGGTTTTGTACGCCGGGAAATCCTCGGCGAAGTCTTGAAAGGCAATCCCGCGCAAGGAATTCGTCGCCCATCTTTGAACTTCGGGCGAGCGGTCGCGCATTCCGAGGTCGAGCACGTCGACAAGACGCGGGTGACGTCGGGCCTGGGGCGCATCAGCCCGCGCCGAATTCCATGAGCTCAAGATCTGCTCTCGAGACCCGACTTTCGTGATCTTTTCCCAATTCTCCTGCAAAATGGAGTATCCCTCGTCCGGCGGGAGCCGAGCCAGTTCGTCACCCACGCTGAAGGCCGTGCGCCAGTCGGCGCTATTCAACTCGGCCAGCTTCGTGGCCCACGCCGCCCTGTCGATTGTTTGTGCCGGCGTCGCGGCCGGAGCTCCCGTTTGCGGATCGCCTTTCGTCAAGGCCGGCAGCGTCCAAAGCAGCGCGGTCGCCGACAGTCCGATGATTGCCGCGATTCTATTCAACGTGTGCATGGCGTTCTCCTGTTATTATCCACTCCACGGGCCGTCTCACTCTCCCCCTATGCCCGACGCGGCCAGTTCGACGACCTGATTGTCGTTCGACACCTCGAACTCCCGACTGTTCCATTTGTCGCCGGGGAGTTGCAGGAAAATCTCCGCCTGATCGCCGGGCATAAAGCAATTCAGGTTGACTCGGCCGGCTGCATCGGTCGTGCATTGAACAGGTTCGGAACCGTGGAAATACACCAGGTGGCCGGCGCCGTCACGAGATTTTCTGGCGGACGGAATCACCCGTGCGTTCGCGATTGGTTCCCCGGTCGCATCCTGCACGACCAGCGTGACACTCGAAGCGCGCTGCAGCCGCAAGGCGATCGGCTCCGGTTTTTCGATCGGCTTCCGATCTTTCAACTGGTACGCGGATTGGAAGGCGAAACCCTCCTTGAGGGCCGCCACTTGAATTCCGTATTGGTCGTCGGCGGGCACAAATTCGGGAAATGCGAACCGGCCTTCGTCATTGGTTGTCGCGGTAAATGCTTCCTGGCGGTATCCACCGCCGGGCCACGTCTTGCGGATGATGAGCACCGTCGCCTGCGGGAGCGGGCGGCCGTCATTATCGAAAACGGCGCCGGTCAGATCGAATCCTCCGGGAATGCGTAGGACGGGCCCGTTGGTATTGGCCTCTGCATTCCGCGCAGCTTGCTTCTGTCGCAGTGCATCGACTTCGTCTCGCAACAGCCGCACGTCGTCGCGCGACGCCGATCGCGAGTGTTCCTCCAGCGACCACGCAGCCCACGCCACAATCATCACAAGGACGGCACCGACAAAATACCGTCGCTTGTTCGACGCCACGACCTGTGCCGTGCGGCATTCGTCTTCGTAGCGGCGCATCGGCCCGAACTGCTGCTCAGCCCAGTCCCACGCCGCATCGAACGACAGTCCTTCCGCCAGTTTTTCGTTCACGAGCTCGCGGAAATGGAACATCAATTCGTCGTTGACGTCGCCGTTCTGTTCCGAAAGTTCGTCATTCCGAGTGCGCCGCGTCGCGCGATGCCAGAGTTCCACGAGGGACATGCTCAGGTCTCCACGGGCCGATAGTTCATGACATTGCCGATCGCACGCTGCATTTCCTGCCAGGCGTTGGTCTCGACCTCGAGCGCCTTTTTCCCGGCTCGAGTCAACGCATAGAATTTCGCGCGGCGATTGGCTTCGGAAGGCCCCCACTCGGCGGCGATCAACCGGCGGCGCTCGAGCCGGTGCAGGGCCGGATAAAGCGACCCTTCTTCCACCTGCAGAAAAGCGCCGCTGGCCGAATGCAGGTGCCGGGCGATGGCATAACCATGACGCGGTCCCAGCAGCAACGTGCGCAAGATGAGCATGTCGAGGCTGCCTTGCGGCAAAGCGATTCGTGTATGGTCCGGCGGCATGTGAGAACTCCCCTAGTCCACCTAGGGGAGAAGGTTACCCGATTCCCCTAGGATGTCAAGGGGAGGAACATTGGGGGCCGTGGCTCAGCCGACAACGAAGCCCGCATCTGGGGAAGCACTGTCAAAAGCGACTGTCATCCACCGCCTCGCCTCCGGTTGCCGTGAGCAGCGCCTTGAGCACGGACGGATCGATTTGTTCTGAGAGATATTTGACCCGTCCGTCTGCAAACACGACGTTCGCGCCTCCACGGTGATATGACGACAACGTGCCATGCGAGTCCCCACGCCGGCATCCTGGAAGATTGATCCCGACCGGCAACCGCGCGGTGTCGATGTCGCGAGGTTCCGTCCAAACGATGTTCAGCCCAGACGCTTCGCCAAACAGAATAATCGTCGATTTGCCGTCAGTGATCTGCTCCGGCGGCAGGGCTTGGCTCTTCGGGAAAGCCGTCATTGGACCTGTCGCGGCAGCATACGCCGTGAAAAACCGGCCCATCTCATCTGTCGGATTGAAATTCGAGGGACAGGTCAAGACACGAAAATGCTCTCGCCCAAGCGCTAGGTTGGCCGGATCGTCCCAGGATTTGGAGAAATCGTACGTCGGAGGAACGTGATCCGTTCGTTCCTCCCTTGAGGAATACACGTATGTATTTGTTCGCCAACTGACCAGAGGCTTTCCATCCGCAGATCGAGCGGGAAATATCCTTTCCCGATTCTCCGATTGCAGAGACGTGAGTCCTATGTTTCTCAAATTGCTCAGGCATTGCGTGCGCCTCCCGGCTTCCCGCGCTGTCGAGACCAGCGGCAGACAGAGGAACAAGGGGAACCCAATTCCGGCGAGCCAGCCCAGAACAAATTTGGCCGTCGGTTTGCCCCCGCGAAATTGAGTCGCGAGACTGATGCAGCAGGTTGGACCGACCGCTATCCAGAGCGTGGCAAAGTATCCGAACAAATGTGCACGAAGCCCGTCTATGGCCGGTCCCAGACTACCCGCAAGTGCTACCATAATGGCGACCAGGCTCCACAGGCGCCATGGAATCCGCGGCAATCGTTCTTTCATTCG
>DASYAR010000597.1:0-33470 GCA_036501235.1 Planctomycetaceae bacterium
GAAGTCATCGGAATCCAATTCGGTCGGTGCTTGCAGCTTCAAGCTCGGTTTTTCAATCCTGTATTCTACCCGAAGCCAGTCCAAGATCGTTCGTCGCATCGCGTGATGCGCCTCGGCTATGGTCAAAGCGGACTCGCAGGCCCGCCTGGGGTGCCAATCGTTCGGCGCAAATGACCGCGATGCCTGCTGGTTCCGCTGCCTGAGGAGATCCGGGGCCATCCATCAACAGCCGCGCGGCACGTTGTTGCAGAAACTCGTCACGGCTGGTCAGTCTTGACCAGATGCAACACCCAATCACGGCCTGGATCTTGCGGCGGAGTGAACTCTCGGTCGCCGGCTGAAACGATGATGGGGGGCTGCGGGAAGTATTGACCCGACTCGGGATTCAGCCATTCGACCTGGTAACTGCCCGCGGCCAGGTTGATGGAATTGGCGCCGCCGCGGGGGAAGTAGGCCACGTACTCGACACCCGGGAGTGCCAGCAGCGAATTGTGCGAGCCGACCAGCTCCAGATGGGGCGACAACTTCCAGTAGCTCGTTTTCGTCGTGAAGAATGTGTACAGCGTTTCCAATGCGGCGGGGCGGAAATTGTCGACGTCCCGCTTCGTAAAGTCGCGCGAGACGGCCGTCCCCTCGAAACCGGCGGCAATGTATCCGCCTGCCGTCGCGATTTTCCAGGCTTTCCTCCTGACCGTGGAGGGTTGATGGAACTGGTGGGTGGCATGGCCTGCCGCCGATTCGTATCCCGGCTCGTACTGGTAGCCGAACTCGGTGTCGAGAACCGGCTTGCCGTGCGACCAGTCTTCGGCGATGCAGTCTTCCAGCCCCGCAGCCTCGAAATCCCAACCGGTCGCCGTCCACTTCGCTGGATAGTCGACACCCTGCCAGGTCGTGAGACTGTAAGTCAGGCCGCGCCCTCCGCCGTCGAAGTTGCCCCACACGCGCCGTTGCACTCCCTCGTTGTTTTGCGTCACGTTCAGGTTCACTGCGCTCCCCTCCCACAAAGGCCAGACGACTTGCGGCCGGCGCTGGGTAAACCCCCCGTAGCTGGCGAAGCGTCTGGCGTCCTGACCGGGTGCGTCCTGATCCGTGATCCAGACGGACGGGTGACAACCGATGGGATGAACGGCGTCAAGTTTGCGGATGCGCCCGGCCACGCGGCGGGCCCAGGCCACGTCCGCTGGATCGTACAGGTACTTGCCGTCCGGATAGCGTTCGAATTCGTTGGCGATGGTGTACATGAACAAGTTGTGCCGGTCGCCGTAGCGCTTGACCAGCGTGTCGACCCACAACTGCTCATGACCTTCGTTGCCCCACAGCCCTTCACCCCCGGCGACTCCGTAACCCCACAGGATCAATTCGATGTTCATGCCCCGGGCCTGTGCGTAATCGAAGACCCAATCCATCTTTCTCAAGGCGGCTTCGTCGATCGTGGTGTAATCCGGCTTGCCCGGCGTCCCCCCGAACGGCCAGAAGCCATCTCCCATCGCCATCATGCGGATGAAGTTGAACTTGTGCGCCCGCCGCACGTCGATGTAGCGGGCGATCACCTCGGTGGGACGACCCAACAGGAAATACGCTGTGTCCCCCATCGGAAAAAACCGCCCGCCAGACTGGTGCAGAAAGGATCGAGGATATTCCTTGTCGATCAAAATGGGGCCACGCGGATCGGGCAAACCAGACTGCACAGGAAGATCGGCCGGACTGGGGAAACCACCTTCGTCGGACTGGCCGTCTCTTGTTAAGACAAAGAACAGCAATGCGAGTAATGCGAAGTCTTTGATGATTGCGAATTGACGTCGCTGTTTCATCGGCATGCTATTCAGTCTCCTGCACGTTGCGGCCATCCCCGGCGGCGCCAACCCGGCTTGCGGGCAAGCCCTGATGATACCCCGCAGAGCGAAGAGGCCGCGAGAGTGATGACGAATGGATTTTGATGAACTGGGGCTGGATGCGATATGCATGAGATTTCAGCAAATTGAATTGATTTAGCGTATATTATAATATACATTACATTGAGTTAATGTATAAAGAAATGGACTCTAAGTAATGGGTAGAAAAACGACGCGGCTGCCCCCCCTGGCCGTGAAACGGGCATTGCGTAAGCTCGGCGGGGATTTGCGCGACGCGCGTCGGCGACGCCGGATCCCGATGGCCTTAATGGCCGAACGGGCCGGGATTACCCGCGCGACGTTGAATAAAGCCGAACGCGGAGACGCGGGGGTTTCGATGGGGATCTACGCCACGCTACTCTTCGTGCTCGGCCTGACTGAGCGATTAGCCGAGTTGGCCAGTCCCCGCCATGACGAGGTGGGACTGGCCCTGGAGGAAGAGCGCTTGCCTCAGCGGATCCGATTGAAGCGACGCGACGTGGTGACGTGATGTCAGACCGGACGATTCTCGTATATGTCGACACAGAAAGCGGACCGATTTTGGCAGGCCGGCTCTGGTCGCGATTCCGCCGCGAGCGTGAAAGCGCCACGTTCGAATACGATCGGGTATGGCTCGAACATCGGGAGCGATTTGCCCTCGAACCCGCATTGATGCTCGGGACCGGTCCGCAACATACAGCCTCCAATCAAACATTATTTGGCGCTTTGGGCGATTCGGCTCCCGATCGCTGGGGCCAGGCGCTCATGCGTCGCAGCGAGCGGCGACGGGCCGAAAGGGGCGGAACGCAACCCCGGACGTTAGGTGAAATCGACTATCTCCTGACGGTTGACGATGAGGCTCGCCAAGGGGCGCTCCGTTTCGCCGAGAAGGAGGGTGGCCCGTTTCTGGCCGTGCCTGGCGAATCGCGTATTCCGCCCCTGCTGGAACTGCCGCGACTGCTGGCCGCAGCTGAGCATGTCACTGCCGAGACTGAAACGGATGAGGACCTGCGACTGCTGTTGGCGCCGGGCTCATCATTGGGCGGAGCGCGTCCCAAAGCTGCGGTCCGCGATCGCGATGACCATCTACTGGTGGCGAAATTTCCCCATCACAACGACGAAATCAACGTCGAGCTGTGGGAAGGGGTGACGTTGGCATTAGCCGCGAAGGCTGGGATCACCGTGCCCGATTGGCGGATCGAAACCCTATCACAGAAGACCGTCTTGCTGCTCCGTCGCTTCGACCGAGAGGGGCGGCGGCGCATTCCCTTCCTCTCGGCCATGAGCATGCTCGGAGCTCGAGACCATGAGAGGCACAGCTACCTCGAAATCGTCGACTCGCTCCGACAATATGGGGCGGAACCCGATGAGGACTCGCGCGAGCTATGGCGCAGAATCGTGTTCAATGTGCTGGTCTCCAACACGGATGATCATTTGCGAAACCACGGCTTTCTCTACGTGGGCGCGCAGGGCTGGCGCTTGGCGCCAGCTTACGATCTGAACCCTGTCCCTCTGGACGTCAAACCACGGGTTCTGAGCACAGCGATCACCTTCGATGATGCGACGGCGTCGTTGGATCTGGCATTGGAGGTCGCGGCGGAATTCGGGCTTGATCAACGGCAGGCGAAGCAAGTCGCCAGCGAGGTTGGAATGGCGGTGTCCCAGTGGCACACTGAAGCCGCTCGCATGGGTTTGAGTCGCAACATGATCGCCCGGATGGAATCGGCCTTCGTGCATCGCGATCTGGAAAGAGCCCGAGCTCTTCCGACGTAGTCGAGAACTGTCCTGAATAATCAGCACACCGTCTAGTTCTTCGCGCGCCTCGAAGAGCTTTTAAGAAACAAAAAACGGGGAAGGCCGCGGATGGCGCGAATACGCGCAGTTCAAGCACGACCGAGGTCAACTGGCAAATCCGCGGTGATTCGCGTCATCCGCGGCGGATTTCTTTTCTTTTTGAGTTGTGGCCAGATTGGTTGCGTGATTCGCCGCCACGTTAAAAATTTAACGATCTGATCTTGACGCAGCCGGGCGGCGCGTTAATATTTTAACGCGATGGCACGTTGTTGTTGTGCCGCGCATTCCGCGGACTGCAGGGGGACGCCGTGACTCCAGGAGCGAAGGATGAATGATGCCTGATCCGTCGGAATTCAGTCGGCGTGAGCGGCAGATCATGGATGCCGTCTTCGCGCTCGGCGAGGCGACCGTGAACCAGGTCGTGGACACGATTCCTTCGCCGCCGACGGCCATGGCCGTGCGGCGGATGATGCACATCCTCGAAGAAAAGGGGCATCTGCGACGACGCGAGAACGGCCGCGAGGTGATCTATGCGCCGCGACAGACCAAAGACAAGGCCGGACGCCGGGCGTTTGAGCAAGTGCTCGAGACGTTCTTCGGCGGGTCTCTCGAAGAAGCCCTTGCCGCGCATTTGCATTCGCGCAAAGACCAGGTTTCGGCCGACGAGCGCGAGCGGTTGATTCAGTTGATCAAACAGGCACAGCAGGAGGGGCGCTGACGATGAATCGCATAATATTCGTAGTGGCCTGTCTGTTGGGCACGTCGAGCCTGTGGCTGGTGGATTCCGCCGTCAAAGGCACGGCGTTGCTGCTCTTGGCTGCCGTCGCGACCCTGTTTCTGAGGCGCGACTCGGCAGCCACTCGCCACTTGGTGTGGCTGCTGGCGATCGTCGCGATGCTCATTGTGCCCGTATTGTCGGCGCTGTTGCCGCAATGGCGAGTGTTGCCCGAATGGGCGAATGTTTCACGGGAACCGGTTGTTGTGGCAGCCAACCAGGCTTTCAGCGCCGGGCCTGTCGAGGGCACGATGAAGTTGCCGCAGCAGGCGGAGCCCGTGGAATTCGCACAGCCCGAGGCAATCGCCGATCAACCTGTCGTCGAAATGCCGGCACCACAAAAAACGCCCGCGCCGATTGCTTCGAACTCCATTCCCGAGTCGGCCGTTTCGAGCCGGGATTTGATCAAAGCGTTGCCGCTCGTCTGGGCGATCGGTTTTAGTGTGCTCATCCTGCGGCTCATCGCCGCTCGAATCGTGCTCTGGAATGCCGGGCGGCAGGGGACGGTGGTCTGGTCGTCGAATCGGCCGGCCAAGGAGCGACCCGCGTCGGCAACTCTCGACGCCGTCGTCACGGCCCTCGAAGCCGCGCGTGCGCAGCTCGGAATCGGTCGCTCCGTCACGTTGCTGATGCACACGGACAAGACCATTCCCGTCGTCTGGGGCATTTTTCACTGCCATCTGTTGCTTCCCGCAGCGGCGCGGGATTGGAACGGCGAGCAACTGCGCTCGGTGCTGTTGCACGAACTGGCCCACATCCAGCGCCGCGACATGCTGGCTCAACTGTTGACGCAGATCGCGTGTGCGCTGCATTGGTTCAATCCCCTGGCGTGGTTTGCCGCCTGGCGCCTGGAGGTGGAACGCGAGCGCGCGTGCGACGATCTGGTTCTGGCGAGCGGCGTGCGTCCGTCCGCTTACGCGGGGCATCTGCTCAACGTTGTCACGGACTTGTCATCTGCCCGCTGGACGCATTCCTGCGGGCTGGCGATGGCCCGCAAGTCGTCGCTCGAAGGCCGCCTCGTCGCCGTCCTCGGACAAAACCTCAACCGTCGCGGCGTGTCGGTCCCGCTTGCCGCAATCGGTCTGGCAATCGCCGTCGGCGTCGCCGTGCCGATTGCCATGCTGCGCGCAGCGGATCGCGGCTTGCGCGTCGCGACGGGCGCCGTGACCGATTCGCAAGATGTCTTGGAGGCGGAAAGCTACCGCGGCACCCAAGAGATGAATGATTTGACAAATGTGGTCCTGGCAGTTGGCGGCGGCGAGGTGAAATCCCAGTCTTTGGAAGAATCCACTAAGCCGGCGCAGCCGTCGGATTCACCGCGGCCCAAGGGCAAAGAGGCGCAGTCGCTGTTCAAAGTCTGGCAGGAGGGCGCCCGCACGGATGGGAAGATTCCCGGCGGAGCGCTCGCGCCCCTGGCTCGCACCGTTGCCAACTTCATTAAAAACAATCCCGCGCACAAGGCCGCTCCGAAGCTCGCCGAGCTGCAGAAACGGATCGACACGTCGCACGACTGGACGCCGGCAGAGGCAGTCGCGCTGCTCGACGAGGTGACGGCCATTTACGCCACTCTGCCGGAATGGGTGCAGGATGAGACGCGGTTTTCCCTGGGAGGCGACATCCAGACCGGTCAGTGGTTGCCTGCCGAATTGGAAAACGCGCCGTGGGGCGATGCGGAGCCCAATGGCTTGCGCATGGCTTGGCTGTTGGAGCCGCGAGCAGAACAGCACCGGCTCGGCACGACGCTGAAATCGCGACTCTTGTTCCACAACTCGGGGAAGGCCGCGGTCGTATTTCGTGCACTCACGTGGAACCAGTCTGGCAGCCATCGTGCGATTGACGCCGCCAGCTTGCGGATCAATATCACCTCGACCCACTGGACGACCCTGCCGCGGGAGGTCGCGTGCCGTCTCGCCCCGGGTGAATTCCTGGAATTCCGCGCCGCCGGGATTGGCGTCGGGCCCAACAAGGACGATGAGGATTGGCACGGAACACGCGTCGGGTCGTGGATTGAGGCCCAAGCAGGGGACGAAGTGACGTTTCTGCCCGCGCCGGTCGAATTGAACGGCATACGGGGACGGCGCGCTGCACAACCGGATGACAAACCGGATTGGTGGCTCGGTTTCATCCAGGATCGGCTCAGCCTGGACGCGCCGCTCCCCGCCGCAGCCCCCGAGCGCGAGCACCTGCTGCGCCGCGCGGTGCGCGACCTGTTCGGCACCGCCCCGACGCCGGAAGAAACTGCGGCCTTTGTCGCCGATCGCGCGCCCGATGCGCTCGAAGCACTGGCAAAGCGCTTGGCGCAGCGCGCCGGCACCTCGTCATTCTCCGGCATGCTGGAGTCCGAAGAGACCCGATTCCGCGTGCTGCCTGTCGATCCGGATGCCGCGAAAAAGCCGCGCGTGGCGACAGGCCCGGGCCGGTACACCATCGGCGACAATGTTCGCCTCGTAATCGTGCAAAAGCCCGTCGGTGAGCGCCGGGTGAATGAGGCGAACATCGTGTTCTTTTCGCCCGACCCGAAGGGAGCGGCGCCCGACAAGCCTCATCCGATCAAGCTGCCCGACGGCGATCTCACCTGGGCCATTGCCTGGGAGCGCGGCACGACCGTTCTGTGGGTGATGGAGTCTGGAACCGTCCGAAGTTACGACTTCTCCGACCCCGCGCGCGTGCAGGAAACGGGACTCGAAAAACCCGCAGGCTTCGACAAAGTGCCGAAGGCCATTCTCGAGGCGCTGCGCGCCGCGCTTGATATGCCCGGCGCATCGAAACAAGCACCGGCAACGCCAAACAACGAGGGCGGCGTTCGATCCGTGTCGCCACCACTCGAGTTCCGCATCCCTGCCAATCTGGCTGACAGTGAGGCGGAGCCGCGCATCCCGGTCGATTTCGAAAACCGGACGTATCCCGAAAACTCGGTGACCGGCCGCACAATCTCGAAGGACCAGGGATTCGTGTGGTTCAAGATCGCAAACTCGCGAGTCGGTGACGTCTCTTTGCCCGTGGACGCGGTGCGCGGCGATTCACGATTCGCGTTGCTCGCCGATACCCCCGAGCACGCGATGGCAGGGGACGGCAAATGGTCGGTGGTCGAGAGCCGGGTCACCCCCAGTCCCGACGGCGACGGCCGATTTGTCGTTGAGCTGACGCTCAACACAGCCGGCGGCACGGCTCTGCGAATGCTCACCAGGACGCATCTCAACCAACCGCTCGCCATTGTCGTCAATGGAGAAATTGTCGCGGCTCCCCGCATCCGTGAAGAAATCGGCGGAGTCGGCGTTACCGTAGTCAACCTCACTCGCGAGCATGCCGAGAAATTGGCAACGGCGCTCAAAGCCGGCCGCGAGACCGCTGCGCCAGCCACCCCCGAACTAAAGCCGGACGGAAAGCCGCCGGCTGCGACAGCAATTGCCGCCCCCACCGAAACGATCGTTGCCGGACGCGTTCTGGGCGCGCAGGACCGCCCCGTCAGAGATGCAGAGGTCGGTTTGCAAGTGTGGGGATTTGACGAGCAGAACCGTCTGCCGGACAGCGACTTCGTTGCCACCGCCACAACAGACGCTGAGGGGAAGTTCCGGCTCACAGTTCCAGCCACGATTGATCCCAAAACTAAACTTGGAACGGTCTGGGCGCTGGCGGAGGGATACGTCCCGGTGAGGCCGACGTCGTACGGCGGGTTGGCGGGCCTCAAGGGCGAAAACGTGACCATCCGGCTGATTCCGGACCTTGAAACCGTCATCCGCGTCCTGGAGCAGGATGGCTCGCCGGCTGCAGACGTCCGCGTGCGGGTCTCGTCGCAGCGGTTGCCCGAAAGCATCGGCCGGCCGACACCCCGTCGGTGGACCGACCGTCTGCGAGCCGCGACCAACAAACAAGGGGAGGCGCGCCTCGCCCACGCGCGGCCGGACGCGATCGACGGAATCATTCTCTCCCGGAATGGCATGGCCGACGTCTGGCTCGACGCCAACTTTTTCCTCAACGTGCGGCCGAAAGCAGCCGATCCCGCGCAATCCGGGCCCGCCTTCACGTTTCAACTTCCTCCGACGGGTGGATTCGGCGGCCGGCTCATCGTCGAAGGTGCCGCTCTGCCCAGGGACATCACGATCCGGATTCAAACGCAATCGCGCCTTCCGAACGCGCCGAACCACGACGCCTGGGGCCAGGCCGACGTCCCGGTGGACGCCGAGGGACGGTTCCAGATTTCCGGCATCGCCGCGGGCCGGGTTCTGATTCTGCCGTTCCTGCCCGAAGATCAACCGCTGCGGGCCGCGGTGCCGCCGAACGTCAAAGTGCCGGCGGGCGCGACGACCTCGGTGGAAATTCCGGTGGCTCCGGGCGTGCTCGTTCGCGGCCAGATTCGCAAACAGGACACGCAGGCAGGCGCGTCGCAGTTTCGATTGGGGCTCATTTACGGACAATCCGCCCGCGACCACAGCAGCATGTACGAGACGTTCGAACTGGTGACCGACGACGCCGGAAAGTTTTCCGCCCACGTGCCTCCCGGCCCGATCGAGCTGCGTCTGCACTCGATCCCTCCGGGCTACCAGGAAACCGAATGGTGGAACCCCGAATTCCGCGGCAGGTGGGGGACAGGGCGCGAAGTTCCGGCCGGCAAGGCCGAATTCGATCTCGCGCCGATCGATCTCGACCAGTCGAAACCGTTGAAAGGACGCCTGGTCGACGCAGACGGCGAACCGCTCGCGCACTGGAGGGTCTACGGCTATCCCGATCTGCCGAACAAACCGCGCACTGAGTCCCGGATGAACAGTTTCGGCGGCCTCAACACCGACCAGGAAGGCAAATTCAACGGGACCTATCCCGCGACATTCCCACCGGCCTACTGGAACGTCTCTCATCGCGACTGGCCGACGCCGTACAAATTCGCCGACAACAGGTGGGACGCGAAAGTCCTCTCGACGGAGCCGTTTGTGCTCCAGGTGAGCGTCCGCAAAGCCGACGCGGAGAAGGGCAAGAAAAAAGAGGCGAAGAAGCCCTGATCGAAAGGCTGATCGGGTTTCGTACACCGGGAGCCCCGTCTTTGAGTTGCAAAGCCCAAAGGATCCGGGGGATCGACGCGTTTTTCAGCATGCCGTCGCGGGAGAATCGACGCGCCTTTTGATCCTGCGTTGACTGTTCGCGCTGAACCCGCAGGGATAAACCCTACGGCTCGCTGACGCGAGCGATGGCCCATTCTCGCCGAATACCATTCCGATTGGCGGTTCGATTTCCGAAACGTCATCACGTTTCCAGGTCGGACAATGCAGACAGCAGCCGATCGACCTCGGCGATCGTGTTGTAGTGCAGCAGCCCGATGCGGACGAGTCCTTCGGGTTCCAGCCCCAGGGCTTCCGTCAAAGGGAGAGCGTAAAAGTTGCCATGCCAGGCAAAAATGCCGCGGGCCGCGAGCCATTCCGCGAGGGCGTCGGGCCTCCGTTTGGCATGGCGGATGCCAAATGTCGGCACGCGCTCGGCGAGCCGGGCTGGATCGGCGATGCCGAAAACCTGCACTCCGGGCAATTTCGAAAGTCCCGTGAGCAGTCGCCCGGCTAATAGACGCTCATAATCGCCAATCGCTGCATAGGCGGCGGACAAGGCCTGACGACGACCGGCCGCCTGCGGGCTCATCTTCCGGCCGAGTGCCGCCAGATAGTCGATCGCAGCCAGCGCGCCGGCAAGGCACTCGTGATTCTGAGTGCCCGTCATCCATTTGCCGGGCAGAGAGTCGGGGGCGGGCCGCAACTTATAGGCTTCCAGGTGCGCCAAGCGGTCGGGCCGGCCCCACAGCACGCCGACATGCGGCCCGAAGAATTTGTAGGCCGAGGCCACCAGCCAGTCGCAATTCCAGGCGGCGACATCCGGCAACAGGTGCGGAGCCGCATGCACGGCATCGACATACACCTCGGCGCCGACGGCGTGAGCCAGGCGGCAGATTTCGGCTATCGGATTGATTGTTCCCACGGCATTCGAGGCCGCGCCGACGGCCACCAGCCGGGTGCGCGGCGAGAGCTTGCGGCGGAGGTCGTCGAGGTCGAGCGTACAGTCTCGCGGATGGATTGCCAAATGGTGGACCGTGGCGCCGGCATCGCGAGCGGCCAGGACCCAGGGGGTGACGTTGGCATCGTGGTCGAGCCGCGTGACCACGATTTCATCTCCCGCGTCCCAGGTGCGGGCCAATGCGCGACTCAGGCTGAACGTCAGCGTGGTCATGTTGGCGCCAAAGATGATGCTCGTCGGATCGGCAGTGCCGAACAGATCAGCCAAGGCTTGATGAGCGGTTTCCAGCAGGGCATCGCTCTCGCGGCTGGTCGCGAAGAGCCCGCCGTGGTTGGCGTTGCTGTTGCGCAAATAGGCACCGATGGCGTCGATGACGCACTCGGGGACCTGACTGCCGGCCGGGCCATCAAAAAAAATCGCCGGCTGCCCCGCGAATTGGCGGGCGAGAGCCGGAAACTGAGTGCGGCACCAGTCCACCGGAAACAAGCCGAGCGATCCGGCACTCGCTGAAGGCGGTGTTGAGTGAAAGTCGCTCATGGCCGATCCATGATAGTGTTTTGTCAGGCCTATGTCCCAACATCGAAGAGGGAATTCACCGAATTGAACTGGGAATTGGTGGCGACGACTCGCTGTCGCCGTGATGCACAACAACACACACCACGCATTCATTCCAAGCTATCACGCCCTTTCCAAGCGGCGTCAACGAGTTTCCTCGTCGTCGTAAATGCAGCATCAACTTGCGACTGTCATTCGAGACAACCGCCATCCGCGTGCTCGATTGGTAGGAGCATCGGCTTGATTCACAAAGTTCCGCCGTCGCCCTCGGGCCGCTGGCTTGAAATCTGCGACGGAGAAGACGAGACTGAACCGAGTTGCGATGACCGCGGAGCACATCCGTGGAAATCAGCACAAGCTGATTCAACCTGGAGTTCTGGCCAGATGTCGGTTTGGCAAACTTGCCGGAGACGCCTCGCGTTGCGAATGCTGGAGTTGATTCTGCTCCAGTTTCTCGTGGTCGTGATCTTGCCGGACAACGCCGTCGGCACACATGACTTGCCGGCCGTGGGGGCCAAACGCATCGTCTGCGGCGCAGACGATTGTGGGGTTGCTCCCTCCAGCGGCGCGCTGCCGGCGGTGTTGGATCTGTTCGCGATTCAACTTACGACCTGCGCCGGCGATGACTCTCTGGCCGTGTCGCGACATGCGACCAGCTCTGTTGCGGATGTTCTGCAGTTCACCCGCCGGCTGCGAGTCTGAGCCTCCCGCTCTGAGTCCCCCAGCAACGGGGGACTCCCGCAAGGGGGATTCTTCGGCTGTCACTCAGCCGGGACATGTTCGTGAATGAGCGCGATCCCCTGTTTCTTGCTTTCAGCAGCGGTGTGCTGATTCGCCCTCTTGAGCCGTCCTCCGTGCACGGATTCTGTTGCCATGCAGACCACTGCGATTCGTCCCGATCCAGTCCACTGCCCGGCCATGCCCCACGGCCGGCAGTTTGCGCTCCTGTCGCTGGCGGTGCTGGGCGTCGTGTATGGCGACATTGGAACGAGCCCGTTGTATTCCGTCCGCGAGTGCTTTCACGGCCCGCATGCCATCGCCTGCGTGCCGCTCAACATTCTGGGGGTCTTGTCGCTGATCTTCTGGGCGCTAGTCCTTGTCATCTCGTTTAAATATCTGGTGTTCATCCTGCGGGCCGACAATCGGGGGGAAGGCGGAATTCTGGCGCTGGCCGCACTCGTCACCCCCGTCCGCGCGGCGGCCGCACGACGGGGGATCGTGCCTGCGCTCGGCCTGTTCGGCGCTGCCCTGCTGTACGCCGACGGCATGATCACGCCGGCGATTTCGGTGCTCAGCGCCGTGGAGGGACTGAGCGTGGCGGTGCCCGATCTGAGCCAGTCGCTGATCGAAGGGATTGCCATAGCGGTCCTCCTGGGACTGTTCCTGTTGCAGTCGCGGGGGACGACGAGCGTCGGAACGGTCTTCGGGCCGATCATCCTCATGTGGTTTCTGACGATCGCAGCGATCGGGGTCTGGCGGATCGGGCAGGGGCCGGGCGTGTTGCGGGCCGTCAATCCGCTGTATGCCGGCGAATTCTTTCAGCACAACGGCTGGCACGGGTTTCTGATTCTGGGCGCCGTGTTTCTGGTCGTGACCGGCGGCGAGGCGCTGTATGCCGACATCGGCCACTTCGGCGCGCGGCCGATTCGGGCGGCGTGGTTCGCCGTCGTGCTCCCGGCGTTACTGCTCAATTACTTCGGCCAGGGGGCGTTCCTGCTGGCGAACCCCGCGCGGGCCGATCAGCCCTTCTATCACATGGCGCCCGAATGGGCGCTCATCCCGCTGGTCATTCTGGCGACGGCCGCCGCCGTGATCGCCTCGCAGGCCATCATCACCGGCTCATTTTCGCTGACGTTGCAGGCCATCCAGCTGGGCTACTGCCCGCGGCTGACGATCGAGCATACGTCGTCGCAGCAGAAAGGACAGATTTTCGTTCCCGCCGTCAACTGGCTGCTGATGTGCGCGTGCATCGGGCTCGTGCTCGGATTCCATTCGTCGAGCAACCTGGCGGCAGCGTACGGCATCGCGATCACGATCACGATGGTGATTACGACGGTGCTGTTCTTCGTGCTGGTGAAAGACCGCTGGAAGTGGAGCCTGCCGCTGGCGATCGGCGTTTCGGCCCTGTTTCTGACCTTCGATCTGTCGTTCTTCGGCGCCAATGCCACCAAACTCGCGCACGGCGGTTGGTTCCCGCTCGTCGTGGCGGGCGCCGTGTATCTGTTGATGGCGACCTGGCGCAAGGGGCGTCGGCTCGTCACCGAACGACTTCGCCGCCGGCTCATTCCGTTGGATTTGTACATTGCCGAATTGCTTTCGAATCCGCCGGTGCGCGTGCCGGGCGTGGCCGTGTTCATGGCCAGTAATCCCGTGGGAACGCCACTGGCGCTGCGCCACAACGTGATCCATAATAAAGTTCTCCACGAGACGGTGGTGGTGGTCACCGTCGAAACGGCCGAGGTCCCCCACGTCCTGGCTGATGAACGTGTTGGCATCGAAGAAGTCGGCGAAGGTTTTTGGCGCGTGTTTCTGAAATACGGCTTCATGGACCAGCCCGACATTCCTCTCGCGCTCTCCCAGGTGCGTGAGGGGGGCCTCGAATTGCCGCGCGAAGTCAGCTACTTTCTGGGCCGCGAAACGGTGCTGGCAACGGTGCTGGCAACCGGCAAACCGGGAATGGCCGTGTGGCGCGAGCGGTTGTTCGTGTGGATGTCGCGCAACGCCCAGTCGGCGACACACTTTTTCCGGCTCCCGCCCGAACAGGTGATTGAAGTCGGGGTGCAAGTCGAGCTCTGAGCGGAGTGCTCGTCTGCGAGTCACATCACCGCGCGAAGTGCAGATATCCCTGCCAGGCGAACGTGAGGGCCGAGGCAACCAGGCAGTAGCCGGCAAACCAGTTGAGGCCGCGCTTGGCAATGATCCGGATCAGCCACTGGAGCGAAATCAGGCCGACCACAAACGACGTCAGCGCTCCCAGCAAGAGTGACACAGGACTGTACCCTCCCAGATAGGTCGCGAATGTTTCGCCGTCTGCCTGGGGGCCCAGCAGCGCCAGTTTGATGAGCGGCGCGGCTTTCACCAGCGCCGCTCCCGCCGTGACGGGGATTGCGATCAGAAACGAGAACGATGCGGCCGCATCACGGCGCAATCCGGTGTACAGCCCGGCGGAAATCGTGCTGCCCGATCGGGACACTCCCCGGAACAGTGCCGAGACGGCTTGAAAACAGCCGACGATCAACGCGTCGAGCAGCGTCAATTCTTCGAGCGCTCGCGTATTGCTCCCGAATTTTTGCGCAGACCACAGCAGTCCGGCCGTCACGAGCCAGCCGCATGCCACGACGAGCGGCATTTCGAACGTCTGCTCGACATACTTCTTCAGTACGATGCCGAGGACCGCGGCCGGGATCGTCGCCAGCACGATCGCCACGCACAATCGCGGCCTGCGCCAGATCCCCCATAAATCGCGGCGGTAGACGACGAGCAGTGACGCCAGGGTCCCGACATGCAGAGTGACGGTCAGCACGACGTTTTCACGGTCGTTGCCGAACCAGTCTTCGAACAGCTTCCCGAGCACCACCAGGTGTCCCGATGAGCTGATCGGGAGAAACTCGGCGATTCCCTGAACGATGGCCAGCAGCAGCACTTGCAGCAGTTCTTCGAATTGCATCAGCGTGTCCTCAATGGATGACGGCACGACATCATACAGATTGCTTATGAAACGTCGATGCTGCCTACTCGGGCATGATCGGGCCGTCCGTCTGTTGGCCGCGGGCGATGGGCATTGTGCTCTCTAAGACGGGCGCTTCGGCAATCGCCGTCGAAGTTCGACGGTCGGTCTGTGCCGAGGGTGCGACTGTTTCGTCGGGAGTCGGAACGCGCTGCGTCTGCAACCGGCCCGTGACATGACCGATGACGGCGCCCCCGGCGACCAGCAACAGATCGGGCCCCCAAATACTCCCCACAGATCCACCGACGCGAGTTCCGTAATAGGGATACAGAATCCGCTGAGCCTCGGCCTGCTCGTCGCAGCTGGCGGATGCTCGAACGTAACCCAGCGCGTCATTGGTGTTGACCGTGTCATGCCACAACGACATGACAGGGAGCTCGTTGACAGCGGCATAGGTTCCTGGGCGGCTCCGAAGATGAACGTCCTTGGCATACGCTGCCGACTGGATCGCCAGCGAGGGAATATCGGAATAGACATAGAGGCTGTTCGTGTAGGGATTGTACCGGTCGCGTCCGACCAGGCGTCCCGGAATCAGCGTGTATCCGACGAGGCTCAGCGTGCCCAGTGTGTAACGCCAGCCCGCTCCGACATTTCGGTTCTCACGAAGCCGCCGCCATTCCTCACCGGGTGCGTACTGATTCACTCGCACGCAGACATCGGGCAATTGGTTTTGCTCGAGGTAGTCGGAGACCTCCGTCGTCGTGTCGGCGGACACGGCATGGTTGTTCACTCGGCGATCCCAGAGCAGCACTTTGCCGGGAATGCCCAGCACCCAGCCAACGCCATCGACCAGCTTGTTCGGCCGGCCTTCGCAGATTTGCGGAGCGGAATCGGTGTCTGACGGAGCAGGTGTCGCCGTCGGCGGCTCATGCCAGCCGCGGCCGTACTGATAAGGTTCAAGTGCACACCCCGCCGCGGCTGCCCCCCACAGGCCGCAGACTGCCAGGATTCCAATTCGAATGGTAGAGAGTCGAAGATTCATGGCAAGCGGTCGATGCACATGACGCTCGCGAGCGCAAGTGCCACGGAGCACTTGCTGTCGAAGATACCGGGTTGAAACTGGGGAGATTGGAGAGATGAGGGGCGAAAACTGAATTGCGCTCGACCAGGAGAACCCCGTTGCGCACAGACCGAAATCGGTGGTCAGTTTCTATATCGGAATTTTCAACGGACCGTAAGGTCAACAGGAGTTAAATTGCCGCAAGGTTCGGGGTAAATTGGTCACGGACCGTGAATGTTCCGACGATCGGAAAACCGGATGATCTGTGCTACGAGTCCAATGTCATGCGTTGGAGTTTCGCCCTTTCAGGGCTCGGGCGATGGTTGTTGCCGACACCCAGGGCTGGCGCCCTGGGCTATTGACTTTCGCCCCGCCGGGGCTGGATAACGCGACTTCGTCGCGGGACTCCGCGCGAAAATCTGTACGCGAAAATTGTCCGGAATCTGTGCACGGAAAAATGACCGACTTCGACGCGGTCGGTGATGTTCCCCCATCTTGCCGATTCGTTCAGCTCGCCGCACTTTGCCTGTCGTCGAAAGAGTACATAACGGGCCCGGGCTCACAATTTCTGATCATTTATTTCGTGCGTTTCAGCCAACCGCTGCGGTTGAGCCAATCGGCGGCGCGCTGCGGCCAGGTATTGACGGGTTCGCCCGTGTCGCGCATGCCGTACCCGTGGCCACCCGTGGCGTAAATATGCAGCTCGGTGGGCACGCCCGCCTTCCGCAGTTCTGTTGCAATGTCCAGGCTGCTGAAGACCGTCACCGGATCATCCCAGGCGTGGACCAGAAACGTCGGCGGGGCGCTTTTCGTGATGGAAACGTCCTCCCGTATTTTCGTTGGTTCTCCCTTCTTCTCGAAGTACGCCGGGTAGATCAGCATGGCAAAGTTGGGTCGGAACGAGACTTGATCGATGTCATCGACCGGTTGGTATTGGCGATCGGCGAAGTACGACGTCAACCCCGCGGTCTCGCCACCGGCGGAAAAGCCGAGAATGCCGATTCGCTGCGGATCCAATTCCCATTCTTTCGCCTGAGCGCGAACCAGACTCATCGCCCGCTGCGCATCTTGCACGGCGGCCAACCACCGCTGGGCGTCCGGCGTGCGAGTGGGAACTCGATACTTCAGCACGATACCCGTCACGCCGAGCGTCGTGAGCCACTCGGCGGTTTCGGTGCCTTCATGATTCAGCGCGAGGATATGATGCCCGCCGCCGGGACAGATGACGACCGACGTCCCCGTGTCCTTCTCTTTGGCGGGTCGATAGAGCGACACGGTGGGGACGGACACATTGGTCAGGCGAATGATCGGCTTCCCGCCCGGATCTTTCTGGTCGGGCTTGGTGATGTCCTGCTCCGGCGGCAGCTCCTTGGTCTCACCCGGCGGCTTGCCCGGCCAGACCGACTGCACGAGGGAAGGTTTCATCTCCTCCGCGCGAAGCGGCCGCGCCGGGCACGAAATGGCGACGGCAAACAGACACGTCAACCAACCAGCAAGGGGCAATTCTCCGAATGGCAAGATGTATCTCCCGGAAGCTGCAAATGGAACGCGGGTGACCAGGCAATGCCGCCAGCATCCTCGACCCCGACGGAAAATTCAATCGGCGTTTACAAAAAGATCGAGTCGCGTGCTGCGTGCCAATCGCATTTTCGCTCGAGCGCGCAGATTTGATATTAAAGCCAGGGAGTGTCGGCAGGAGGGCTGTGATTGCGATAAGTGTGTTTTCTCACGATCCACCGGCGCCTTGAAATCAATATGCTCTCGTCGCATGATGGGGCAAGTCGCCATCGGCGGATCTTGAGCTGACGACCGACGGTTCCCAGGGCATCGATCGACGATTCCTTCTTACTTCTCAATTCGGACTCTCTCATGAAACCCATTCGATTCGCGTTTTCGGTGCAATTAGCGATCGTCTGTTTATGCGTTGCAGCCGCGGTCCATGCGGCGCCGACCGACGACGTTTATCGCCTGGGGCCCGATTCTGAGCCGCACGACGGAGTCCCGCAGGGGAAAGTCGTCGGTCCGCTGACGCTCGCCAGCACCGTGTACCCCGACTCGACGCGGCACTACTGGGTTTATGTTCCGGCGCAATACGATTCGGCCCGGCCCGCTTCACTCATGATCTTTCAGGACGGGCACGCGTTCCTGAATCCCAAAGGAGACTTCCGAATTCCCTACGTGTTCGACAACCTGATTTACCGCCGGGAGATACCGGTGACGATCGGCGTGTTCATCAATCCCGGACATCGAGCGGATCAGAAAGAGGCCTCGAGCAGCAATTGGGGAGATGGAACAACGAATCGCGGGGTGGAATACAACGCCCTCAATGCCAATTATTCCAAGCTGATCATCAACGAGCTGCTGCCGGAGCTGGCAAAAGAGTACCAGATTTCGCCCGACCCGAACGACCGGGCCATCGGTGGCGCCAGCTCGGGGGCGATATGCGCCTTCACTGTGGCCTGGGAGCGGCCCGACCAGTTTCGCAAAGTGATCAGCACCATCGGCAGCTTCACCAACATCATGGGGGGACATGCCTACCCCGATATCATTCGGCAGAGCGATCCCAAGCCGATCCGCATCTTCCTGCAGGACGGCCTGAACGACAACCGCGGCATCCGCCGGCGTGGCGAATACGACCCGAAATGGGACTGGCACGCGCAGAACCGAAAGATGGTCGAGGCGCTGACCGAGAAGAAATATGACGTGAATTTCACGTGGGGAATCGGCACGCACTCCAACAAGCAGGGCGGGGCCATCATGCCGGACATGCTCCGCTGGCTGTGGCGCGACTACCCGCGCCCCGACGACCCGCAGGACGACGGCAATCGGAAGCTCTTCGTTCCGGCAGCGCCTGCCGAAAAATCAGCGGAAGGCTCTCCAGACAAATAGCCGCGGTCGCATCGCTCCCGGCCTCCAATGTGTGAACAATTCGCACATTGAGCTTGATTCGCGCAGCGGAGCTTCGAAGTGGGCATTCCCAAGCAGAGCTTGGGTACGCGCTCACACATCGTTATGATTGACGGTATGTCTTCCCCGCTCCAGGTTCTCCACGCGCATCATTCGCGAAGCTGGCACGCCAATAGGTTCGTGTATCCGGTCGTGTCGCGACGCAGCAAGGGAATTTCGATCGGCGTCAATTTGAATCCCGACAAAGTCTGCAATTTCGACTGCATCTACTGCCAGGTCGACCGCCGCAGCGAAGCCGAGACGAAATTCGTGGGGACCGAACAGTTGCTCGCCGAGATCGATCAGATGCTCGGTCTCGTGACGTCGGGCGGACTGTTCGAGGACGAGGAGTTCCGCAACGTGCCGGAGGAACGCCGGCGGTTGAATGACGTCGCGTTCGCTGGCGACGGCGAGCCGACCACCTATCGCAACTTCGACGAGATCATTGCCGCCGTCGCCGACTTGAAACGGCGACACGGCCTGCCGGGCGTAAAGCTGGTGCTGATCAGCAACGCCAGCATGTTTCACCGGCCGGCCGTCAAACGCGGGTTGGCCGTGCTGGACGAAAATAACGGCGAAGTCTGGGCCAAGCTCGAAGCCGGCACAGACGCCTATTATCAGCTTGTCGAACGAACAAAAATCCCATTTCGGCAGATCATAGACAATATCACCGAGGCGGCGCGAGTCCGGCCGCTGGTGATTCAGAGCCTGTTTATGCGAATCGAAGGCGCCGCGCCGCCCGAGGCCGAAATCGACGCGTTCTGCGACCGACTTGCGGAAATCGTCGCCGCCGGGGGGCGGTTGCGACTCGCGCAGATTTACACGATCGCCCGGCCGCCGGCGGAAAGTTTCGTGACACCGCTCACCGATGAGGAACTGGAAGCGATTGCGGAGAAAGTTCGATGCCTGGGAATTGCCGCTGAAATCTACGGTGCTTGAACCGCCTCGTCCATGAACCTCGTCCGCATCAAGCGCCTGTTCGAATTGCCACTCCTGGCCAAGGAGTTGAACGAACAATCGGCGCAGCGGCGGACTTATGTGATTCGCTTCGTGTACGGCGCGGTGCTGTTCACGGCCGCTTGCGGCATGTTCTACGGCACTTTCCTGCAAGGGGGTGGATCGGCCGGGGGCCTGGGACAGGGCCGGCAAATGTTCGAGAAGCTCGTCGGGCTCCAATTCTGGACGATTTACCTGTTCCTGCCGGCAGTCAGTTGCGGCTGCCTGACTCTCGAAAAAGAGCGCAACACGCTGGGGCTCTTGCTGATCACGACGCTCAGCCCCTGGCAGATCGTGATGCAGAAGCTCTTGGGGCGGCTGGTCCCGATGCTGACGTTCGTCATCCTGTCGTTCCCCTTGATGGCGGTGGCCTACAGTTTTGGCGGCTTCACCGAAGACTACCTGTGGTCGGGAATCGTGCTGCTGGTCGTGTCGTGCGTCCAGGCGGGGGCGCTGTCGGTCATGTGTTCGGCGTGGTATGCGACGACGGTCGAGGCGTTCATTGCCAATTACGTGCTGTTTCTCGTGATGCTGTTTGTTGTGCCGTTCGGCTGGGGGCCGTGGTTGTTCGCACGAGCCTCGGACGTCCGGATTACAGAAACGCTGGCGCGGCTGTTGTTTCCAGGGGTGCTCACGGGCGCATTTCTATTGGCCGCGCGGTTATTCCTGCCGGCGCGGGCCTTCGTGCCGCCGAAAAACGTGCTGCTGGGACTTTTCCAGCGGCTCGATCAATTCTTTAACGAAGCCAATTCGGTCACGGGCGGCGTCGTGCTGGTGAAAGACGGCGATCCACTTCCCGGAACCGATCCCGTGGCCTGGCGCGAAACGACCAAGAAATCGCTGGGGACGTTTCGCTATCTGTTCCGCGTGCTGGTGGCGCTGGAAGCGCCCCTGATTATTGCGTGCGCCTCGCTGCAGATTTCGACGCCCGGCGGGCCTGACGTGCGGATCGTGTCGAAGCTGCTCTACATTTTGTGGTGCCTGGGGGCCGCGATGATCATCGTACACGGCGCCAGCGTGATCGCTTCTGAACGAACTCGACAGACTCTGGACGTGCTCTTGGCCACGCCCCTGACGGGCGAACAGATGCTGCGCGAGAAGCTGCATGGTGTGCAGCGTTTGATTCGGGTGCTGCTCATCCCCTTCTTGACAATCATCGTGTTCGAAGCCTGGTGGCATCAGGGGAGCGAATATCGCTGGCTGCACATGGCGCTGGCGCTCGGGACGCTCGCGGCCTATCTCCCCCTGCTTAAATGGCTGGCGCTGTGGATGGGGCTGAATTTGCGCTCGCAGATGAAGGCCGTGCTCACCACGATCGCCCTGGTGGCCGGCTGGCTGCTCATTCCGGACATCATCCGCGCAGTCGTCGTCGAAATGGCGGGAGTCGAAATGCCGGCGTGGTGCGAGGCCCTGTTCGCGATGAATCCCGCGGTCCAGATTCCGGCGATCGAAGACCTGAACGTCACGGCGCGCATGGCTTCTGCGAAAATGACGAAGGAGGGGTTCTTGCCGTTTCTGTTGCTCACGGCGGCCAATTTCACGCTGTATGGCCTGGCCGGATTCTTCCTGCGGAAGAAGGTGCTGGCCGATGCCGATCGGCTGCTGGGGCGTGTCGAGCCGCCGGTCCGCATGACGGAACCGCCAACCATATCCCCGATCTTCGAAGAAGACGACGTCCGCACGCCAGTCGAAGCGGCGACGTAGCGACTACCTGCCAGCTGATCGCGCCATGATTGTCGATCACGCGTCACGACAATGCGATATGACGTGTGGCAGCGTCAGAGCGAGAATTTGCACTTGAGGTCGAGCGCGTCACGATCGTCCGAGATTCGTTCGGCGTGGTTCACAACACAGGCCAGCGATGGCCCTGACTGTGTGGCCCAGACGCGCTGGTTTCGCTCATCGTCCAACTTCGTCGGGACCATCGCTGCGTTTCCGGCTCCGGCAATACCCAACCTCGCGGAACGCGTCGTTGGCTGCAACATGGCATCGGAGTTCGACGCTCTGACCCCGCCACACACCGCTACGAATTGGTCCCCGACGACGGCCGTTTCGGCGGAGCGGTTGAGACGGGGACCCATTTATTCGTGCCAGCCGTGATTGAACGAACCGACTCGGCGGTCGGCGGGGCCGGCGGGGCCGTTGATCGTTGTCCAGCGGGAAGTTTAGGCTGGGCTCGATAGACGACCGTGCGGCGACGCTTGCGCCCCAACCAGGCCCAAATGGCTCGCGCCTGGTTTTCCCGTGGGCGATCGCGGAGCAGCCACAACAGGACGATGATCCCCCCCGTCGTCGCCCCCGTCCATTGCAACGACGACTTTTTTTGCAGCCCCGATTCGGCCGACAATCCGATCGCCGCACAGGTGATCGCGCCTCCCAGCACGACCAGGCAGGTGGCCAGCAGGGTGACCGCTTTGTTGCCGCTGTTATGGTTCGATCGGAATCCCATGGACTCCGATTATAACCGCGATTCCACGAGCCAAGAAAGTGTCCCGGCCGAGCGAAAAAGCGACCGGGGCACGAAGCCCAGCGCTACTTGCCGGCGAAATGCGAACTGATGTCGATGTACATCACGAAGGCCATCAGGCTCAAGATAAAGGCCAGCCCGACGTACGTCGCGGTGACGACGACGCGCTCGCTCGGCGGTTTTCCGCGGATTCCCTCCCAGCACAGGAAGACGAAGTGACCCCCGTCGAGCACCGGGATCGGCAGAAAATTCAAGACCGCCAGGCTGACCGACAAAATCCCCAGGAACAGGATCAAATCGGGCACGCCTTGCTTGCTGAAAAAGAAGGCGGTTTCGGCGATGCGGATCGGCCCACCGAGGGCCTTGACGGAAATGCGGTGCGAAAACAGGCCGCGGATCGTAAACCACATTTCGATCAGCGAATCGCGAGTGCGTCGGAAACCAAGCGTCGCCGCTTCGCCGATATTGGCCGCCTTGCGAGTGTCGAATTTCGACTGCATCGCCATTCCGCGGATCGGCAGGTACCAATCCGGATCGGGTTCGGGCATGACTTCGAGCTCTTCCGGCTTCTCGGCAGTGGGTGATTTGACCGTCACAATAATCTTCCACTGCGCGAGGTCTTGCATCCGCCAGAAGGCGCTCGGCCAATTCCGCTTTTCCTTGTCGAATTTGATCTCGAACTCCTTGGTTCCGTCCTTCTTCGCTTCCGTGGGAACGAATTTGACCGATTGCAGATTGTCCCCCTTCTTGATCCCGGCGCGAGCGGCCGGGCTGTCGGGCACGACGTCCGCCACATGATGCAAAACGTGATACGCAACCCCGATCGCCGGGATCGAAAGCGGACAATCCTCGAGCGGCGCCGGGCGTTCGATCCAGCCGGGACGATCGTCAGGAACCAGAGAGATTTCTTCGCTCGTAGGGTTCCCTCCCGTCACCTCGCGCTTCACACGGATCAGCACTTCTTTTCCGGCATGTGCAGCGAAGTAGTCGGGCAACTGGAGCGGATCGATCTCGACGCCGACCGACTTGGCATCGGGCGCCAGAATGTGCGTGATCGTATCGCCGACTTTGAGCTTGCCTTCGGCGGGTGAGCCGCGGCGGATCGCCGTGATCTGCCCGACCGCCATCTTCAGCCCCAGCGTGCGAAAGTGATTCGGCCCCACGGTGATTTCGACGAGAGGGCCATCTTTGGGCTGCCCCTTGCGATGGACGCCGAAACGCACGGTTTCGCTGCGGTGAATCGCCAGTTGTTTCGCCAGATCGGCGTAATCGGCCAACGGTTTGTCGTTCAATTCGACCAGCGTGTCGCCCGGCTCGAAAGGAGGAGTTGCGCGCGAAGCGGCCAGGCCCGGGCTGGTTAGGGTCGCCTTTTCTTCATCGTCGACCAGGTCCGGCAGCATGAGCGACTGCATCGGTTCGGCAAAAATCGTGGGCACGAGGCCGTCTTCGACGACGATCGGCCGAACACTCGTGGTAAACGACTTGCCGTCGCGGTAACCGGCGATTTCCAGTTCCTGATCTTTGTGCGACAGGGCCACCGCCAGCCGCACGTCGGTGAAACTCAGTTTCGTGTCTTCGCGATCTTCAATCCGCCGGATCTCGTCTCCCAGACGCAAATCTGCCTGCCATGCCGGCATGCCGGGCGTCACCCCGCCGATGACGGCCGGCTGATACTTGACCCCCAGCATGAATGCGATCACGAAAAACAGCACCGCCGAAACCATGTTGTTGATGACTCCCGCCGAAATGATGGCGATCCGCTGCGGCACCGATTTGGCCGTGTAGGATCGCGGATCTTTCGCCACGTTCTGGTCGGTCATCTGGCCGGGGTCGGCATCGTCTTGCCCGAGCATCTTGACGAAGCCCCCCAGGGGGAGCACGGCGACGACGTACTCGGTTTCGCCGCGCGTGTGTTTCCACAGCGCTGGTCCGAAACCGATGCTGAACTTTTCCACTTTGACGCCGCACCATTTGGCGACGGCGAAATGGCCGAGCTCGTGGATGAAGATCACCAGCCCCAGCCCGAAGGCCGCCAGCAGGATGCTGCCAATGTTTGCGAACGAAAAAGTAAACGCTAGGATTTCCACCGGTCAATCTCCTGTCGGGCCTTCCGGTCGTGGGCGAACAGGTCGGCCAGAGACGGAGAAGGGTCGTAATCGTGTGCTTCAAGAACCGCGCGACAGGCGCGGGCAATATCACAGAATCTAAGGTCGTTGTTGAGGAACCGTTCGACGGCCGCCTCATTGGCCGCATTGAGCACCGCGCCGCACGTCCCCCCACGGCGCGCCACTTCGAAGCCCAGGACCAGAGCGGGGAACCGCTCGAGGTCGGGGGGCTCGAATTCGAGCTGAAAACGCTTCGTCCAGTCGAGCTTCGGGCTGACTCCCGGCATGCGGTCGGGCCAGGTCAGCGCGTATTGGATCGGCAGCTTCATGTCGGGGGGCGAGAGTTGGCCCATCACCGAGCCGTCGACGAACTCGACAAACGAGTGCACCACCGACTGCGGATGAACAACGACGTCAATCTGGTCGACGTCCAGCCCGAACAGCCATTTGGCCTCGATGACCTCCAGCGCCTTGTTCATCATCGTCGCCGAATCGATCGTGATTTTTTTGCCCATGTTCCAGGTGGGATGGGCCAATGCCATTTCCGGTGTGACCCGTTCGAGTTCGCCAACCGAAAGGCGGCGGAAAGGACCGCCGCTGGCCGTCAGCACAATCCGTTTGACCTCCTGCCGGCGTCCCGACTGCAGCGCCTGAAAAACCGCGCTGTGCTCGCTATCGACGGGGATCACCTCGGCGCCCCGCCGCTTGGCCAGATCCATCACCAAGGGGCCGGCGACCACCAGCGTCTCTTTGTTCGCGATACAGACTCGCTTTCCCGCTTCCAGCGCGGCCCACGTGCCGGCGAGCCCAGCCGAGCCGACGATCCCGGAGACGATCACGTCGATCTCCGGATCTGAGGCGAGCTTTTCGACCCCTTCCGGGCCGAACAGCAGTTCCGTTTTTGCCGAAAACGCACTGCGGGGGACGACACCCTTCAGCGACGCATCGCTGAGCACGGCCCAGCGCGGCGCAAATCGCTCGGTTTGCCGTCCCAGGAGCTCCCAACTCGACCGGGCCGCCACGCCGCCGAGGTTCAGCCGCTCGGGCAAGGCGCCGATGACTTCCAGGCAATTGGTGCCAATGGAGCCGGTCGATCCCAGGACAGCGATGCGTTGCATGAAATGTTGCGAAAATGAACCAATTCTTAGGGTCGGCCTGGCCCGCCCCATCCTTGGCAGGCAATCACATAAACTAAATCGACATCGTCCTTGAGTGCCGGTGGGTTCAGCCCACCCTACCGACTGCGAGCACACGAGCCTGACTGGGCCGCGATCCTGAAGGATGCGAAGCAGCCCAGATTGAAGTTCCTGTTAATTCTAGGTTTCCGTCAAATTCGCTGCAAGCCGCATTCGCGTCCTGCCAATCCAGCAGACTCGGGCATATACTTCTCGTGCGACATAGTCGTCACCGCCGCTCGGGCGAGAAGGTGGAAAATCCACTCGATTGACCCCCTTCCCGACCCTTCATAGAGTACAATTCTGCCATGGCTAATTCAGACAACAGCAACTCGTCGGGAAACCAACCCAAACCTTCCGGTTCCGGGGGTGGCAAAAGTCGCTCCGAAAAAGGGCCGGGATTGCATTTCCTCTGGTACGTCCTGGGCGTGCTGGCTTTGGCTGCGTTCGTTCATCTGTGGTTGTCGAAGCAACCTCCCACGGAAGAAATCTCCGCCGGCAAATTCGAGCAAGAACTCGGAAACGAGAACGACCTTGGCAAGAAATTCACGAAAGACAATGTCTCGAAGCTGACGATCGGCGAGAAGTTCATCACGTTCGAATCACAGCCCAGAGGCCTCGATCAACCGGGACCGGACGGGAAACCCGAGCCCGCCCAGATGAAAAGGTACATCGTGCCGATCGTCGGCATGGGGGATCAGGGGCGCGAACGGCTCCGCAAGCTGGCCGAGGACTACGGAATCTCCGTCGGGTACGAGCGACCCCCTTCCGAATTCACGTCGCTCATCAGCCTGGCAGTCTTTACCTTACTGGCGCTATTTCTGTTCTTCATGATCCTGCGTCGCACCGGGGGAGCCGGGTCCGCCCTGTCGTTCGGCCGCAGCCGCGGTCGGATGCACGCCCAGGAAGACCTCGACATCACATTCGACCATGTGGCGGGAGTCGACGAAGCGGTCGAAGAGCTGCGCGAGATTGTCGAGTTTTTGAAGTCGCCCGGAAAATACCAGGCGTTGGGTGGCCGCATTCCTCGCGGTGTGCTGCTGGTCGGCCCGCCGGGGACGGGCAAAACATTGCTGGCCAAGGCGATCGCCGGCGAGGCGGGGGTTCCGTTCTTCAGCCTGTCGGGCTCCGACTTCGTCGAAATGTTCGTGGGCGTGGGTGCGGCCCGCGTCCGCGATATGTTCAGCCAGGCCGGGGCACGGTCTCCCAGCATCATTTTCATCGACGAGCTCGACGCGCTCGGAAAAGTGCGCGGCAGCGGATATCCCGGTGGTCACGACGAACGCGAACAAACCCTCAACGCATTGCTCGTCGAGATGGACGGTTTCGCCTCCGATCAGAGCGTGATCGTGCTGGCGGCCACCAATCGACCTGAAACACTCGACCCGGCCCTGATGCGTCCCGGCCGATTCGACCGGCACGTGCTGGTCGACCGCCCGGACATCAAGGGGCGCGAAGCCATTCTCAAAGTGCATGTCGGCAAAATCAAAATCGACGACAATGTCGATCTCAAGCACATCGCCAAGCTGACCCCCGGTTTCGTGGGGGCCGATCTGGCCAACCTGGTCAACGAGGCGGCACTGCTGGCGGCACGCAAGAACAAGACGCGCGTCACGGTGGCCGAGTTCGAAGAAGGAATCGAGCGCGTCGTGGCCGGTCTCGAAAAGCAGACGCGCATCATTCCGCCCGATGAAAAGCAACGGGTGGCCTTTCACGAATGCGGCCATGCGCTCGTGGCGTGCAGCCTGCCCAACACCGATCCAGTGCACAAAATCTCGATCATCCCGCGCGGCCTGGCGGCGCTGGGATACATGCGCCAGACACCTGCCGACGACCGTCACCTGATCACGCAATTCGAGCTGGAAAGCCGTATTGCCGTCATGCTGGGGGGGATTACGACCGAACACATCGTCTACAACGAAATCTCGACCGGGGCCCAGAACGATCTCGAACGGGCCACCGACATCGCCCGCCGGATGGTCATGGAATTCGGCATGAGCCCGAAAATGGGACGCGTCAATTACCGCGACAGCGGCCGCAATCCGTTCATGCAAGCCTCGTATGTGCCGCAAAGCGAATACAATCACAGCGAGCAGACGCTGCGGGAGATCGACCTGGAAGTCAAACGGATCATCGATCATGCCGCGCAGGCGGCTTTCGACGTGCTCACGACCCGTCGCGACATTCTCGATCACCTGGCCCGCGAGCTGGTCGAGAAGGAAGTCATGGACGCCGAGCAGATCCATAAGATCATCGACGAGCACACGACGACGCCGCAGCTCAAGGTCGGAACCAACCTGAACCCGCAGGCCGTGCCGGCCCCTGTCGCCGACGCCCCCTCTGAGAAATCGCCTCCGCCGCTCACTGCCGAAGCGGGAGCGTGAAGGAGTCGTTCTCACTCGGTGAGATGAGGTTGGCTGGCATTTCTTTTCCGTGATCTTCGATGTATTCTGTCTGGGCGGAATACGGATCCAGCACTCCTTGATCGGAACAGCGATAACATGGCGACCCACGACGATTTCCAGCAAGAACCGGCGCCCCAGGCCAAAAAAAGCTCCGGCAGCAAAGTTCTCTTGATTCTGGGGACGATCGCGGGCCTGGGTCTCGTCGTTTGCTGCGGCGGCGCGGGATTCCTGTATTACAAATTCAAAGACGCCATCAGCGTCACGAAGGATCCGGTCGAGGTGAAGAAGCAGACGGAAGAGCTCGTCACCATCGAGATTCCGAGCACCTTCACGCCTCTCGCCTCGACGCGCGTCGCGACTCCCGTGGTCAACATGAAGATGATCATGTACCAGAGCGGGGCCGGCAACGAAGATGCCATGGTTCTGATGGAAATGAGCGCGCCCGGCGCCGATCCCAAGCAGATGCGCGATCAAATGCTGCAGCAAATGCGTACGCAGCAGGCCCAAGGAAGTGGATTCAACAGTCAGATCAACGCACAGTCCAAAGAAACCCGGAAATTCAAGATCAACGGGGACGACGTCGAATTCGATTTCATCAAGGGAACACGCGGAAGCGACCCCACGGTGTATCGGCAGATTGTGGGCGTCTTCCAGGGGCGGAACGGGTTCATTTTACTGATGTTGATGATCCGCGACAGCGACTACGACGAAGAAGCCGTGCTCAAGATGATCAAGTCGATTCGAGTTCCGGGCAGCGACACGCCGACCGAAGTCATGGATGATTCGATGGGCGAATCGTCGTCCGAAGAAGGAATGCCGGAGAAAGAGGACGGGGCCGCCGATGAGTCGGAAACGGCGCCGGACAAATCCGAGTGACTGTTTGCAAGTGATTCACAGTCTGGCACCAACCCGAAGCGATCGCTTCGGGTTGTTTTTTAGTCGCAACACAATATCTGGCGAAATCGGCTACAGGATGAATCGGCTCAGGTCTTCATCTTTCATCACCGCCTCAAGCTTCGAGTGCACGTAGGCCGCATCGAGCGTGATTTTCTTTTTCCGTGAATAGGGCGCCTCGAAGCTGACGTCTTCCAGCAGCCGCTCCATGATCGTGTGCAGCCGCCGGGCGCCGATATTCTGCGTCGACTGATTGACCTGATAAGCGATGTCGGCCATCGCTTCGATCCCCTCATTGGTGAAGTCGAGATCGACGCTGTCTGCCGCCAGGAGGGCCGCATACTGCTTCGTGATCGAGCCAGCCGGTTCCTTGAGAATACGGACGAAGTCGTCGCGCGTCAGGTCTTTCAGCTCGACGCGCAGTGGAAATCGCCCCTGCAGCTCGGGCATCAGGTCGGACGGTTTCGACTTGTGGAAGGCCCCGGCCGCGATGAACAGAACGTGATCGGTGCGGACTGGCCCATAGCGCGTCTGCACCGTCGTCCCCTCGACGATCGGGAGCAGGTCGCGCTGCACTCCCTGGCGGCTCACGTCCACCCCTTGCGAGCCACCTTCCGGCCCGCAGATCTTGTCGAGCTCGTCGATGAAAATGATGCCGCTGTCTTCAGCCAGATGCACCGCTTCTTCGGCGATGGCGTCGCGGTCCATCAGGCTTTCGACTTCCTGCTCGAGCAGCACCTGCCGCGCCTGGCGAACCGACATCCGCCGGTCGCGATTCTGCTTCGGCATGAGTTTCTCAAACATGTTCTGGAAATCGACGTCCATCTGCTCGAGCCCCATGTTCGAAAAAATCTGCACGGGGACTGAGCGCTGTTCGATCGAGAGGTCGACCTGGCGATCGTCGAGCTCGCCGGCCTTCAGCATGTCGCGAAATTTGTTGCGCGTGCGCTCGTGCCGCTTTTCGGCCTTTTTCGCGTCGGGCTCTGGTTCGCCAGACCACTCCGGGGCGGCGGGAACGAGCAAGTCGACGAGCTTTTCTTCGACGCGGTCACGGGCCTGCTCTTCCACCTCGCGGCGTTTGCCCGCTTTGACCAGCGTGATGGCCGCCTCGACCAGGTCGCGGGCCATGCTTTCGACGTCGCGTCCGTGATAGCCGACTTCAGTGTACTTCGTCGCTTCGACCTTGATGAACGGCGCTTTGATCAATTTGGCAAGCCGCCGGGTGATCTCGGTTTTGCCGACGCCGGTCGGCCCGATCATGATGATGTTCTTGGGCGTGACTTCTTTGCGGATCTCGGCGGGCAACTGCTGCCAGCGCCAGCGGTTGCGGATGGCGACGGCCACGGCCCGCTTGGCGTCCTCCTGCCCGATGATGTGCTGATCGAGCAGGGCCACGATTTCGCGTGGCGTCATTTCCGGCACGGCAGTTCCTCCACGATGATTTCCCGATTGGTGTAGATGTCGATCTCGGCGGCGATTTCAAGCGAACGACGGACGATTTCAGCCGCGGGCAACTCGGTCGCGCGCATCAGTGCGCGAGCGGCGGCGGTGGCGTAAGGTCCCCCCGATCCGATTCCGACAATTCCGTCGGTCGGTTGAATGACGTCTCCCTGGCCGGTGATGAGCAGCGTGTGTTCGTCACTGGCGACGATCATCAACGCTTCCAGGCGCCTCAGCACCCGGTCGGTGCGCCAGTCGCGGGCGAGTTCGGTCGCAGCGCGGGGGATGTTGCCGGGATAATTCTTGGCCTTGGCCTCGAACCGTTCGAGCAGAGCGAAGGCGTCGGCCGTCGAGCCGGCGAAACCGACCAGCACCTTGTTGTCCAGCACCCAGCGGATCTTGCGGGTGTCGTGCTTCATGATCGTGGTGCCGAGCGTGACCTGCCCGTCTCCCCCGATGGCCACCTTGTCTTTGCGGCGGACGCACAGGATCGTAGTCGAATGCCATTTCACGAAGAAGCTGCTCCGTTCGCGTCAATGAATAGTCGTTCGTCAAGGTTATCGGTTCGGAGCAGCGAGCACAACTTCGCGTTTGGACCCGAAAAAACCGCAATCGATTGCGGATTGCACAAACAACTTGCCCCGGCCATCCGTACTAGCTGCGGAGGAGTTGCCATGCGACGCAAATTAGCCGACTATCGAGGCACGTTGACCGCTCTGTCGCTGCTTCTGGTGATCTGGCTCGCTGGAATTTGCGTTTCGCCCGATGACTGGAAACCGACGCCGCGCCGGCTGTTCAACTCCGACAACAAATTCGTGGGCTGGGGGAGCGATTTGGAACGGTCATGCCGTCGCATTCCTGAAGTGCACGACTTGCTGTGGCAATTGCCGATTTTCACCTGACCGAGCGCGGTTTCGGCGGCCAGGTCTGGCCTCTTCACACGTTCACGCGAGTAGAAAACGGCTCTCCGAATTTGCCCAGAGAGCAAGCGGATTGATCGACGGCCTCAGCGGTCGTAGAATTCGTGCGGGTGTTCGCGAGGGCCGACAATCATTCACGGAGGAGTTTTCATGGCCACGGGAACTGGCGATCAACGACCTGCCCCATTCGTCGAAGAGGTCGAGATTGCCGGGCATATTATCGACAGCCTGATCCTCCCCAAGGTGCTCGACGAGATCGCCGCGCTGGGAGGCCGGCACGATATCCTCGAAATCAAAGTCGGCCAGAACCGGAAAGACCCCAGCTTCGCCCGGCTCAAGATCGAGGCCGATTCCGAGAGCGTGCTGGAACACATTCTGAAGAGCATCACGCGACACGGCGCCGTTCCGGTGCACGCCCGTGATTGCGAGCTGGCTGCCGCCGATATCGACGGCGCCTTTCCTGAAGGCTTCTACTGCACGACCAATGAAGACACCGAGATCCGTCTCGGTGGGCACTGGCATCCGGTGAGTCGTCAGAAAATGGACGCGGGGATCAAGGTCTCTGCAGACCGCAAGTCGTCCGAATGCGTGCTGATGGCTGACGTTAAGTTGGGGGATCAAATTGTCGTGGGTCGGCACGGCGTGCGCGTTCTGCCGCAGGAGCGCGAGGTGCGAAAGCTCGACGCGTTCGGTTTCATGGGGAGCACCGTTTCCAGCGAAAAACCGAAGGGGATCACAATCCGCGAGATCGCGGCCGCGATGAAACGGGCCAAGGCGGGCTCGGGGAAGATCCTGGTCGTCGCCGGGCCGGCCGTCATCCACACCGGCTCGAGCGAGCTGTTCAGCCAGCTCGTGCGTAACGGATACGTCAACCTGCTGTACTCGGGCAACGCGCTGGCGGCGCACGACATCGAGCAGGCGTTCTTCGGGACGAGCCTGGGAGTGTCGATGGAGCAGGGGAAGGTTTGCGAAGGGGGACATCAGCATCACCTGCGGGCGATCAACCGCATCCGCCGCGTCGGCGGCATCGCCCGCGCGGTCGAGACGGGAGTGCTCACGCGCGGCATCATGTACGAATGCGTGAAAAATCACGTCCCATTCGTGCTGGCCGGCAGTATCCGTGACGACGGCCCCTTGCCCGAGGTGATCACCGATTCACGGCAGGCGCAAACGGTGATGCGCGACCTGACGGAGGGGGTCACGATGTGTTTGATGATCGCGACGACCCTGCATTCGGTCGCTGTCGGAAACCTCTTGCCGGCACGGGTGAAAGTGGTGTGCGTCGACATCAACCCGGCGACCGTCACGAAACTCGCCGACCGCGGAAGCTTTCAAACAGTTGGCCTCGTCACCGACGTCGAACCGTTCCTGCGCGTCCTCGTACAGGAACTGGAGAGGCCCGATTCGATTTCGTCCGTTTAGCCGGCTGGCTCGCCCCGCCGCGTTTTATGACACGAACACTCGCCCTTGCCCGCCACGAACGCGCGGCGGGCGAGGCCGCCGGCTAAACATCGGCGATCAGGCTGCGGAGCGCTTCAGGAAACGGCGGGAGTGCCGTATGGGGGCTTTCGAGATTCGGATGCCAGGCTTTTTCCCATTCCAGGCTGAACCAGCCGGTATATCCACCGTCGAGCAGAAGGCGCAGCGCCTCCGTTGCTGGAAACTCGCCCGTGCCGAACAAAACGTAGCTCGCGTCACGGTGTCCCCGATTGATGCTGCGGGCCTTGGCCGCGGCCTCTGCTTCGGCCGCCGTGAGCTCGTGCGGCTCGCGAATCGTCGAGTCTTTCCAGTGCGTATGGCGAATCCACGGTTTGAGCCGCGCATAAGTCTCGGGCACCGGCTCGCCGCAAAATCGCCACGGATGGTGCGTATCCCACAGCACGCCCACCTGCGGATGCCGCACGTGGGCGAGCAATTCCAGCATGAGTGTGGAATCGGCGAAGTCGCCATGGGTTTCGAGCAGCACGTCGACTCCATACGAGTGCAGCTCGGAATACTCGGCCAGCGCATCGAGCCCGGCCGCGATATTGCGGAGCACCGCGTGGCGGGCCGCCGGTTCCTTCACCGGCGGCAGCACGTCGCCGAAGACGCGGATGAAGCCGGCCCCCAACCGATTGGCCAGATCGATGTACAGCTTGCCGATCGCCAGGTCTTCTTCGCGTTCGCTGCGGTCGAGATAGTCGAACCGCACCGACGACGCCAGACCGCAGACTGAAAGCCCCCGCGATTCCAGCAGGTCGAGGTTGGCCGCCAGCGCGTCCTCGGCGAATTCGGGTCGTGCGAGGAGATCGGTTTGCCCTTCGATCAGCCGAACCTCGACTCCGTTGTACCCGTAGCTGGCCCCGAGTCGAGCAATGTCCGCCCACGGCCAATCGGGACAGGCCAGCGTCGAGAACGAAATGCGGAGTT
>DASYAR010000598.1:0-42407 GCA_036501235.1 Planctomycetaceae bacterium
CGACATGAACGTGGGCAACGTCATTGTGTTCACAATCTGCCTGGGGCTGGCCGACGACAACACGATTCATTTCCTCTATCGGTTCCGCGAAGAGCTGGAAGCGACCGGCGATGTGCCGCAGGCGATCCAGCGGGCCTTTCACGGAACCGGGCGGGCGATCATCGCGACGAGTCTGCTGCTGGTGGCCGGCACGGCGGTCCTGATGGTCTCGAACTTCGTTCCCACGCGGCGGTTTGCCGAGCTGACGGCCGTAACGATCATCGGCAACCTGCTGGGAGTCCTGTTGCTGCTGCCCGCGTGTCTGGTGCTGGCCTGGCGTGTGAAAAAGCGCCCGTAGCGGGTTGAAATGGTCGGCAGGAACATTGTTGCAAGAAATTGCTTTTCGACGAAGGGGCTCGCTGGAGCGAGTGACGTTTTTGCCGCAAGCGTTTGCTGACCGCGACTTGACGGTCTGATAGAATCAATTTTTGCAGCCGTATCTAACGAACTGAGCTGTTTCCTTGTTCGGATTTGTCAGTCCAGATTTCCTTAGATATTCGATTTTCGTCATTCGTCATGTTCCATTCGCATGTCGGCCATCCACACGATCACCGGTTTTCTCGTCGACCGGCTGCTCGCGCCGTTCTCCCGGCCCTGGCCGGCGCTGGCGGCGGCGGCGCTGGCGACCGCCATTTTGATGCTGCTGATCGTACGCTGGACGGCGCGTGCGAATGCCACGCGCCGTGCCAAAGACCGCCTCACGGCGCGCGTCCTGGAACTGGTTCTGTTTCGGCACGACGCGGTCGTCAGTTTTACCGCCGCGGGTCGAATTCTGGGAGCGAACGCACGCTATCTGGGGACGTTGCTGGTTCCACTTGGGCTCGGAATGGGGCCGTGTCTCTTGATTCTGGCCCAGTTGTCGTGCTGGTTTGCGTGGCGGCCCCTCGCCATCGGCGAGACAGCCGCGGTGGAAGTTCACATGCGAGGCCGGTTTCCGGTCGACGAACGATTGGTCGCCTTGGCCGATTCCGGTAATGCGTGGGTCGAGACGCTGGGCGTTCGCGTGCAGACGCCGGCCGAAGTCGCATGGCGCGTGCGAGCCCGGCAGGAGGGAGTGGACTGGTTGTCGATTCAAGTGGCCGGCGAGTCGGAGGTGCGAAAACAACTTGTCGTCGGGGAAGCCTGGCAAAAAACTGTTCCTCGGAGAACCGGCGGTGGTTTCTGGCAGTCTCTGTGGTATCCGGGCGAGCCTTTGCTCGATGCGGCCAGTTCCATTGAAGAAGTTGTCGTTCACTATCCCCCGCGGCAATTGTATTTGGGAACCATGGAAGTGGACTGGATCGTGGCTTTCGTTGTTCTGGCAGTGGGTTTCGGCCTCATTCTCAAACGACCGCTGGGAGTTCAACTCTGAAATCACTTCTCGCAACCCGCACAACAATCGGCGTTCTATGACCAATCTCCGCGCGCCGCGGCGCGATTTCATTACGATCGTTTCGGGGCTGCCGCGGTCGGGGACGTCGCTGATGCTGCAGATGCTGACTGCCGGGGGCCTGTCGGTCCTGACCGACGGCGTTCGCACCGCCGATGAAGACAACCCTCGTGGATACTTCGAATGGGAGGGGGTCAAAACGCTGAAGCGCGACCCGTCGTGGGTCCCGACCACGGTCGGCAAAGCGGTCAAGGCGATCTACTGGTTCCTCAACGATTTTCCAGCGCAGCATGCCTATCGCGTCATTTTTTTGCGGCGGAATCTCGACGAGGTGCTGGCGTCGCAGGCTCGCATGTTGGAACGCCGAGGGACGCGCGATGGTTCGCGAGACGACGCGCGCATGAAGCATCTGTTCGAGCAGGAGTTGCGTGAGACAGACGAGTGGCTGGCCCGACAAACGGCATTTACGACGCTCGACGTGGAATACCAGGCCGTCATTCGCGATCCGCTCGAGCAAGCCCGACGCGTGGATCAATTTCTGGGCGGCGGACTCGATGTCCCGGCCATGGCCGGTGTCGTCGATCCCGGGTTATACCGGTCGCAGCATCGCCAGTGATCATTTCCACTTCCACCACGGTGCGCGGAATGGGCTTTCCCGAATTTACGAGCGGGGTTATGATCTCGGCCAAGATCCAACACACATTTGAAACCGATTGAATCATCGCATTTTTCGATGGAGTAAAACATGTTCCAGCAATTTCGACCCGCAGGCAATTTATTCGTCCCTCTGGTGGCTGGCGGTTTGCTGTTTCTCACCGGCTGCCCGGGCGATGCCCCGCAACCTGCCAAACCGGTCGCTTCGCAGAATGCCAAAGGCAAGGCGGACGACGATCACGACGATCATGACCATCACCACCATCATCACGCCGAGAAGGGACCGCACGGCGGCGCACTCGTCGCGATCGGCCAGGACGACGCCCACCTCGAAATCGTGCTCGATGCCAAAACCGGAACGATCACCGCCTATGTGCTCGACGGGGCCGCCGAAAAGCCGATTGCGATCAAGCAGAAAAACCTGCAACTGGCCCTGACGCTGGAGCACGACCACCACGACGATGGTGACGACAAGAAAGACGACGCCGACAAAAAGAAGGACGAAGTCCCAGATGAAACCGCCCAGCTTATGCTGGCGGCCGTGTCACCTGCCGAAGACGGCTCGGCGTCTGAATTCTCGGGCCAGTTGGAAGAACTGAAAGGGGCCGACGAGTTTGACGCCGCCCTGACGGCAATCAAGATCGGCGACAAGGAATTCCCAGGGGTGACTTTCAAGTACCCGGAAGGCAATGAGCATCATCACTGAGAGGTGATGCTGCCCAATGTCGTCGTCTCGGCGGAGCGAGACGACGACATTAGTTTACGGCTGCTCGACAGTCACGAGCCGATCGATCCCGACGTCCGGCACGTCGGATGACGTGCCGTCGGGCCAGTGGACGGTGACGTGCTCGACGGCGTCGAAGCCCCCCAGACCGAACGTGACGGGCAACTCGACCTGCGAGAGGTAACTGCGGGCGGGCATCACTTCTCGCCGCTGAACCATGCCGCCGACCTGCAATTCGACGACCGCCCCGATCGCATCGCGATTCCCCTTCTTCCCGACGAGCTTCAGCCGTAGCCAGTGGTGACCTGATTTCTGATCGTTTCGCAAGAGACGCGGGGCGCCTCCGGTCGCCGTGATCAGTACGTCGAGATCGCCGTCGCCGTCGATGTCGGCGTAGGCTGCCCCGCGGCCGACCATCGGCCGGGCGAAATCCATTCCGGTCAGCTCGCTGGACAAGGGAAAGAACTCGGCGGGAGATTCGGCGCCGGCGTTCCAGAACAATTGCGGCGGCTGCGCGTACCGCTGGCTCGTCTGCACCTGTTGAATGTCGCTTTCCAGGTGTCCATTGGCGACCAGGATGTCGAGCCGACCGTCGAGGTCCAAATCACCGTAGAAGATGCCGAATTTCAGCCAGATGCGCGACGATGGACCCAATCCGTTGGCCACCGCATGATCGGTGAACAGCATCGAATCCAGAGGGCCGCACTCCGCACAGTAGAACGCGGTCTCTTCGTTGGCGAAATTGCCGATGATCACCGACAGGGTTTTGTCGTTACGGGGGAAGCCGGCATCGATGCCCATCGCCCCGCGCGGCAGCCCCGTCCGGCTGTCGAGGGCAATCCCCATTTTCATCCCGATCTCTTCGAACCGCCCGTCGCGCAGGTTTTGTAACAGAAAATTCTGCACGGTGTCGTTGGCGACGACCAAGTCGAGCCACCCGTCTCCGTCGACGTCGACCGGCACGACTCCCAGCGACTTGGCGACAGGCACTCCCGTATTGAGATTTTTCACCTGCACACCCGCTGGCACCGAGACGTCAGTGAACCGACCTCCTCCGTCGTTGCGGTAGAGATAAGGATAGGAGCCTTCGAAAGCGTCGGGACGGCAGTACGCGCGAACCTTGCCGCCGACCAGCGTGCACTCGAGTTGGCGATCGAGATCGGCCGACCAGCGCACGTAATTGCACACGAACAGGTCGAGGTCGCCGTCGCGGTCGTAGTCGAACCAGGCGCAACTCGTGCTCCATTGGCGCTCGTCCCCCGCGACGCCGGCGGCTTTCGTCACGTCTTCGAATTTTCCCTGGTTGTTGCGGAACAAACGGTTGAGGCCCACGGCCGAAAAGAACACGTCGACCCAGCCGTCGTCGTCGAAATCTCCCACTGCCACGCCCTGCCCATAGAACGTGACGTCCAAACCGCTGCCGGCCGTAACGTCTTCGAAATGTCCCTGGCCGTCATTGCGGTACAGCGCCATGATCGGAGGCGGTTTGTCGGCCAGTCGCTGTCCGGGCCAGTCATCCGAGTTGACGAACAGGATATCGACGAAACCATCTTTGTTGTAATCGAAGAAGGCGCAACCTCCCCCCATCGACTCGGGGAGCAATTTTTCACCTCGGGCGCCGCTGGTGTGAACGAACGTGATGCCGGCCTGCTGCGTGACGTCGACGAAGGGAATCGCCGGCAGCCTCATGACGGGTTTATTGCGCGGAGTTGGAATGTCTTGAGCGATCTGTCGGTCCTTGCGCGGTTCGACCACCGGGTCGAAATAGTAAACGACCGCTCCACCGATCGCGAACACCACGAGAAACATGGCAAGCGACCATTTGAGCGCGCGGCCGATCACTGCGTCGTCTGCAGGGACGTCGTTTTCGAAACGCGGGAGACGATACTTGACTTCGTCCTCTTCTTCGGTCATTCGCCACCTCCTGCTGCCGCTGCGTCCACGGCTTTCTCTGGAAGGCCCGGAGCGCCGCGCCGATGGAGCGGATAGATCACCAGTTTTTCGGCCGCATGATTGGCCGCGTCGCTCTTCTTGCGGGCGAGATTCACGGCCCGGTCTTGTGCGTTGTCGTCGGGCCTGTAACGCTCGTGAAGCTCCCGTTCTTCGGCCGCTTTCGCCTCATCCCCGAGCAGCTTGTAAAGCTGTGAGAGATTGGCATGCGCCGTGACGTTTTCGCTGTCGAGCTCGATCGTTTTCAGGAATTCCGCGAGGGCTTCCCGCAAGAACATTTCGCGGGCGCCCTGGTTGTGGTCCCCGCGCTCCTGTTTCGCCCGCTCATACAGCACCACACCCAGGTCGTTGTGCGCGACGAAGTCTTTGGTGAAATTGAATTTACGTTCGCGGCGTTCGGCCGTGTCGTCATAGAGCGCACTGCGGAAGTTCTTGATCGCCTCGTCGAGATGTCCCTGCTCTTTATTGACCAGGCCGCTGTAGTAGGCGATCGTCCAGGGCGGGGCCGCGGGCTTGGTGAACTGGGCCGCACGAGCCAGCGCTTCGACGGCTTCGTCCAGCCGCCCTTCCTTATGATAAACGCGGGCCAGATTGAGGGAGCCGTCGAAGCGATCGAGCTGTTCGACTTCCCGAAACGCTTGCTCGGCCTGTTTGAGCTCGGTCTTGCCGCCTGGCACGGGGCCTGGCGTCTGTCCTTCCAAAAACAGGCCGATGCCGTAGTCGTTCCAGCGCTGCCAAAGATCGGCGATCGCCGATTTCTGCGGCTCGACCTCGGCGGCGACTCCGTCGACCGGGAAGGTGACCGAATCGAACGCCATCGTCGTCACCGGCAGATCGTTCAGATACTTCCGCCCCGGCTCATAACCGCGGATCTTGTTCTCACCGGGTTTGTACGATTTCGTGACGAAATCCATGTAAGTCTTGTCGAACTTGCGGTATTGCACCTTCACGTCGATCGTCACCGGCGCGGTGAGCCCCTCGGGGAGCAGCAGTTCGTAATGCACGACCTGCCCCGCGCCCGGCGGAATCTGGTGATTGTACAAAGGGGTGAAAATATCCTGTGGATTGCGGCGGTCGATGCGATTGCCGTCTTTATCGAGCATATACACATTGATGAAATGCGACCACGGATCGACCTCGCTGTCTGCGTCGATACCGCCGTTTCGGCCGATCACCTTGCCGCCGCTGCTCACGGTGACGTCGACCCAGACTTCGTTGGAATCGACCGTCCCCTGCGTGAAGTGGTGCCCGATCGTCAAAGTCCGGACCACCGTTTCCAGCAGATAGGTGCCCCCGGGCTTGAGCGCCGGCACTTCCGGACGGAGTGGGGCCGTCAGTTTGCCGTCGATCGTGCCACCTTCCTTCAGCCCGAAGATATCGACGCGTATGTTCCCCTTCAAAAACTCCTGGTGCGCTTTCGTTGCTTCGTCGAAGTCCAAGAGGTGCGCCAGCCCCGTGTTGGCTGAGGGGAAGAAGTGATTGTGAATCTGCCGCTTGCCGTCGTTGGCAAAATCCTTGGCGCCGAAGTCATTCGACGGCGTCAGCGGCATGTGGCATTCGGCGCAAGTGGTCTTGGCTTTGGGTGGGTAATAGAAACTGCGGACGCCCCCGCCGGAGACGCCGCTGAGCAGGTACGAATTATAATGGTCCTGCCCGCGCAGGAACTCTTTGTAGTGATTGAGCACCTTGGGGATGTGCACCTTGTGGCACGTCGAGCAAAACTCGGCGTTCTGGTGCACATCGGGCTTGAGGAACGTCTTCTTGTGAAACGTCGGCTTGGCCTTCACCAACTGGTTATTGATGAATTGCAGAACGGCGTTGTCGCTGAACGCGAAGGGATAGTGCTGCGGCTCTTCGATCGTGTAATCAGCGTTCCCTTTCGTCGAGTTGACGTGCGTGATGGCGTGACACACGGTGCAGGTGATCCCGGCCTGTGACGTCGGATCATTGACGAGATCGTATTTTGGGTTGTCGAATTTTCCCGACAGGAATGGGACCGGATCGTGGCAGCCAGCGCACCACCGCGAGGCCTTGACGTCGCCGTCTCGCTTGAGCGATACCTCGCGAGTCTCTTTGACGCTGGCCAGGTATGCCGGGTTATTGAATGAGCTGAAGCGATGCGAACTGTGGAACCAACTCTTATAGGCATCTTCGTGGCATTTGAGACAGTAACTGTCCATCATCAAGGCGCGTTCTGAAAGAAAATAGACGCCCGATTCGCCGCCATCCGCAATCTGCGTCTTCACAAGTGACGGCTCGAAATATTTCTTCCCTTCTGCCGGCCCCGCCTGGTTCCACTTTCGCGGATCTTGCGAGTGCATTCCCACCATCCCGGCGACGACCACTCCCACGGTTCCGAGATAGTAAAGTCCGTAGCGCCACTTGATGCGCGGCCCGGCCAATCGATGCAGCCAGTACAGCCAGCCGGCGGCCAGCGGTGCTCCGACGTGCAGCCAGTACACGATGCTGCGAGCCGCTGGCTGCTTCAGATCGAACGAGCCGATCCGCATGAGCGCCAGGCCCGATACCAGCACCACGATGGAAGCGATGAACAAAGCATACCCGACCCGCACCGCCCGTCGATTGCGGCGATTTCTCGCCGTGAACAGATGAATCAGTCCGAACGCCAGAAACGGAACGACCAGCAGCAATCCGAGCGCCAGGTGCAACAGGAACATCACCTGGTAGAAATAGTTCTGATACGTCAGCCCCTTCCACCATTCCAGCAGGGTGATGGCGACCAGATACAGCGAATTGGCCCCCAATAAGGCCACCAGTGCAAGAACGAGCAGCAGCAGTTTTTTCAGCCGCGGGCCGAGCGCCGGCACGTATCCTGCCGGCTTCGGCCGGGACGCTGCCGTGGATGAAAGTGTGGTGGACATGACGAACGCTCCTGGATCGATTGGCACACGGAAGCGGGGACGCGCCGGAAAAATAAGTTTCCGACGAGAAGGGTGCGCGGCAGGCGCGGCCGGACGGGATTCACCCGGCAGCCACGATCCACGGCGCAGCGGCAAACTCTGTTCGAGAATGCCTCGCACGCCGCGCACGACAGTGCGTTTTTCAGGAGCTCTGTCTCGGGGGGCGATCGATCCGCGATACCAGCGATTCGTAACGGGGGCAACCTTGTGCGGCCGCCCATCGATCGGAACCATTGACGGCCTGCTCCGTAGAAGCCATGAGACAAGCCAGTTGATGCTGTCCGCTCGAAACAGGGACAGGAATCGGACCCTTTGGGGAAATAGGCTGTCGCCGACAATGAGGGCCGCGACACGGCGCATTGCCAGGCCGCTCGTGGCTCGCCGTGCCACGGGACGCAGGAAGCATTCTATGTGACTGGTGATCGACCGTCACGGAATCATCAAACGCGTCCGTCGGTGCGACCCTCGCCAGATGGACGTAATCTCCGCAACTGGCTTCGGCCGTCGGCAAACTGGTCCCCGCATTCAGCAGCGCCAGGCAGAATGTCACGGCGAACAGGACGAGCGATTTGACTGAGATACGCGACATCGAACAGACAGCCAGGAGAAGGCGAGCCGGAATGGCCCTGCGACTATTCCAGTATGGATGCCGTGGGACTACTCGTCAAGCGGTGTTACTGGCGGGTGATTACTTCGTCAGCACACCGTCCAGATTCAAGAGAACATTACTGACGACCGTCCAGGCCGCAAGTTCGGCGGCATCCATTCCCGCAGGAAGCGGCCCCAGAGGATCGGTCGCGAGCTGCTCGGCCCCCTTCCTATCAGCCCCATAATCGGCCAGTTCTTGCTCATAGAGGGCCACAAGCTGGTCGACCTGTTCGGAATGGGAGGGCCGCACGAGGCAGAGCTTGAGAGCGAATCGCACTCGCTCGGCGGGCGTCGCTCCTCCCTCGCGGACAATCCGCCGCGCCAGCGCCTGCGCTGCCTCAACGTACACCGGATCGTTGAGCGTCACGAAAGCCTGAAGCGGGGTGTTCGTGCGGATCCGCCGAACCGTGCACAGTTCGCGGCTGGGGGCGTCGAACGTCGCCATCGACGGATACGGCACGGTCCGTCGCCACAGAGTGTAAAGGCCGCGACGATAGCGGTCTTCCCCGGTGCTCGTCGTCCAGGTCCGCTCGCCATTGAAGGCCGCCTGCCACAATCCCGGCGGTTGCGGCGGATAAACAGACGGACCATGTGATTTGTGGCTGAGCAGGCCGCCCAGCTCGAGCGCCTGATCGCGGACCATCTCGGCCTCAAGTCGATATCGCGGACCGCGGGACAACAGGCGGTTGGAGGGGTCCTTGGCCAACGCATCGGCCGAGACGTGCGACGACTGCCGATACGTGGCCGACAGGACCAGCAATTTGAGCAGCCGTTTCATGTCCCACGCATCATTTCCCCCCCTTCGTAAGGGGGGGGCAGGGGGGGTGGCATTGCCTGTATTCGTTGCATCAATTGCAGCTTGACCTGACCCCTCCCGGCCCCCCTTACTCAGGGGGGGAGAAGTGGTGGGCTCCATGAATTCGACGGCGAGCCAGTCGAGCAGCTCGGGGTGAGAGGGGAGATCGCCTTGTGTGCCGAAGTCCTCCTCGGTTTCAACCAGCCCCGTTCCGAAAAGCTGCGACCAGAATCGGTTGGCCATGACGCGCGCCGTGAGCGGATTTTCGCGATCGGCGAGCCAGCGCGCGACCCCCAAGCGGTTCGGCGCGGCGTCTTTCGGCAGCGGATGAAATCTCACCGGGACCGCCGGCTCAACAGTCGCTCCCTTCGTCAGAAAATTCCCCTTGATCATCAGGTTCGTCGTCCGTTTCTTATCCGCAGCCAGTTCGAGCATGACGGGAACGGTCGGGATCGTCGGCCGCGATTTCTCGAGCTGTGCGATCGACTCGCGCACCGGCTGCAGCGCGGGAGCAATGGACCGGTAATAGGCGGCCAGCTTAGTACGTTGCTCGTCACTGCGCGTCTCGGCCGGCGCGTCGACGATCGCCAGGAGATCGGCCGGGACGACGACTCGGCGTTGGACGTCCAGACTGGTTGTCACGGACAACCGGAAGCGACCCAGCAGATACTGCGGTTGATTGAAGCGCTGCTCAAGCCGGAACGTCAATTGTGAAACGGCGAACTCCCCGGTCGGCGCCCCTGCCAGGAAGTACGCGGTATGCGGCTGCTTTTGCTCCGGTCCGACGGCCCAGCCGCTCTTTGCGATGTCTTTCTGAGCGAGTGCATTGGCGATCGGGAAATTGACTTGCGAAAAGTCGGCCGCGGCGCGGGGGAGCGAAATCGTCGACCGGCTCGACGTCGCCTGTTCGTGGTTGGGGCTGGGGGACACGGCCACGTCTTGCTGCCAGACCGGCTGATGATCTTTGTCGAGCACGAGCACCTTGAAGTTGACCAGCCGATTGCCGACGCCCGCATCCGTTCGGTTCCAGACAACGATCTTTTCCAATGGCTTGTCGGCACCCAAATCGACCTCCCACCAGGGATTCGCTTCCTGCTTCGTGTGCGTCGTCGAATTCGCGGCATAATAAAGTCCGTTCGTATTGCCGTCGACGGCTCGTGCCGCTTCGCCGCCATAATCGGTGCTCGACTGGGTCGCCTTCCCACCGCGCGCGACGTTCTCGGACCCTTCAAATGCCTGGACTTCCGCCAGCGAGAGGATCTTTTCGGCACCGGGTAGTTCCACGCGGACGAATCGCCCGACGACTGGCGTCTCGGGCTTCTGGCCATCTTCAATCGTCACACGAAACCGCGACAAGACAAAATTACCGTCGGCGGCGCGGCCCGTTCCCCCCGTCGGCAACGACGGATCGGGAAGGGCTTCCAGTCGAAAGGCAGTCAATCCCTTCAGGCTGGTTCGTGCCATGACGGTATATGTATCGTTCGGCGGGGCGGCTCCAGTGGCGAGTATCGAACCGTCGTCCAGTTTGTTGAAAGTCGTCCCCGATTCCGATTTGATCTCAGCCGTTTCGAGCGGCTTCCATTCGGGGACGGTGCGCAGCGGGATTTCCCATTGCTCCTGCTCGGCGGCCAGTTGAGGAGTGGGCTTATCGAGCTGCTGTCTCAACTCGGCGATCCGGGCGTCGATGTCTTTCAACTTTTTATTGATCTCAGCCGTCGGCGCGGGCAGCACGGGGGATTCATCGGGCTGATCGTTGTCGGCCGTCTGATTGAAGATGGCGTAGAATTGATAATACTCAGCCTGGGTCAATGGATCGTACTTGTGGTTGTGGCATTTCGCGCAGCCCAGCGTCAATCCCATCCACACCTGTGTCGTCGTGTCGACTCGGTCTTTCACCGCGGCCACGCGGAACTCTTCGTCGTCGGTTCCCCCTTCGGTATTCGTCATCGTGTTGCGGTGAAATGCCGTGGCGATCTTTTGTTCCAGCGTTGCTCCGGGCAACAGGTCTCCCGCGATTTGTTCGAGGGTGAACTGATCGAACGGCATGTTCGAGTTAAATGCGTCAATCACCCAGTCGCGATAACGCCAGATCGTCCGCAGGGGATCGGAACCCAGCCCTTTGGAATCGGCATACCGCGCCAGATCAAGCCACATTCGAGCCCAGCGCTCGCCAAACGCCGGGTCCGTCAGGAACCGATCGACAAGATTCTCATACGCATTCTGGTCGGGATCATTGACGAACGCGGCGACCTCTTTGGGGCTCGGCGGCAGGCCGCGCAGGTCGAGGCTTAAGCGGCGAATGAGCGAGTAGCGATCAGCCTCACCAGATGGCGACAAACCCTGCTGCTCAAGCCGCGATAAGACGAAATCGTCCACAGCGGTTTTCGGCCAGCCACCGTTTTTGACAGGGGGCAAAGCCGGGCGCACCGGCTTCACGAACGACCAGTGTTCGGTGTAGGCGGCCCCCTCGGCAATCCACCGCTTGAGAACGCTGATTTCGGTCTCGGTCAACTCGCGGCCCGTGCTCTTCGGCGGCATCCGCGCGGTGGCATCGGTCGTCGTAATCCGCTCGACCAATTCGCTGTCGCCGACCTTTTCCGGCACGATCGCGACTGCGCCCGATTCGACCGGTTTGACCGCCGCTTCCCGCAGGTCGAGCCGCAGGCCGGCTTGGCGGTGTTCATCGTCCGGGCCGTGGCAGGCGAAACAGTTTTTGGAGAGGATCGCCCGCACTTCGCGGTTGAAGTTGACCGGTTGCTGCGGCTCGGCGCCATTGACGGTCAGCCAGCCGCAGGAAAGCCAGATTGCAGCAAGACTGATCACCGCCCGGCATGGCTCCCATTGTCGCGATGCAATCAACTTGTAAGGTAGGCTGTGCCCACCCTTGCCGCGCGTCATCGTGCGCACAATCCACCCGACTTTGCAGCAAATTCCGAACGGGTGTACCGACTTCGGCAACATGTTGAGCGTTCTCCGTCGACGATGGCGATTAGTCTCCAGTTTAACCCGGAGCCATCGGCGACGGCAACTTACGGTTGAAAGGACCTGATTGACCGGCCTCTGAGACGGCGTGGCAGCACCGGGTTTGTCCCAGTATTCACCGTCAAATTCCGATGCGGTGGTGTTGTGCTCGATTGCGTCAGCCGGCTATGCCGCACACGGAGGCTGACCCACCGGCCTGACGGAACCTGTTTAGGATCAAAATTGGCATTGCGGCTGTAGGACTTTTCCAGAAGAATCAAGCACGATCGTTATCTGCTGGGTCATTTGAAACTGCACATTCGTTCATAGCATTTAGTGCGATAGACTTGGGATTTATTTTGCAGACGAAGTTCCCATTTTTTTAGCGACAGAGTTGATCCCATGAAAGCTACCCGCAAAAAATCGAGGGCTTCTCGCCGGAAGCATTCTCGAACCGCCTCGCCGGCGCAGCCATCTCGATCAAAATCACGTCCTGCCGCCATATCGCGGTCATTATCGCCGCCGTCGGAATCGGCTGGTCCTCATTGGATGTTTCTGACGAATCATGCGTACGTGCTGGTGCTCTTGTCGCGAAGTCCGTCCCTGGTGCTTCGCGAAGTGGCACTGCAAGTCAGAATTACGGAGCGGGCCGTGCAGCGGATCATCGCCGATCTGGAGGAAGCCGGATACCTCATCCGCGAAAAAATCGGCCGCCAGAACTCCTACCGAATCCGTGCTGATGAACCACTCCGACATCCGATCGCATCGCATCGAACGATCGCAGCATTGCTGGTTCTGGTCAACGGTCCTGAGGAGTAGATTCGGTAGCGATGGATGTCGAACAGCCCTGCACTCGGCGCGTCCTTCCGATCGGTCGTCCACAGATTTCATCGCGCGTTGAGCACGTCGCATACGGGGCTGCGTGCGGCAATGCCTCCGTGGCCGGCGTCGATGTGCCAGGCCATTCGGTCTTTATGAAATCTTTGCGCAGTTGAGCGCGATCTTTACGGCCGTTTCATCGGGGATCCTCTCGGATTTGCCTGAAAACTTCGAGAAATGGAGCCCGTGATAATTTATACCTCCGCGCATTACATCTCGGTCAGGATGACGAAAAAACGCTTGTCCCGAGTCAAAAAATGCGATAGCCTTCTCTCGATACACGCTGGCACATTCGCGAAGTTTTTATCGTATATAAGCGGCTCGGGTTTCGTTATTTCATCCCGAGACAGTTTTTGGCTGAATGAACTGGAGAGTCAAACCTTTCGATTTAGGAAGGAAAATCGTCAAGCTCAGGTGCCTGGAAATACAGCAGTATTGAACGCTTCTGCGGCAAGGTTGGACGTCCCCAGATGGGCTCGGAGTCTGCTGAAGTGCAAACGATGCAATGTGTTCTGGCGACTCCCGTGTTTGGGTTCAAAGATTCCATGAAATGGTATACGACGTGCCACTAGGCCGTTCCATGAAAGGTCGATCGAGATCGCCAATTTCGCGAGTCGGGCTCGCCGGTCGCCCAAATCAACATGTACGCATGGTTTGTTGTGATCGTCGATTCGCTCGCCATAATTACTTCTCGGTCAGGTTGAATGGACTTCGCTTGCCCACATTCTAAAAGAAGGATATGAGAATTCCGTATCGTGTAATACGCGTCGCGAATGCAACTTCGCATGTTTGACCCGATCACTACACGGCCGCAATCGAGAAATAGACGTAAATCAGTTTTAATAAATGTTTTGCGTATTTCCGGTCGCAGGTGCCGAAGCAACTTATCGAGAGAAGCAACAATGAAAATCCGACCGATCCTGGCCATTTTCCCGGCAATGATGTCCCTCTCTCTGTCTGCATGCAACGCGGAGCGGGAAGAGCATCGCGCCGAGGCCCATAAGATTTTGGCCACCAGCCCCGAGTCGAAAGATGTGATCATCACCCAGCAGTTTGTCTGCCAGATCCACTCGCAGAAACACATCAAGGTCCGCGCCTTGGAGATGGGGTATCTCGAGGCGATCCCCGTCAAAGAGGGCCAGGTGGTGAAAGAGGGTGACCTGATGTTCCAGGTCAGGCCCATTCTTTACCAGTCGAGACTCGACGCCGAAAACGCCGAGGCCAAGCTCGCGCAACTCAACCTCACTTACACCAAGCAACTGGTGGCGGACAATGTCGTCTCTAAGAATGAGCAGTACCTCCGCGAGGCCGAGCTGGCCAAGGCCGTTGCCAAGGCGACGAGGGCCAAGGCCGAATTGGACTTTGCCACAGTCCAGGCGCCTTTTGACGGCATCGTCGACCGTCTGCTTCACCAGCAAGGCAGCCTGGTCCAGGAGGGCGAAATTCTCACAACGCTGTCCGATAACAGCCTGATGTGGGTCTATTTCAACGTGCCCGAAAAACAGTACCTGGAATACATGACCGGCATGGAACAGAACAAAATCGAGCTCAAAATCGAACTCAAGCTGGCGGGCGGAACCATTTTCAATCATATCGGCACGATCAATGCGATCGAGGCCGACTTCAACAATACGACGGGCACCGTCCCGTTTCGCGCGGACTTTGCGAACCCGGACCGGCTCCTGCGTCACGGTCAAACCGGCACCGTGCTGATCAGCCGAGTCCAGAAGGACTCCCTCGTCATCCCGCAACGGGCGACTTTCGAAGTTCTCAATAAGCGCTATGTTTATGCCATCGACCAGGATCATGTGGCGCATCAGCGCGAGATCGAGGTCCTCAACGAGTTGGAGGACCTCTACGTCATCAAGACGGGGATTGGCGTGGAAGACAAGATCGTTCTCGAAGGGATCCGACAGATTCACGACGGCGATAAGGTGGAATACGAGGACCGCCAGCCCGAAGAGGTTGTTGCGAACCTGAAATACCACGCGGAATAGCAATCGCTTCGCGGAACTGAGGTACGGAAACCACCGGATTCTCCGACAACGATGTTCTCAAAAATCCTCCACAGGCCAGCGCTGGCGATCGTCATATCGATCATCATCTTGTTCTTGGGGGGGCTGTCGATCAAGACCCTGCCCATCTCCCAGTTTCCCTCCGTCGCGCCTCCAAGCGTGGTGGTCACGGTGGCTTTCCCCGGCGCCAGCGCCAATGTGCTGGTCGACTCGGTGCTGGTGATCCTGGAACAGGCCATCAATGGCGTGCCCGACATGCGCTACATGGCTTCCGCCGCTACCAGCGCCGGCGAGGCCACGATCATGATCATTTTCGAGCCCGGCACCGACCCGAACGTGGCGGTCTTGAACGTGCAGAACCGGATCCAGACCGTGAAGAACAGGCTCCCCCCCCTGGTCGAACGGGAGGGGATCATCGTCATGCAGGCCATGACGAGCATGTTGATGTACGTGAACATCTACAGCACGGAGGAAGGCCACGACCAGAATTTCCTGTACAATTACACCTTCGTCAACCTGCTGCCCGAGATCAAGCGGGTGCGGGGCATCGGCAGCGCCACGATCCTCGGCAGCCGCCAGTATGCCATGCGGGTCTGGCTGGATCTCGAACGCATGCGCGCCTACGATCTGTCCTCCGAAGAAGTCATGGAGATGATCGGAAAATCGAGCATGATCGGCTCGCCCGGGCGCCTCGGTCAGGCGACGGGCAGGAAGTCGCAAACCATCGAGTACGTTCTGACTTGGGTGGGACGGTACAACAAGGCGGAGCAGTATGAAAACATCGTTCTGAGGGCCAGTTCCGACGGTGAGGTCCTGCATCTGAAGGACGTTGCCGAAATCGAGATGGGACCTTCGTACTACAACATTTATTCGGACATCGATGGCCACCCCTCGGCGGCCATCGTTCTCAAGCAACTCCCCGGCACCAACGCCGCAGTCGTCATTGAAAATGTCAAAAAGGAACTCGAACGGATCGGAAAGTCGTTCCCTCCGGGCATGAAATTCGAGGTCAGCTACGACGTCTCCAGCTTCCTGGAGGCGTCGATCGAGCAGGTTCTGCACACTCTGTTCGAGGCTTTCGTGCTCGTCTCCCTGGTGGTCTATCTGTTCCTCGGTGACGTGCGTTCCACTCTGATCCCGACCCTGGCGGTTCCCGTATCGCTGATCGGAACGTTCTTTTTCCTGCAGATGTTCGGACTGTCGATCAACCTGATCACCTTGTTCGCGCTGGTGCTGGCGATCGGGGTCGTGGTGGACGACGCGATCGTGGTGGTGGAGGCGGTGCATGCGAAGATGCACGAGAAACACCTCTCGCCGTATCAGGCGACCAGAGAGGTTGTTAACGAGATCAGCGGTGCGATCATTGCCATTACCCTCGTGATGACGGCGGTCTTTGTTCCGGTCACCTTCATGACCGGGCCGGTGGGCACTTTCTACCGTCAGTTCGGCATCACGATGGCCACGTCCATCATCCTCTCCGGGGTCGTGGCCCTGACGCTCACGCCGGTTCTCTGTGCGATGATTCTCAAGCCTCACACGGGCGCCAAAAAACGCGGTCCGCTGGGGATGTTTCTGCATCTTTTTGATCGCGGCGTCGAGAAGGTTACGGGAGGGTATGCTGCGTTTCTGCGTCCGATCGTGACGCTGCGCCTGGTGACGATGTTGGTCATCGGGGGCTTTGCGGTCGGTATTTTCATTGTGAACACACACCTTCCGGCCGGTTTTATCCCCCTCGAGGATCAGGGCATGATCTATGGGATCATCCAGACGCCTCCCGGCTCGACGATCGAATACACCAACTCCAAGTCCCACGAGCTGCAACTCATCGCCAAGCGCATCGACGGAGTCAATTCGGTCTCGTCGCTGGCCGGTTACGAGGTTCTGACGGAAGGCCGCGGCTCGAACGCGGGAACCTGCCTCATCAATTTGAAGCCCTGGTCGGAGCGCAAGCTGACCTCGAAGCAGATCATTCAGCAACTCGAGCATGACGGCCAGGTGATGTCGAATGTGAAGCTCGAGTTCTTCGAACCCCCCGCGGTCCCCGGTTTCGGCGCCGCCGGGGGTTTCTCCACGCGTGTCCTCGATAAGACGAACTCGATGGACTACCAGCGACTCGGAGAAGTGACGGAAACATTCATGACGGCCCTGGCGAAACGTAAAGAGGTGAAGGGCTTGTTCACCTTCTTTGCCAGCAACTATCCGCAGTATGAAATCGTGATCGACAGCGATGTGGCCATGCAGAAGGGTGTCACGATCGGAAAAGCGATGGACAACCTGTCCGTCGTCATCGGCAGCACCTGGGAGCAAGGGTTCATCCTCTTCGGTCAGTTCTATAAAGTCTTCGTCCAGGCCAAGCCCGAGTTCCGGCGGTATCCCGGAGATATGGACAATTTGTTCGTCAAGAACGATCAGGGGGAAATGGTCCCCTACTCGGCATTCACGACGATCAATAAGAAGCAGGGTTTGAATGAAATCAATCGCTACAACCTGTATCCGTCCGCCGCCATTCAAGGCGCGCCGGCTCCCGGCTACAGCAGTGGTGAAGCCATCCAGGCCATTAAGGAGGTCGCCGAGAAGACGCTGCCTCCCGGTTACGACATCGGCTGGGAAGGCCTGTCTTATGATGAGTCGGGAAAGGGGAATCTGGCGATCTTTATCTTCTTGATCGTCGTGATTTTCGTATACCTGGTGCTGGTCGGGCAATACGAGAGTTTCATCCTGCCGCTGGCGGTGATCATGTCGTTGCCGGTCGGAATCTTCGGATCGTTCGTGTTCCTGCAGGGCATGGGGTTGGCTAACGACGTCTATTGCCAGATTGGTCTGGTCATGCTGGTGGGTCTCCTGGGCAAGAATGCGATTTTGATCGTCGAATTCGCGGTGCAACGGCACCACGAAGGCGCGAGCCTCAAAGAGGCAGCCATCGAAGGAGGAAAACTGCGCTTCCGACCCATTCTGATGACATCCTTCGCCTTCATCGCCGGTCTGATTCCACTAGTCCGTGCCTCCGGCCCGGGGGCCATCGGAAACCGCACGATCGGCACCACCGCCGTCGGCGGGATGCTCCTGGGCACGGTGATCGGGGTCTTGGTCATTCCCGGTCTGTATTACTTGTTCGCTCGGCTCTCCGGCGACAGCAAGCTTCTCGAGGACGAGGTGAGTGAACCTCTGAGCGAGACCATCGAACACCCCGCCAGTTCCGGATTCCACGCGCCCCCCGAACACCACGCCTGAAACGCACGCGATCGAGATGGCGATCGATTTTCGTACGCGATGCAGTCGGAAACTCCCTCGATGTCATGAACCGGGAAGATGTGATTCGTGACATCCGCGAGAGATATCGACAGCGCGGTCGATCTTTGAACGAATTTCAACGCCGGCATTGGGCCGCCAGGGAAGCGATGAAAATCGGCTGGGGAGGCATCACTCTCGTCAGCAAAGCTCTTCGAGTTTCTCCGAATACGATCAAGCGGGGAATTCAAGAAATTGCCGCAGGCCACGCAGACTCGCCTTCTCAGGCAAACGCGCGAATTCGCAAACCGGGCGGCGGAAGAAAATCGAAGAAAGACTCCAGGGACCGGCTGCCTCGAACCATAACGAATCAAGACTCTGCGGCTACTGAGCCAGAGTGTCGAGCTGCCGAGTTTTTCGATGACGATCGACGCACTCCGTCGAAGATCCCGACCGAACTGAATCCGCTACCGGTCGACGACAACGCCTCGGATCGCGCGTGACGGATTTTTCCGAGACACTCTTTTCGTCAGAGCCACGCCAGAACCCGCAATTTGCCCGACGAACGATCAACTTATTTCAAATTCTTCCCGTTGCGTGGCTTTGGCTTTTGGTTTCCAAGCCTTCGGTCGATCAATCCTGATATCCGTCAAATTCGGTAGCATCCGAAAAACCGGATCAGCGGTTTCTTGACTCGCGGAAGTGCCGGCCTCAAATGGGGCTGAGAGATCGGCACGATATTAATTCGCTTGGCTAAGCAGGCTGCTGTCAAGACGTAATCTGAATGGGCGATTGGATTTGAGACTACCATGGATGGAATTCGATGGGCTTGGTTGCCGGCATTGGCAATTCTGCTGTCGTCGTGTGGAATCCCCAAGCTCCACCAGGCGGATCCGGGACGAGACGTGCCAGACAGCTTCAGCGGCCAGACGAGCATCGATAACTCGTCTCAGGTCGGGGTCGACGAGTTTTTCGACGATCCGTTCCTGACGAGCTTGATCGACGAGGGGGTGGCCGGCAACCTGCAGTTGAAGATCCTGGCTCAGGATATCCAGATTGCCAACAACCAGGTTCTGGCAAGACGTGGGGCGTATCTTCCCTTCCTCACGGTTGGGGCCAGCGCGGGGCTGGATAAATACAGCAGCTACACGCTCATCGGAGCCGACAACGCCCAAAACCTGCTCCCTAATGGTAGCAACTTTCCCTCGCCGCTGCCAGATTTCCTGGTCGGCGCCGACCTCTCCTGGCAGATTGACATCTGGAGGCAGTTGCGGAACGCCAGAGATGCGGCTGGGCTGCGCTATCTGGCTACCACCGAGGGGTGGAACTACGTCATCACCCGTCTGGTCGCAGAAATTGCCGAGAATTATTACACCTTGATGGCCCTCGACAAACGGATCGAGAATCTGGATGCGAACATCAAATTGATGGAGCAAAGCCTCGAAATCGCCAAGGCCCAAAAGGAAGGGATCCGTGGCACCGAGTTGGGGGTCCAGCGGTTCCTGTCTGAAGTTCGCAAGAACCAGAGCGAAAAGCTGATCATCAATCAGGAAATCGTCGTCGCCGAGAACCGGATCAACTTCCTCGTCGGTCGCTATCCGGAGACGATCGTCCGCGTGTCCGAGGGATTCTACGATCTGAACCTGCACGCGCTGGATTTAGGAGTCCCGTCGGACTTGCTTCGGAATCGCCCCGACGTCCGCCAGGCCGAGCGCGAATTGGCGGCCGCCGGGCTCGACATCAGCGTCGCACAGGCCAACTTCTATCCCAGGATGATGATCACCGGAGGCGTCGGCTACGAGGCCTTCAACCCCAACTTTTTGTTCACGACTCCGGAATCCTTGATTTACAGCGTCGCCGGCGGCCTCGTCGCGCCGTTGATCAACAAGCTGGCGATTCAGGCCGAGTACAAGAACGCGAACGCCAGGCAATTGCAGGCTTGTTACAACTACCAGCGTGTCATCCTCAACGCGTTTACCGAAGTGATCAACCGCGTCACCATGGTGCAGAACTACACCAAGAGCATCGAGATCAAGAAGGAGCAGTTGGCTGCGCTCGAGAAATCGGTCGAAGTCGCCAAAAAACTCTTTACGGCGACTCGCGTCGAATACATCGACGTGCTGCTCGCCCAGCGTGACCTGCGGGACGCGAGAATGGTCATGATCGATACTAAAAAAGACCAGTTGATCGCCATCGTCGACACCTATCAAGCCCTCGGCGGTGGCCTGATTCGCAATCAAGCCCTCGAACCGACGGCCGTTCCGCCCGATTCGGGCGAGCCTGCACAGAATGTCCCGCCCGCCAACAGCAGCCCTCTCGTTCCGCCGATGCCCGAAAAAGGCGACGACAATCAATGACGGCACGTGATGCTGGTCGCCGCCGCATTGACGCGACCGGTTCGTCGGGAACGGGATCTGTCCTGCATCAATTGTCGCAACGGTCGTCGTGCTTCTCTGAGGCCTGAGCGCCACGCCAGCTCGTCGGAACGCCGTGCGGGACATCGATCGCGCGATGGTTGTGAATCGCAGGGAGGCGGCCTACAATCAGGAGGCTTTTGGCCAACGACCTCTCGGCTGGCGGTCGCGTCGGCCAGGCACTGCGGTTCCGTTCCGTCGCTGCCACGAATCGCCTCCAAATTCGTTCGTGTTGTCGCATCTCGCATTCTCACCCTGGAGTATTACGCATGGCTACCGCTACTTCCGAGATTCGCGCCTTGACCGCATCGGCCTTTCGCACGCCGGAGAAGTTTACGGAGTTCTGTCGCAACGGCGGCAAGCCCCTCGGCGGCATCATCGACGGCGAGCAGGTCGCCGGCTCGATGAACGCGACTTTCCAAACGATCGACCCGGGCTCTCAAGAAGTGCTCGCCACCGTTTGTGAAATGGGGGAAGCGGAAGTCGCACGGGCCGTTTCCGCGGCAGAACGGGCGTTTCATGGAGACGGCGGCAGCGGCTGGCGCAATGCGGACGTCGAAGAACGGATCGAGCTGGTCAATCGCCTCGTCGAGCTCTGCGACCGCGATCGGGCCGTCTTGCTCGCGTGCGAAGTTCGTGACGGCGGCAAGGTGTCGGAACTGGCCGAAGGCGACTTTACTCAGATTCGTGAATGCGCCGAATACTTCAGCGGAGTAGCCCGCAGAATCGCCATGGGCGATGGCGACTCGCTGCAGATCGCCGAGGGCGTGCAGGGCTTCACCTATCGCGAACCCTGGGGCGTCGTCGCGGGAATCATCCCGTGGAATTATCCCATCGTGCTGACGTCATGGTTCATGTTCCCGGCCCTGTTGTCGGGCAACACGATCCTCATCAAGCCGGCGGAAGACACGCCGCTCTCGGCATTGTACATTGCCAAGCTGGCCCAGGAAGCGGGCTTCCCGCCGGGCGTGATCAACGTGCTGCCCGGTCGTGGCGAAATCACTGGGCAATGCATCGCCGAGCATCCCGGAGTGCGGTTTATCTCGTTTACGGGTTCGCCCGGTGTCGGGCAGTCGATCCTGCGCACCTGTGATCGGCACGGGACGCGCATGAAACGGGAAATGGGGGGCAACGGGTCGGCCATCGTCCTGGGCGACGCCGATCCCGAACTGGTGGCCCGCATGGTGGGTCGCTATACGAACCAGCACTACGGCCAGACTTGCTGCACGATTCACCGGGTCTTCGTCGATCGCAAAATCGCCGATGATTTCATCGACGCACAGCGCGCCTTCTTCGAAGGGCTGAAGATCGGATATCAGGCGGACGCGGGGACACAGCTCGGCGCTGTCATCAACCCGACGCAGCGCCGCCGCGTTTTGCAAGCCCAGCAGGATACGGTGGCCCGCGGCGCGCAACCACTTTTGGCTGGCGGAGAGGCGACGGTCGCCGGAAAGAACGGCTTCTATCTGAAACCGGCCCTGTACCGCACCGAGCCGGGCCTTAACTGCAACCCCCTCGAAGTCTTCCATACCTACGCCACGATCTGTCCCGTCTCGTCGGCGGAAGAAGCGCTCCGGCTGGCCAATAGTTCTCCGTATGGACTGGGGGCCAGCGTGTGGACGAAAGACATCGATCGCGGCGTGGCTCTCGCCAAGCAGTTCCGGGATGGAACCTGCCAGGTCAACTGCCACAACTCGATCGCCTACGGCCTCCCTTATGGCGGCCAGGGAATCTCCGGTGGTCCCGGCGGCGGCGTCAACTGCGAAGAGACGTTCCTCGACTATACCCAGGTCAAGGCCGTTTACGTCACCGAGTATCCGGCTTGATCGCCTGTTGAATACCGGACTGGCCCCGAGCGACGTCGCCAAAAAGACGCGACCCTTCGCCGCGTCGCGACGGGCCTGCCCCCGGATTTTCTCGAATAATGCCGGGTGGGCTGCGCCAACCGCGACGGAAATTCCTTGGCGAGCAAAGACGCCCTGCCAGCCTGACGCGACGCAGAAGACGCAGTCATCCAGGTCGTCGAGCCAATGGATCGATTCGAACCTGGAACGCTCAGCACGCCGGCTCGTTCGCCACGCGGCCGCACGCGAGACTCGTCGCCCGGAAACCGCGCCGAGGCTTTTCGGCCTGACTGGCGCGTGGTGGAGTTATTTGTTTAATAAAATATTATTATAAATCTATTATATCTATTTACAATAATTTATATACTGTATATGCTTTGGAGGTCTACGAACTGAATAGCGTCCCGCGCCGAGTTGCATCATGAGCGAGCAATGTCCCCCCGAAGCATCTGCCATAAAGGTCGAGCGGCACACAAACGACGTTACGGACGGCGCCATGTCGCCGCGACACCGACCCTCGCCGGCGGGGAATCGTCAAAAATGCGTGATTCTCGTTCCCTTCGCCACGCACATTCATCCGGAATGCGACGAGGGACTGCGCGCGCTCGAGCGCCGGGGGTACCCGGTCAGGCGGCTGGGAGGAGTCGCCGCCATCGATCAGGGGCGCAACCAGTTGGCCACCGACGCTCTCCGTGACGGCTTCGACGAAACGATGTGGATCGATGCCGATATCGGGTTTCATCCGGATGCCGTCGATCAACTCCGGAAGCATGCACTCCCGATCGTCGCGGGAATCTATGTGCAAAAGGCCAAGCGGTCTTTGGCCTGCCACGTCCTCGCGGGAACGCCTTCGATGACTTTCGGCCCGACGGGGGGACTGGTCGAGCTGCTGTACGCAGCGACCGGTTTCTTGCTCGTCCGCCGTGAGGCATACCAAAAAGTGCAGGAGCAGTGCCGGTTGCCGGTCTGCAACGAACAGTTCGGCAGACCGATGATCCCGTTTTTTCAGCCAATGGTTTGTCCGACAGAAAACGGAAATTGGTATCTGGCGGAGGATTTCGCATTCTGCCGCAGGGCACGAGAGGCTGGAATTCGCGTATTTGCCGATACGACCATCCGTCTGTCACACGTGGGGATGTATCCCTATGAGTGGGAAGATGCGGGGAGCGGTCTGCCAAGGTTCGCCCGCTACACGTTACATTTCACTTCGCCGTTGGAAACGCGATAATACTGATGATATATTACAAAGATATTTCTAAAAGACATAACTTCAAGCGCCACGCGGACCAGCGGAGATTCCGTCTTCTCGATTCGAGTCCCGATCTCGAAAAGCGCAAGAATTCTCGTTGACGAAATCACTCGCCACGGGAAAAATGGCAATGTGGATGTCAACGGTGCCTGCCTGACTCAGGCAAGGCCGTCCCTCGGCACTTCCGGCCAGCGCGAAATAACGCAGCCCGTCGAGGAGTTGACATAGAGTCGTGCTCGATGAGCATGCGCGGCTCTGTGTCAACTTCTTGGCGGGTTTTTTGTTTGCGTTTGTCCGCTGGAAAGGCTGACCGAGATGGGGGCCACGAGACACACGACAGATCTGGCGGCAGTGCACCGAAATTTCCTCAGAATGCGACTGGAGACGGTGGATGCTGTCCGGCAAAAGCTGGCCTTCGAGGTTGTTCTGCACTCGGCTGCGCAAATGCGGCTCAACGCCGCTTGCGGCGCCGTCCTCAGGCGCGCCAGCTACGATGTCAATTTGCGATCCGACATCCTGCAGGAAGCCACGCTGCTGCTGGTCGAACGCCTGACGCCGGCGCGACTCGCCTACTTCGACGAAGGCGCCGACCGGTTCGGCGGTTGGTTCTACGTCATGTGCCGTCGCTGTTGCCTCGACGCATGGCGCCGTCACAATCCGCCGTGGGTCTGCGCGACGCAGTTCGTCGATTCAGAAAGACTGCTCGAGATTGTCGATATTCCGGGACCAGAGCCCTTGTGGGGCCGATTGATGCAAATGATCGGCGCATTGCAAAATCCCTTGGTACGCTCCGCCGTGCTGGATTGCGTGGCCGGTCTCAGTGTCGGCGAATCGGCCGCCCGATTGGACGTCTGTCCAAGAACGGTCAATCGGCTGCGTTGCCAGGGGCGCGAGCTGCTGCGCGCTAAAGCGGCACAGGAACTCGCCGACCAGTGCTGAGGTGAGTCATGGTTCGCCGCGCGCGGTGACAGCGCCGCCGTCCAGCACATCGGTCATCAGACTCGATCGCACCGAGTGTCGTTTCGAATCCGACACAATCGCCAATCGGGCATTTGGCCTGCGAGTTGTGTGCCCCGCACCGGCAGTCAGAACGACTTTTTGTGAAAATATCGGAAGACTTCTCGGATTCCTTGTCGTTCTTTGGACTGAAAACCTGTTGATTGTTACAGAGGGCAATAACAACTGGTTGCCCGATAACGAAACTCACCCGTGTGCAAGAGCTTTACCGAGAGTCTCATGCTTTCTCCTCGTACCCTGCCTTGGTCATCGGCGTCGATTCGGGAACGAACCCCGCCGATCGTGGCGCGACCCGCCGCCAGTCCGGTCCGCGTGGCCATCTTGAGCTTATTGTTCAATTGGCCGTCGACCGGTGGCGGAACCGTTCATACGGCCGAAACAGGAAAGTTCCTGGCGCGGGCCGGGTACGACGTGAAGCACTTCTATGCCCAGTACGCCGATTGGAAAGTCGGCAATGTAAACCTGTCGCTGGAAATCCCCTCCTTAGCGATCGCATTCGAGACTGCCGACTGGAACGCCTTCGAGATCCAGCGCCGCTTCCGCGACGCGGTCGATCGGTTCGAGCCCGATTATGTCATCATCACCGACAGTTGGAACTTCAAACCCCTCCTGGCCGAAGCGGTTCGCGGCTATCGGTATTTCCTGCGACTGGCCGCTCAGGAATGTCTGTGCCCATTGAATAATGTGCGATTGCTGGTCGATGAGCAAGGACGACCGTCGGCCTGTCCGCGCCACCAACTGGCCACCTCAGGCGCGTGCCGCAGGTGCGTGGGGCAACGACAGCATCAATCCGGTAATCTCCATCAGGCAGAACGCAAACTCGCCGGCTACGGCACGGCTGACTACGACGAAAAGCTCCGACGGACCTTTGCCGAAGCGGAAGCGGTATTGGCAGTCAATCCGCTGATCGCCGCGGCGGTAGGTCCCTATGCAAAAGCCGTTCACGTCGTCCCCAGCGGCTTCGATCCCGACCGATTCCCCTGCCCATTTGAATTTCCCCCCCTTAGCAAGGGGGGGGCAGGAGGGGTCGCGCCGCTTCGCACTACGATCACGAGCAACACCCAGCCACACCGTCTGCGAATCTTTTTCGCCGGTCTCGTCGACGAGTACATGAAAGGCTTCCGCGTGCTGCATGCGGCGTGCGCCAGGCTCTGGGAAAAGCGGCAAGATTTTGAGCTGATCGCCACGTCTGATCCACCGGGACAGGTCAATCCGATGACCCGCTTCATTGGCTGGCAGCCCCAGAGCGAATTACCGAAACACATCAGGCAAGCCGATTTCCTGGTATTCCCGACAATTGCCGAAGAGGCCCTGGGACGCAGTGCGGTCGAAGCGATGGGAGTCGGACGACCGGTCATTGCCAGCCGCATCGGCGGACTCCCCTTCACCGTCATCGACGAGCTCACCGGCTTGCTCTTCGAACCGGGCAACGTATGCGACCTGGCAGAAAAGATCGAGACGCTGCTCGACGACGCAGAACTTCGTCACCGCCTGGGGCGAGCCGGCCGGCGGCGATTCGAAGAGCACTTCATCTGGAACGTCATCATCGACAAGCACTACCGCAAACTCCTGACTCCAATTCGCGTTTAGCCGAATTCGCGCAGGGTGGGTTGCGCCCGCCGGGTTTTACAAATTCAACTTTTGACAAAGACTGGTCGGCCAAGCCCGCACTTCGCTGCTGAACACTTCCTGTCCATTTAAGCGATGACACCATGCACATCCATCGTATCGCACTCATCTTCGACAACGAGCTTCGTCCCGAAACGACCGGCATGTACTGCCTGCGCGCCCTGCGGCAGTCGTGCTACGTCGAGCATTTCCTGCCGCGCGATCTCGATCGTATCCCCCGTAGCGGTTTTGACCTGTATCTCTGCATCGACGACGGCCTGCGCCACCGGCTCCCCTCCGAGCTGCGACCCTCCGCCTGGTGGGTGATCGACACGCATCTCGACACCGCATGGGCGGAAGAGAAAGGGCGTGACTTCGACTGGCTCTTCGCCGCCCAGCGTGACGGCGCCGAAGGTCTGAAACAGGCCGGCTTGCCGGCGCACTGGCTCCCGCTGGCTTGCGACCCGGAGATTCACCGACCGCACCCGCTCGGCAAACATTGGGACTTCGGTTTTGTCGGCAAGCCGACCCCTGGACCACGCGGTGATCTGCTGACGTTGCTGCACCGGAGATTTCCGAATTCATTCATCGGCCAGGCTTATTTCGAAGAATACGCTCGCGTCCTGGCGCAATCCTGGCTGGGATTCAACCGGAGCGTCAAGAACGACGTCAACATGCGCGTCTTCGAAACGCCGGCTTGCGGCACGTTGTTGATCACCAACGATCTGCGCGACAATGGCCAGGAAGATTTACTCACTTCGGATCAGCATTGCGTGACCTATCAGAGCGCGGACGAGCTGCTCGACAAACTGCGGTTTTACCTGGCACACGTCGAAATCGGCCGACGAATCACGATCGCCGGCCATGATGAGGTACTGGCGCGTCACACCTACCGCCACCGCATGCAATCGTTGCTCGAGGTGATCCAAGGAACAAGGCCTCCCCACACCGTCCCTGTCACGAGCGAATCCACCTCCGTAGGTCAGGCTGTGCCGGACGCAACGTGCCCCGATTCCGAGCAGGAGTCTGCGAGCCAACACGACGAGCCAGTCTCCGGCGATCAACCCTATTCCGTGCATGAATCGCATCCGTCGTACGGCGAGACTCATAAGGTGGAACCCGCAGCTGTGGATGCAACCACATCGCGTCAGGCACAGCCTGACCTACAGCTCGACTCGATCGACGTCGTCATCAAGACATTCCTCCGTCCGCAGGCCCTGCTGAGGCTCTTGCAATCGATCTCCGAGTTTTACCCCCACGCCCACGTCACGATTGCCGACGACGGAAATCTCCGCGAATCGGCCGACGCAAACAGTCGTGCCTGTTGTGCCGTGATCGATGAGAACGACCATTTCGATCTCCATTCTCTGCCGTTCGCAGCCGGCGCGACTGCTGGCCGAAACCTGCTGGTCGACAAGACGCATCGCCCTTACATTCTCTTGCTCGATGACGATTTCTATTTCACTGCCGAGACGCGCATTGAAAAGCTTCTGGAACGTCTGCAATCCAATTCTCAACTGGGAGTCGTGGCCGGCGCCTGCATTGACGTCGTCGGAGATGAGCGCCGCCCACGAAACTCAGGAGGGACGTTGCGGATCGAAGGGGATACGCTCTACGTCGATACGACCGGCTGGCTCGATCGAGAGCAGGCGCTTCGCGATTACGTTCCCCATTTTGCCCTGATCCGCCGCGAAGTCTTTGGGGATATCCGCTGGCAGGGTGGCCTGGGAGCCGAGCACTACGACTTCTGTCTGCAATTGCAAAGCAGCCCCTGGCAGGTCGCCCAGGATCTGGCGGTGCAAATCGACCATTACCACTTCAGCGCGGCCCTCCCCGGCTATGCCGAACACCGTCTCAATTATGTGGCAGCCCAGCAATGGCTGCTGAAGAAGTGGAAGCTCCGCCGCATCGTGCAGGATGGGAAGGTAATCGTGGAATTGGCAGACAAGGACGGAAAGACGCGGTCCAGCTCCGTAGGTCAGGCTGTGCCTGACGCAATGTGCCCCACTTCGGAGCAACAGCATGCGGGCCAATGCAACGAACCATCCCCTGGCAATAAGCCAGATCTTGGGTCTCGATCCCATTCGTCGAGCGGCCACGCCTACGGGTTGGAACTTGCAGCAACGGATGCAACCGCAGCGCGTCAGGCACAGCCTGACCTACGGGCTTGGGCCAGTGGGGCGGCGAAGGCTGAAGCGACAGCAGAATCCAGCGACATCCCTCATTCCGCACACCGAACTCCGCGTTCCGAACTCTTCAACAAAGACGTGTTCTATTTCGATCTGCCGCGGCCCGAAGTCGTGGCTCTCATTCCCAGCTCCGCACGGCGGGTCCTCGATATCGGTTGCGGCGCCGGCGCCCTGGGAGCGCTGTTGAAACAGCGGCAGGTGCCTGAGGTGGTGGGCATAGAATTACAGCCACGCGCTGCGGCACTCGCGAGGGAACGCCTGGACCAGGTCCTCGAACAGGATGTCGAAGGTCCGTTCGTCGAGTTTCCTGCCGAATCGTTCGACTGCATCGTCTGCGCCGACGTCCTGGAACACGTCCGGGAACCAGAGCAGCTCCTGGAAAAAATCAGACGCTGGCTCGCGCCCGGCGGCTGTCTCGTCGCCAGCATTCCCAACGTCCGACACCACAGCGTCGTCACATCGTTGATCGAAGGAAATTGGACGTATGAATCGGCTGGACTGCTCGACAGCGATCACGTCCGTTTCTTCACCCGGCGGGAGATCGAAAAGCTTCTGTACCGTCAGGGTTTCGAACTCCAAGACATGCACGCGATTCTCGGACCGGGAGATGAAACCCGGCGTGCGGCAGGCGGCCCGGGACACGTGCGCATCGGGCCCCTCGACATTTCAGGAATGCCGTCGGAAGCCGCCGACGAATTCTTCGCCTACCAATACCTGGTCGTCGCGCGTCCAACTTTCTCCCCCTTAGGAAGGGAAGGGCAGGGGGTGGTGAACTGTCCGGAAACTGAAACCCAAGCGTTACAGAAATCTGGCTTTGTCTCACATCGCCTTACATCGATCATCATCGTCACGCATAACCAGTGTGCCTGTACAAAGGAATGCGTCGACAGCATTCGCTTGCGCACCGACGAACCTTACGAGCTGATTTTCGTCGACAACGGCTCGAGCGACCGCACGGTCGAGTATCTCCGCAGCGTGTCTCTCAGTGTGGCAGGCACCCTCCGTGTGCCGTCCGCTCGTCTCATTGAAAACACCGACAATCGAGGCTTTCCCGCCGCCGTCAATCAAGCCCTGAAAATCTCTCGCGGCGAGTACGTCGTGCTGCTGAATAACGACACAGTCGTCACGACTGGCTGGTTGCGCCGGATGCAAGAGGTCCTCGACAGCGACCCGAGAATCGGCTTGGTCGGTCCCTGTTCCAATTACGTCAGCGGCCCACAATGTGTCTCGGTTGCCTACCAGGACATGGTTTCGCTCGACGGCTTCGCTTGGGATTGGGGAAAACGGCATTGCGGAGTCATCGAAGAGACAGACCGCCTGGTCGGGTTCTGCCTCGCGATCAAACGAGCTGTCATCGACCAGATCGGACTTCTGGACGAGCAGTTTGGCGTCGGCTGCTTCGAAGACGATGATCTGTGCCTGCGCGCATTGCGGGCCGGGTGGCGCACCGTGATCGCCCGCGCCGCATTCGTCCACCACTACGGGAACCGGACCTTCCAAGGGTCGGGAATCGACTTGGGCGCCGTTCTCAATGTCAATCGTCAAAAGTTCCTCGATAAATGGGTAACTTCTCCCCCCCTTCGTAAGGGGGGGCCAGGGGGGGTCGCGCTGTCGAATTCTCCGGAAGCGATCTCAAACCAACCACTCGCCGGAACCAATTCCGAACTCCGAACTCCGAATTCCGCACTTCAACCACGTCCCCCGCACCGGGAGACTGACGTCTCCCGCTCGCCTCGTCTCTCGCTGTGCATGATCGTCCGTGATAACGAATCGACGATCGGCCCGGCCCTGGAAAGCATCCGCCCGTGGGTCGATGAAATCATCGTCGTCGACACCGGTTCGCAGGACAAAACCCCCGACATCTGCCGGCAGTATGGCGCACAGGTCTTCGACTTCCCCTGGTGCGACGATTTTTCGGCCGCCCGCAACGAATCGCTCAAACGGGCCCGCGGCAAGTGGATCTTCTGGATGGATTCCGACGACACGATCTCCCCCGAGTGCGGCCAGAAGCTGCGCAACCTGGTCGATCGCTTGTGCCAGGAAAACCCCGATGATCGCCCCTCGTTCCCCAGCTCCGCTTGGAAACGCCCTCGCCGAAGCTCCGTTTCGACCGTCGAACACGTCGCTGCGTCGCAAACAGTTCTCAGCGCAGCGGACGCTGCCAGTCACGATCGCGAGACGCACGAAGCGGAGCTTCCCACGAGACGTTCCCAAACGGAGCCGGGGAACGAGACAAACATCCTGGGCTACATCATGCAGGTCCATTGCCCCAGTCCCGGCGAAGAGGGGCAGTTGGACGTCACCATTGTCGATCACGTGAAGCTGATCCGCAATCGGCCCGACCTGCGTTTCGAAGGCCGTATTCACGAACAATTGCTCCCAGTCATTCGCCGGGCCGGCGGCGACGTCGCCTGGACCGACATCCACGTCGTCCATTCCGGTTCTGACCATTCCCCTGAAGGCTGGCAAAGAAAACTCGAGCGCGACCTGCGAATCCTGCACCGCGAGCTTGAGGAAACTCCGGATCATCCGTTCGTACTCTTCAACCTCGGCATGACCTACGCCGACGCCGCCCGCGCACGTCCCCCCTTAGTAAGGGGGGGCCAGGGGGGGTCGCGCGACTTGGTATTCGACCGCCGAACCACGCTCGATAGCCGCTGGGAATCTGATCCAAGGGGGGACCGGGGTGGGATTGGTGAACCACCAGTTTCGCCAGTGGAATTTGTAGGTCAGGCTGTGGCTGACAGCCTTGTCCCCCCACCCGAATCCGCCGTACCCAATGCCAATAATCTCACGACGCCCGACGGAAATCGTATCCAATCGACCAGTCAGGCACAGCCTGACCTACGAAATTCGACGGCCACGTGCTCCGATCTCGCCATCGGCTTTCTGCAACAGTGCCTGGCCGTCTCGCCGCCCGAAAGCTCGCACGTCCGCAAGGCGTTTGCGCTTCTGATCAGCACCCTGTCTCAAGCTGACCGGCACGACGAAGCCTGGACGGCCTGCCAGAAAGGATTGGCGCTCTATGCAGATGACAAAGAGCTGCTGTTCCGCAGCGCCATGCTGCATCATCATTTCGGCCGGCTGCGCGAAGCCGAGACAGCATACCTGCAAGTCTTGAGTGCTCGTGAAGAACGCCACTTGACCAGCATCGACCAGGGCCTGGCCGGCTTCAAGGCCCGCCATAACCTCGCCATCGTCTACGAAGACATGGGACGGTTCAACGAGGCAGAAGCCCAATGGCGGCGGATCACCCGCGACGTCCCGAGTTACTCGCAGGGCTGGCTTGGTTTGCAACAGGTCCTCGGCCGCCAGGGGAAACGCATCGACGTCGAGCTCCTTTGCGACCGCTTGAATCTGATGACCGTCTGATTTTGTTTCAGGAATGTCCCGTGGGGGATTCCGAAAGTCCATTTTGACACGTTGAAGAGTGCTCTATGCCTGCCAATCCGACCTGCTCTCCCGCAGGAACCGCCTGCGACATCATTCGCTTTCGACTCATTGACATGATCCCCGGCACGATGACGGCATTGTGTTACGTGCACGCCGTGCCGTCGGGCTTCACGATCGAAGACGTTCCTGAGGTGTCGATCGATCCGACCGTCGGCGAATCAGCCGTCATGGTCTGCGACCCGCAGTGCTCATTCTTCAATGAACCCGCGTCGAGTCTGGTCGCCCGGCTGGGCTGGGCGGCCTACATGCAACCGCTGACCCCGAATACGTGTCAGCCGTATCCTTATTCTCTGACACCTCAGTGGGAAGTCTTTTCCCTGAGCTGCAACCTGAATCCGACGTGCTGACATGCCAAACAAAGGAACAACGAAATCCTGCTGTTGTGTCGGGTGCGACAGCCCCCCGCTGATGGCAGAAACCGAAACCATCGGCACGCTCGAGAAGGGCGATCCCAAACCGCAGATCGTGCAGACGGCTTGTCTCGCCTGCATGCCGCTGCAGATTTGTCTCATGACAAATGGTGCGGGATTCAGCGAACCAGCGCTTCTGCAACGACAAGACTCTTGCGAAGCGTACCCCCCCAGCACGATGTCGTATTGGAGCGGCGTCGTTTCGCTTGGAAACTCCTTCGCAACTTTCACGGTGTTCTTCGACATCGTGGACGGCGCGTGCTACCTGTGCCTCTCCTGCGATGCCTTGGGTATTACGGGCGGAGAAGCAGGATCGCGCGTCTTGATCACCGACGCCGTGCGCGCGCAGTTTTCGCCGTCTTGTCAGGATTGTCAGGATCAGCAGTACCCTAGCGGTCTGGTCACATGGACCCTGGATCTGCCCAGTGGGACGTGCACGATCAAGGCGACTCCGGTCAGCCATGTGAGTCTCGAAGGAATTCCTCCGTGCCCCGACTGCCCCGATCCGTGCGTCGGCCAGGAAGGTTACGCTCCCTCTCTCGTTCCGGGCTGCCGTCTCTGCACAGACTGCGACTGTGTGTGCGGCCAGGTCTGCCTCACGATTACGAAAAAGATGGGCCTCCTCTACAACGGCAAGCCTCAGCTCTGCAATTTTGCCTGGGGGACGCCGGGCGGAACGCTCATCGGCATCAATCCGAACGCCTACACAAAATCATGTGAGTTGTGGCTCGAGTCTCTGGAAGGACTGGACGATGGCGACTCGTGGCCTGCCGATTCGTTTCCGTCTCCGGTCCCGATCGGCAATCGGTGTCCCGACGTGTCGGCATCGTGGAATCTCATGTCGACGAAGGGCGTCGCCTTTAGTGTCAATCTGACGTGTGCTCAATGTGACACGTGCGAGGAGATCACTTCTGTCGGATGCTGTCCGCAGCCGCTTCCGAATTTGCTCTACGCGACCGTGGATACGACCCCGTGCAACTGCGGTCAAATTGTGGTGCCACTTTTCCCCGTGCCCGGTATTCCGGGAAATTATTGGGAGGGCTGTTGTGGGTGGACTGAGTGCTGCGGGCACAATCTCTGTCTTCGTCTCATCTGTAACGGGGACAATACCTGGACGCTCGGGTATGACGAGGGCGTGGGCATCGCGGGTCAAGGTTCCACGGGCGGGGGCGCCACATTGGATAGCGCGAGCATGTCGTACTATCAATCGACCGACTATGGAGGCTCCGCGACCTGCGGGCCGCTCCAAGTGAAGTTTTACCGTGTCAATGGCGACTCAGGAGGCATCGGCTCAGGAATTGCTTGCGGCTCCAATCCCACGTCGGGAGTTTTCTGCGATTACACAGTGACGGTGACCGAATGAACAAACTCTGCGAGTGTAAAGCGGCCGGGTTCTGCCTGCGACACAAAGTCGAGAAGTCGGAGCGCGAATTCCAGCTCTGCCGCGGCATCAATTGCAGCGGCGCAAAGTCTGCCAAATACTGGAACGCTTGGGAAAACGGACTGCTGGCGGACCAGGCGGGAATTCCGCCGGTCGAACGGCCGATTGAATTTGCCGAGGGACATGGGCGGATGTCGCCCGCCCCCGCGAGCAGGGGATTCGGCGACTGGCTGGGCAACAAGATCCACACATGGACCGGAATCAAGCCTTGCGGCGGATGCAAACAGCGCGCGGCCTGGCTCAATCACTACTTCCCGGCGACGTTGCCCCCCATCGAGCCGATCCAGCTCACGGCGCCCGTCAGGCACCTCACGATGCACATCTGGCCGGTCAAACGCAACGGCGGCTGGCAGTGGAATTGCGATCGCGTCCTGGAACATGCCGCGCTGTTCAACGGCCGGCGAATCGTGTCGGTCGTGACGGACGACGCTACCGATTGCGTCGATGACGTGCGGCACTATTTGCGCGACTTCACCGACGAGATTCTGACGTTTCGCAACAACAGCAAGCTGCGCGAAGTCGTGAGCTGGGTGCCGATGCTGGAGCGATTGGAAAAATATCAATCCGATCAGGACGTCACCTTCAGTTGCCACGCCAAGGGGGTGCGGCACAACGTCGAGACCGACAGCCAGAGCAGCTCGCTGTTTCGCTGGGCTGCGGCCATGTACGAGACGCTGCTCCCGAACGATTTCGAGGAAGTTCGCAAACTCCTGGAGACGAGTGCCACGGTGGGCAGCTTTCGTCGCTACTGGGCCGCGCAGAAAAACGGCTGGGGAATCTGGCATTACAGCGGCGCATTCTACTGGTGGCGCAATCGGGATGCCTACCGTCGCAACTGGCGGTACGTGCCGCAGTTTTTTTACGGAACCGAATCGTGGATCGGCAACATTTTCTCACCCGACGAATCAGCCAACGTGATCGGCGACAACGTGGGTGACCTGTACAGCCTCGAATACTTCGAGCGCGTGACCCAAGGCCAATTGGCGGCCTGGCGGAAAGCGCGTGAACAACAGGCCCAGAAGGAATCAGTGGCATGTCCATCGACCTGAGCGTCATCACCGCGACATGGCGCCGGCCCCAATTGTTGTCGTTGTGCCTGCGCCAATTTCAAACGCAGAGCCTGGGTCACCTGCGCTGCGAACAGATCGTCGTCTCCGACGGGCCGGACGACCGGGCACGGCGAATTGTCGATGAAAACTGCGCGACATACATCGAGCGCCGCACGAACGGCGGCTTTCCGGGAGGATATGCGAAAGATGCGGGTGTCGAGGCCGCGCACGGAGAATACCTGTGCTTCTGGGACGACGACAACTGCTATTTCCCGCACGCCCTGGCGACCCTGTACGCCGCGGCCTACGGCGTCGACGTGGGGGTCGTGCATGTTCTTCACGACGAACACGACCGGCGGCGGTTAATGCCGGCGAAATGGGACGGACGCCCCGTCGAAAGCGAGATCGACACGATGTGTTTCTGTGTCCGCACGAGCCTCGCCAGAATTTACAAATGGTCCGACTTCGCGGACGTGAATTGCGACGATTTCCGTTGGATTGACAGGATTTACGAGACGGGCGCACGGTTCCGATTCGTGCCTGTCGTGATCGGCCAACATCTGGAGTCGCCGGTAGAACTGCGCAGAACATCATGCACGACGTAATCGAGAACTTCGCACCGCCGGCACTGCTCCGGGCCGTCGGCGCCACGTGGCCCCACGACGACTGGGCGCACTGGCATAAGTACAACGACGAAAACTCCGTCAAGCTGGCGAGCAAGGATGCGCATCGGGTCCCCGACGCCGCACGACTCGTCCTGGCGAGCATGGCGAACGTCGATGTCTCGCGACTGGCGCCAGAGTCATTCCCCGATCTCGACCTGCACGGCGCCGGCCTGCATTCGATTTTCGCCGGTGGACATCTGGCGCTGCACCTGGACGGGGCCGTGCATCCGCTGACAGGCTGGCGCCGCGAGTGCAATGCCGTATTGTTCGTCGACGATTGGCAGCCCGCATGGGGTGGCGAGCTCGAATTCTGGACTGATCCAGCGTCAGGGCCGTTCGAACGAATCATTCCGGCGTTCAACAAACTCGTGCTGTTTTCGACGTCCGACAGCGCCTGGCACCGTGTTGCCAAAGTTGCCGGCGACAAGCCGCGACGCACCTTGAGTCTCTTTTGGTGGTCCCAAGGAACGGCCAGTTCCACAAGAGATCGTGCCGCTTTCATCCGTCCGCTTGCGTAGGGCAGGTTTTCCAACCTGCCCGTCCATCTTCGTCGTCCGTCATCCGCGGTGCAAACCCAGTTTGATCCACCACCAGCCCCGACATAACTCCGCATTCCGCACACCGAATTCCACACTTCCCTCCTCTCCTTTCCCCTTCGTGGCCTCATGTCCATTATCTCCCGCTGCGGTTGTGCGGCGCCCTCCGTCCTCCCACCTAACCTGGGTATGGGTGCCTGTCCCACCCCCGCGGCCGATGCTGCCAGTCTAGGCGGAGCTTGGTCCGGGCCGCCCGAGCTCTCGCGACCCCCCAAAATCATGAGCTTGCTCGTCGATGCGGCTCAGACGACGTCAGCCGAGTGCGAAGCCCCCGGCGCTTGTGGCTGCCTCGACGGCTGCGATTGCGGCACTCCCCCCCTTCGTAAGAGGGGGCCAGGGGGGGTGTCTTCGCCCGCCAGTACGCCTCCCTTGGCAGTCAGTCCCGTCGCCTATCCGGTCGACGGCCTTAACCTGGCCGCCGCCGAAGTCGCTGATCTGCATTCGCGTCTCAACCTTCCGCAGACCTTCCCCGCCGGCGGCACAGGCCCGGCGCGCGTCGATCCGGGCACGGGAAACTTGTCGTTGGCGCTGACGGTCCCCGGCGCCGGTCCTTTCGATCCCGAACCCGTTTTCACCTACAATTCTCTGGCATCGAAGCACGAGATCCAGTACGGCTACGGCGTCGCCGAGTTGTTCAACTCCACGGCCAAAGTCTTCAACTCCCAACGCGCCTGGTTGTTTGACGGGCGTGGAGGTCTGCTGCAATACAATGACATCGATTCGGGTGGACGGTACGCCGCACCCGGAGGGGCCGATTGTGCCCTGATGCTCAACGACGACGGCACATTGACCGCCACGCAACCCAATGGCCTGAATTTGGACTATGGGACCGACAATCAGTTAGCGCAGGTCGTCAGCCCCAATGGCGGCTGCTGGACAATCCTGGGCTCCGGTGACGTGACGACCGGCGACTTGCCACGCGCCATCGTCAGCCCTTTGAACCTGCGAACCACCTATGGCTACGATCCCATCAGTGGCGTCTTCGATAAGATTATCGATTCCGCGGGGCGCGTCACGGAATTCAGTCTCGACGCCAACAGTCGCTTGACGCAAGTCGAGCGTTGCGATGGATCTCTGATCCAGTTGCGTTACCCGGCCACGAGCGGCGATGTCGCCGATTCCACCAAGGGCCTGCTGCAAGCGGTAATCGACCCGGACGGACATCGCACCTCATATGTTTATGACGGCTGCCGGCGCGTGACGGGGGTTGCACTGCCTCTCGGGCGGCGGGTGACCTACTGCTATGCCCCGTTTATGACGCGGGTCAGCGACCCGGCGGGGAATGTCGCCACCTTCACCTGGGAATGTTCCGGGAACATTACCGGGTTCACCGATCCGCTGGGCCAGACGACCACCTATACCTGGAACGGCGGTTTGCTGAACCGGATCATCGACCCCAACAATCAGCCGATCACGCTGACGTACGCGACGTTGGTCAACCGCACCCAGCGGCTGCAGTCGGTCGAACGCCCAGCCATCGGACGATTCTCGTTCATTTATGACGGCAACAGCCGGACCTCGGCGATTGTCGACCGCCGTGGCGCGCGCACCACCCTGCTGTGGGACTCGAACGGCAATCGCACCGGGCTGATCGACCCGTTCGGCAGTCGGTTCACGTTCGCCTACAACGCGGCGGGACAAATGACCCAAGCCACCGACCCGCTGAATCATGTGGACGGCTTCAGCTACGACAGTCTGGGAAACCCCTCTGGCTGGACCGACGCCTCCGACATCCTGACCAGGTCTCGATACAGTTCCCAGGGACAGCTTGTTCAGTTGACCGATGGCGCGGGGGGCGTCACCACCTATACCCATGACCTGCTGAACCGAATAACGAACGTCAGCGACCCATTGACCAATGCGACGGCGTACAAGCTCGACAGTGCCGGATTGTTGCGGCGTACGGTGGATGCGGCCGGCTCGCTGTGGACCTGTGTGCATGATTCGGCAGGTCGGCGGATCGCCATGATCGACCCGCTCACGCATCGCACGAGCCTGGCGTACGACTCCCGCAACAACGTTGTACGGATGGTCAATGCGCTGGGAAACATCACAACCAGCGTGTTTGACGCCGCCTGCCGGAGAATAGCGACAGTCGACCCCCTCACGAACCGCACGACGTATGTCTACGATCCCGGCAGCCGATTGATCGCCACCCGCGATCCGCTTCTGGAGATCACCACGCTGGCTTACGACGGTGCGGGGCGCGCGATCCGCCGCATGGACCCGCGCGGCATGATCACCACGTCGGCCTACGACGCCAACAGCAACCGCACATCGACCACCAATCCCCTCAAACAGACGACAGTCGAGCGCTACGACGCGCTCAACCGGCGGACCTCGACAATCGATCCTCTCGCCAATCGCACTACCTACAGCTATGACGCCGCCTCGCGGATGACGGCGACGACGAACCCATTAAACCAGGCTACCCAAACCCGCTACGATAATGCCAATCGGCCGATTGCCGTGATCAATCCGTTGGGAAACCGCACGACGACCGTTTATGACAAAGCCGATCGGATAACCGGCAAGATCGATCCGTTGCTCAATCGGAGCACGACGACCTACGACCTGGCGGGACGCGCCGTTCGGCAAACGAATCCGCTTAACCAATGTACCACCACAGTTTACGACATATTGGACCGGACGATCGCCACGATCGATCCTCTGCTGAATCGCAACACCACTATTTACGACGCGGCGAATCGGCCGATCGCCAAGATTGATCCGCTCCTCAATCGGACGACGACCACCTACGACGCTGCCAACCAGGCGATTCGGCAGGCCAATCCGCTGAATCAAATCGCCACGACCGTTTATGACGCGGCAGGGCGCGCCGTTGCGAAGATCGACCCTTTGCTGAACCGTTCGACGACCGTCTACGACACGGCCAATCGGGCGATTGCGGCAGTCGACCCGCTTCTGAATCGCGCAACGACGGTCTACGACAAAGCCAGTCGGGTCATTCGTCGCACCAACCCGCTCAACCTGAGCACGACGACCGTGTACGACAACGCGGACCAGGCCATCGGGACGATTGATCCGCTGTTGAACCGATCCACGGTCGTGTTCGACGCGGCTGGTCGGAAAATCGCGGCGGTTGACCCATTGCTGAACCGGGCAACAACAGTCTATGACAGCGCCAGCCAAGTGATCCGGCAGACCAATCCCCTCGGCCTAAGCACGACGGCCATTTATGACAGTGCCGGCCGTAAGATTGGGACCATTGATCCCCTGCTGAATCGGTCGACGACCGTATTCGACGCCGCCAACCGCCCGATTGCCCAGATCGATCCGCTGCTGAATCGTTCGACGACGGTGTACGATAGCGCCAGTCAGGCGATCCGGCAAACCAATCCTCTCAACCAAAGCACGACCACCGTCTTCGATAACGCCGGGCGAAAAATCGCGTCCGTTGACCCCTTGCTTAATCGAGGGACTACAACCTACGACGCAGCCGGCCGAGTCATTCGGCAAACCAACGCCCTCAATCAGAGTACGACCACCGTCTTCGATCAAGCCAGCCAGCCGATCGCCACGATCGACGCGCTCGGCAATCGCACGACTGCAACGTTCGACGCTGCCGGGCGACGCATCCGCGAGACGAACCCGCTCAATCAGATCACGAGCACAGTTTATGACCAGGCCAGCCGCCCGATTGCCACGATCGATGCCATGTCGAACCGGTCGACGACGCTCTACGACTCGGCCGGACGAACGATCGCCAATATTGACGCGCTGACGAACCGCACGACACAGGCTTATGACGCAGCCGGCCGGAAGATCCGCCTGACAAATGCCCGTAACTTCAGCACGACGACGGTCTACGACAAAACGGGAAATGTCGTTGCCTCAATCGATTCGCTGTTGAATCGGTCGACGCTCGTTTACGACGCGGCCAGTCAGCAGATCGCCTCTCGGAACGCGCTGGGAGGAATCAACACGGTCGTCTATGACTCGGCCGGACGAAAACTGGCGACGGTCAATCCGCTGTTGAACAGGTCCACGTTCGCCTACGATGTCGCGTCGCGTCCGCTTGCGGTGCGAAATGCCCTGAACAACATCACGACGACGATTTACGACGCGGCCGGGCGATCGATCGCCACGATCAACCCGCTGTTGTTCCGGACCACTATGTCTTATGACTTGGCAGGACGTCAGATCGCCGTCCTTGACGCCAACCTCAACCGAACCACCACGATCTACGACGCCACCGCCCGGCCCGTCGCCATCCTGGACGCCAACGGGTTCCGCACGACGACAGTGTTTGACGCCGTCGGCCGAAAGGTGGCGATTGTCGATCCCCGGTCCAAGCGAAACTCGTTTGTCTACGACGCGGCCGGCAGAGAGGTGGAACGGCTCGTTCCGCCGGCACAGCTTACGACGATGGCCTACGACGCCGCCGGGCGGCAAAACCTGCGGATCGACGCACGGGGGTTCCGTACGACGTACGTCTTGGATGCCGTAGGCCGGGTGAAAACGCGATTGTACCCCGACGGGTCTCGAGTGACGTTCGCCTACGATCAGGTCGGCAACCGGACTCTCCTGCAGGATACGACAGGCCGCTACACGACGACGTTTGACCCGTTGTCCCGCAAAGAAGTGTACGTGAACCCAGCCAACAAGGCCTGCACGTACGACTACGACGCGCTCGGGCAGCGGGAGTCGCTGATTTCGCCCGACGGCGACCGCTTTACCTACACCTGGGACGCCAACCAGCGGATCAGCCAGGTCATCAATCCCCAGAACACGAGAACGACTTACTCCTATGACGCGGCCGACCGCCGAACGGTCAAAAAACTCGGGAACGGCGCGCGGACCTCGTTCAACTACGACAAGGGAGATCGCCTGACCCGTCTGGTCCACCTGAAGTCGTCCGGCGTGACGATCTCCAGCTTCGGTTACAAGTACGACAACACGATGAACCGCAGAGGGGCTGTTGAGGCGTCCGGAGATCGCGTGACTTGGACTTATGACCCGGAATACCAGCTCACCAACGAACGCCGCAGCGGCATGAACAGTTACAGCGTGACGTACACATACGATCCGTCAGGGAACCGTACCGTCAAGAACGACGGCAGCGCCGTGACGACGTCGACTTACGACGCCTCGAACCGGTTCATTTACTCGGTCGATTCGACAGGCAGAACGACGTTCTCGTTCGACGCCAATGGAAACCAGACTCGCCAGCTCGCGCCGGCCGGGAGCATCACGACGAGCGTCTGGGATTTCGAGAACATGAATACGCTGACGATCATGCCCAGCCTGAGCCGGACGACGCTGATCTACAACGCAGACAAGCTGCGGGTCGAGAAGGATACCAGCACGACGACGCTGAAGTTCGTGCTCGACGGCCAGAACGTGCTGCTGCAAACCGACGCGACGAACCTCACGCAGGCGGTGAACACGTTCGAGCCCAAAGAGTTCGGAAATCTCATTTCGCAACGACAGCTGCAGTCAGGAATGTGGGTGGTGGTCTATTACCACTTCGATGCGGCAGGGGGCACCGACAGCCTGAGCGACAGCTCCCAAGTTGTCACCGACAGCTACACCTATATGGCGTTTGGCGACATCAAAGCCCATACCGGCGAAACGTCGAACCCGTTCACGTGGGGGGGAGAGCTAGGGTATTTCCGCGACACGGAAACGGGCGAATATCAATTGCACGAGCGCCAGCTTGTGCCGGCCCGCGGCAGGTTCAAGAGTCCCGATCCACTCGGCCAGACACCGGATGCCAACACGTTCCGCTACGCCGGGAATAATCCGACCGATATGGACGATCCGTCAGGGGAGGAGGATGAAGAGACAACGAAGCTGCTCGACCCGTTCGACCTAATCCTCGACGAAAAAACCGGCCAACCGCGCACGGCTACGGCGGAGGAAGCCGAGGCGAATCGAAAGGCTTACGCCCAACAAATGCTCGCGGACCGACTGCACGGACTGTCCGAAGCGTCGCTCAAAGTTCCTTTCGCATCGGGGTGGCTCAGTCCGCTCATTTCGATGCCCGCACCATCTCCCACGCACGTTCAGTTCGCCGGATTCGGTCAGCCTTGGACGCAAGAGGCGTATGATGTGTGGTTCAGATCGCTAGAAACGCAACCCGTAAAAGCCGGTAACGAACCTTGGAAGATCCACCAGAGAATGGTTGCCGGGCCAATCGAATACCGCATACAGGGGGCGGGGAACGGTCCGCTTTGGGCAGATTCCGTCGAAGGTACCGTCATCATTGACGCAAAAATGGTGGAGCACCCCACGAGAAGCCCGCAACTCGGAAAGGCATCGAAG
>DASYAR010000599.1:0-1960 GCA_036501235.1 Planctomycetaceae bacterium
GAGGACGACTCGCATGACCAGACTCACAGGGCCGCATTCTCATCCCCCGATTCATCCGGTCGTCGATCCCCGCACGCAGCCACATTCGGTCGTCGAGGGAACGGCCGGCGTGGACGCGACGGCACTGGCCGCCGAACTCAAAAAATGCATTCGGGGTGAGGTCCGCTTCGATGAAGGCAGCCGCGCCCTGTATGCCACGGACGGTTCCAACTATCGGCAGGTGCCGATCGGCATCGTCATTCCGCGCGATGCCGACGACGCGATTGAAACGATGCGCCTTTGCCGGCAATTCGGCGCCCCTATTCTCAGCCGCGGCGGCGGAACGAGTCTGTGCGGCCAATGCTGCAACGTGGCGGTCATTCTCGATTTCTCGAAATATATGGACCGCATTGTGGAGCTCGATGTAGACAACCGCCGGGCGCGGGTGCAGCCCGGCGTGGTGCTCGACACCCTCCGCGATGCGGCCGAAGAGCATCATCTGACGTTCGCTCCCGACCCCTCGACGCACACGCATTGCACGCTGGGCGGCATGATCGGCAACAACTCGTGCGGCGTGCATTCGGTCATGGGAGGCAAAACCGACGCCAACGTCGAAGCGCTGGACGTGCTGCTGTACGACGGCGCGCGTCTCCAACTGGGAGGCGAGGCCAATGCCGAAGAAATCGAGCACGTGATTCAGACGGGAGGACGAAAAGGAGAAATCTACGGTAAGCTCCGCGCCTTGCGGGACAAATATGCCGACGAGATCCGCCGCCGGTTCCCGCAAATTCCACGGCGTGTCTCAGGCTACGCTCTCGATTATCTGCTGCCCGAAAAGGGTTTTGATGTCGCCAAGGCGCTGGTCGGCACCGAAGCGACCTGCGTAATGGTTCTCGAAGCCACTCTGCGGCTTGTCCCCAGTCCCCCCGCGCGATCGCTGCTGGTTTTGGGCTATCCCTCGGTCTTCGAGGCCGCCGATCACGTCGTGGAAGTGCTGGCGGCCGGTCCCGTTGGTCTGGAAGGAATCGACGAGCAACTCGTACAGGACATGATTCGCTCGCACATTCACCCCCGCGACGTGCAAGTCTTGCCCGACGGTCGCGGCTGGCTGCTGGTCGAATTCGGCGGTCAGACCAAGCTCGAATCCGACGCGCAGGCGAGCAAGCTGATGGCCATACTCAAGCCACTGCCGAACACTCCGACGATGAAGCTCTTCGACGATCCAGCCATGGAAAAGACGATCTGGCGCGTGCGCGAGGCGGGCTTAGGGGCGACGGCCCACGTTCCCGGCGCTCAAGTCACTTGGGAAGGCTGGGAAGATTCCGCGGTCCCGCCCGAGAACCTGGGAAAATACCTTCGCGAATTCCGCAAGCTGCTCAACAAATACCGTTATCAGGGGTGCCTCTATGGCCATTTCGGCCAGGGATGCGTGCATACGCGCATCGACTTCGACCTCGTCACCAAGGAAGGGGTTGCCACCTTCCGCTCCTTCCTGGAAGACGCTTCGGATCTGGTCGTGTCGTTGGGTGGGTCGCTCTCGGGCGAGCACGGCGACGGCCAATCCAAGGCCGAAATGCTGCCGCGGATGTATGGCGATGATATCGTGCGCGCTTTCGAGGAATTCAAAACGATCTGGGACCCGGCCTGGAAGATGAATCCCGGAAAGGTCGTCCGGCCCTACCGTATTGATGAAAACCTGAGGCTGGGAATCGATTACGACCCGCCCGTCATGGAAACGCATTTTCAATGGCCCGACGACCAATTCTCATGGTCTCAGACCAACCTGCGCTGCGTCGGCATCGGCGAATGCCGCAAACACGAAGAGGGCACGATGTGCCCCAGTTATCGCGTGACCCGCGAAGAGATGCATTCCACGCGCGGCCGGGCGCGGCTCTTATGGGAAATGCTGCATGGAAATCCGCTCAAAAAAGGTTGGCGCAACGACACGGTTCATGAAGCGCTCGATCTGTGCCTGGCCTGC
>DASYAR010000600.1:0-5784 GCA_036501235.1 Planctomycetaceae bacterium
CGCCGTTCAAAAAAAGCCTGCGGTCTGAATTGATGGTTCCGCGGATCGTATTGGTCGACCCCGAATTGAGCGTCAGCGTGCCGCCCTGCGTCACCGCCCGGACCGGCATGGACGCGATCACGCAATTACTGGAAAGCTACATCACGCGCCGCGCGACGACGGCATCGCAAGACATCGCCTGGGCCGGATTGGGACAGGCCGTGCCGCACCTCGTTGAAGCGTTCAAAAACGGCGGTTCGCGTCCTGCCCGCGAGACCTTGGCGCAGGCAGCCTTGTTGTCGGGAATGGCGCTGGCCAATTCGGGCTTGGGCATGGCCCACGGCGTCGCGGCCGCGCTAGGGGTACATTGCCAAGTGCCCCACGGGCTGGCCTGTGCCGTGATGCTGCCGGCCGCTCTGAAGACGAATCGACTGCAACCTGGAGTGGAAGCCTTGCTGGCCCGCGCCGGGTGGGCCATGTTGCACCCCGGAGTCTCAACTCTCGATCCAACGGAATTGCCCGGCGACTCGCAGGAGCTTCGCGAATATGCGCGCGCTTCCGTGGCCGAGCGCGCCGACCGAGTCATGTGGCGAATCGATACGCTGCTCATCGAATTGGATATTCCCCGCCGCTTGTCGAAGATTGGCGTACAGCGCGACCAGATCCCGGCAATCGTCCGCGATTCGCGGGGCAACAGCATGAACGGCAATCCACGCTCACTGACCGACGATGAGCTCACGCGGATTTTGGAGGACATGCTGTGATCCTGGCCGCCGGCCTGTCTCCCGCCTGGCAGCAAATCGTGGTCCTCGACCGGTTGCAACTCGGTGACGTGAACCGCGCCCGCGAAGTGCACTGGTGCGCTTCTGGAAAAGTTCTCAATGTCGGCCTCGCTTTGAATTGTCTTTCCATTTCTCCCACCCTTCGTCAGGGAGAGCCGGGCGGGGTGGCGGGCGAATTGGGAGTGCGGAATTCGGAGTGCGGAGTAAACGAAACGACGCAAAACCAAGTGCGTACTCTGGCAGTGGTCGGTGGTTTGACCGGCGAAGCGATTCGGCGCGAATTTGCCGAAGCTGGGATTCACGCAACCTGGATCAAAACGGAATCGGCCACCCGCGTGTGCACGACGATTCTCGACGCCGGCACGGGCCAGACGACGGAATTGGTCGAGAATGCTGTGCCGATCACGACCGACGAACTCTGGCAGTTTCAGCAGGCTTACATCGACGCAGCGCGGCACGCCGATGTCGTCGTGCTGGCCGGGTCATTTCCGGGGGGCGTGCCGGCGACGTTTTATCGCGACTTGCTCGCGGAGACGCCTGGCCGCGTCGTGCTCGATGCACAGCGCGAGCCTTTGCTGGCAGCCCTCGAACGACGGCCCTTCGTCGTGAAGCCGAATCGTGAAGAACTCGGAAACACTTTGGGAAGGCGGCTGGAAACCGACGATCAACTGCGCGCCGCCATGCGCGAATTCTGCCGGCGAGGCGCGACGTGGGTCGTTGTTTCCGAGGGGAAAGAGCGTGTCTGGATTGGATCCGAACGAACAATCCTGTCGGTAAGGCCGCTGCCGGTCGACGTGATCAATCCGATCGGATGTGGAGACTGCCTGGCCGCGGGAGTTGCCGTCGCGCTGGCCCGAGGCGAAGACCTTCCCGATGCCGTCCTTTACGGGATGGCCGCCGCAGCCGAAAATGCCCGGCACCTGCTCCCCGCCCGACTCGATCCGCGCCGTGTCGCGGAGCTGCGCACGCAAATCGAAAGGCAACGCTGCCGGGAGACTCGTAATCGTCGCCTTGGCACAATCTGATTGAACAAAGCTGCTCGGAATGTAACGACATGCCCTCCGAACTCGATCTCAATCTCGACTATCAACTGCCACTCGAACCGGGGCTCGACGAACTCGGCATCGGACTGATCGGAGCGGGGTTCATCATCCGCGATTGCCATCTGCCGGCGTATGCCCAGGCGGGTTTTCGCGTCGTGGGGATTTGCTCGCGCAATCCGGCCCGGGCAGACGAGGTTGCCGCGTTGCGCAACGTGCCGACAGTTTACCGCGATCATCATGAACTGCTGACCGACACCGACATTCAGGTCATCGACATCGGAGTGCCGCCACAGAACCAGCCGGCGATCATTCGCGACATCGCGCGCCGGGCCAGACACGTCCGCGGCATCCTGGCACAAAAACCTCTGGCGATGAGTTACGCCGAGGGTTGTGAAGTCGTCAGACTCTGTGAACACGCGGGAATCACGCTGGCGGTCAACCAGAACATGCGGCACGATCAGTCGGTGCGGGCTTGTAAGGACATCCTCAATCGCGGCTGGCTCGGCGAGCCGGTGCTGGGGACGATCGACATGCGCGCCATTCCGCACTGGATGCCCTGGAGCCGCGAACTGCATTCCCTGTCCACCTGGATCATGTCGATCCACCACCTCGATTGCTTTCGTTATTGGTTCGGCAATCCCGAGCGCGTGATGGCCAGCACGCGCCCCGATCCCCGGACGAAATTCCCTCACACGGACGGCGTCAACATCTACATACTGGAGTTCGGGTCGGGGTGCCGGGCGAGCAGTTGGGACGACGTTTGGGCCGGTCCCGTCCGCGAGGGGAGCCAGGGCGACATCGGCATCCGCTGGCGCGTCGAAGGAACGGCGGGCCTCGCGCGAGGCACGATCGGCTGGCCATCTTACCCGGCACACACGCCCAGCACGCTCGATTTCACCACGACCGAGCGCGGCGATTACTGGTTTCAACCCCGCTGGTCCGAAGCCTGGTTCCCTGAAGCGTTTCGCGGCACGATGGGGGAATTGCTGATCGCACTCAAGCACAGCGCCCAACCGCCGATTTCCGGACGAGATAATCTCGAGACGTTGAAACTGGTGGAAGCCGTGTACGTGTCGGCACGAGAGCATCGAATGGTCGAGCTCGCCGCATTGTGATTTCCCAGCGAGAGCGATTTGGTCACCGTGACGCTCGCGCCCGCGCGCATCGATGAACTCGATCCCGCGGATCGCCCCGGCACTTGACGTTCGTTGCCCCTTCACGGGATGATGGCCTGATGAATAACGGTCCGCCAAAAAAGAACCGGCCGCAGCAGAGGAAACGTCCGCTGGCCGGCAAACCAGACGCCGATCGCCCATTTCCCGAGACGGAAGAGACCGGCGCTCGTTTGAAACTGATTCGCATCGACGGCAATCGCTTTTCGTTTCGGGCGCCGGTCTGCGCCTTCGACCGCCAAGATGACCTTGATGAAGTGCACCAGATGATCGCCGGCGGTGAGCTCGAAATCGCCCGTGACGAGTTGTTGTACCTTGTCTCCGATTGCCGGGCGTTTCTCGAAGCGCATAATCTGCTAGGGGAGCTGGCTCTCGAAGAGAATGACATCCCGCTGTCACAGGGGCACTTCGGTTTCGCCTATGAGATCGGTCTCGACAGCCTGCCTCCGGGTTTTCGCGGGATTCTACCGGCGAATCGCGACTACAATCGCGCGTTCTTTCTGGCGGGCCGGGGCCTGGCTCGCTGCCTGATCGCCCGCGGACAGCGCGACAAAGGGCGTGACGTGCTCGTGCAGCTCTTGAAGTTCGATCCGCGCGAAGAGCATGTGAAATCATTGCTCACGGAGCTTGATGAGCAGATTCGGGATTCGAAGAAGAAATGAGCGGCACGGGCCCCACGGGGACCAACCTATCGGTCGGTGCCCACCCGTGGGTTTGGGGCGCAATTGCTGAGTCAAACGATTGAAGCAGATATGTCTTTACCTTTGTTGTGCGATCTTTCCCGTGACGAACTGGCGCAGTGGTGTCAGGCGCAGGGGGAGCTGCCGTATCGGGCCGATCAGATTCGTAAATGGCTGTTCGGCAAGCGCGTCGTCGATTTCGAAGCGATGACCGACGTGTCGGCCGGGCTGCGGAAAAAGCTGGCCGAACAATTCGGGATCTTTTCCACACGGATCGCCGCGCATCAACGCTCGGTCGACGGCACCGAAAAGCTGCTTATCGAGCTCCACGACGGCGAAACGGTGGAATGCGTGCTGATGCGCGAAGACGATCGGCGGACGATCTGTATCAGCACGCAGGTCGGCTGCGGTATGGGTTGCGTGTTTTGCGCGAGCGGTCTCCTGGGTTTGTCGCGCAATCTGTCGGCTGGAGAAATCATCGAGCAAATCCTCAGGCTCGATCGGCTGCTCCCACCGCTCGAGCGGATCACAAATGTCGTCGTGATGGGGATGGGTGAGCCCCTGGCAAACCTACCGAACCTGCTGAAGGCGCTGGCGACGCTTGACGAGAAGGGGGGCTTGGGGATGTCGGCCCGGCGGATCACCATTTCCACAGTCGGTCTGCCTGACAGAATTCGCGAGCTGGCGGGTGTCGGCAAACCCTACAACCTGGCCGTATCGCTGCACGCCCCCAATGACGAATTGCGTACGGAACTGGTGCCGGTGAATAAGAACATTGGCATCGCAGCCATCCTGGCAGCGGCCGATGAATTCTTTGAACAAACAGGGCGGCGGGTGACTTACGAGTACGTCGTTCTGGGAGAACGCAACGACAGCATCGACCAGGCGCGCGAGCTGGCAGATCTGTTGCGGGGCCGGAACGCGCACGTCAATTTGATTCCCATGAACTCGGTTTCCGAGCTGCCCTACCACGACCCGGCCGCCGAGCGGTTGCGGACGTTCGTCGAGATTCTGGAACAGGCGGGAGTCACAACGACTATTCGCCGGCGCAAGGGGGCGGATATCGACGCCGCGTGCGGGCAACTCCGTTTGCGAAACTCGGCAGCTGGAACTCCGGCTTCAGCCGATGTCGTGCAACTTGGCTCTTAATGGCATCCGAACGCATCGGATGTAAGACCGCGATCGGCCTGCAAGACTATGCGACGGCGATTCTTCAAGCGGCTACCGGAATTCCGAGCGCTCGAAGTTCACCAGACGATTATCACGAAAGCCGAGGTAGATGGCTCGTCCCTCGTCGTCTTTCCAGGAATACATTTCGTCGTCCAGCAGGTAATTCCCGCCGTGCGATTTGAAGGCGTGGTCATGAATCTCGCGAGTTCCCTCTTCGCCCATGACTTTGCACACCTGATCGAACGACATTCCCGCGTCGACGCAATGGGCCAGCAGCCAGCGCATTGACTTGCGACTGTGAGTCGCTGCGTATTCCTGGCGGTGCTTTTCTTCGATTTCACGGCTGGACGTTTTTTCTTTGACCGTGAACGAATCGTTCATCGATCGAGTCCAATCGGGCGACTCGCAACCCGCGATGACGCAAGCCGTCAAGCAGTTTCCGACGAGCTTGAATACGTTCCGTCGATTCCTCATGGTCGCCATCCCTGGCCTAGATCGAGTACGATGCCAGCCGCCACGAACGGGCGGCGGACAGGCACATGCCGTGCGGAAATCTATCGCAAACGCCCATTTCTCCGCTAGCCCGGATTGCTTTATTGTCCCAGAATACCGGATACAGCTTTGGCCCGGTGGCCGTTCCGCCAAAATGCGGCCGACTTGGACATTATGCGGCCTCAGGGCGATCGGAAGTGCGTGACAGAATTCGATCCCGCATGTCGTCTGGCAGTTGCCGCATGAGCCGCGTATGATCCCGATCGCACGATCGGTCAAAGGACGCGTTTCTTCGATCAGGGAGGGAGAAGACAATGCAATCACAATTCAATGTTTCTTGGAAGATGTCAGGTTCGGCGTGCATGGCGGTGGTATTGGTCGCCCTGAGACTCGGGCGCGAACCAGTCGCCCTGGCCGATCCGCCGTCAAAGCAGTCCGTTTCGGCTGCAGAGATCTCGATGGGGCG
>DASYAR010000601.1:0-3651 GCA_036501235.1 Planctomycetaceae bacterium
GATTCCACCAATGCACGGCTCGAATGAAAACGAGCACCCAGTTGGCGGCAATATCCCCGTATCTCACGTGTGACAGTTCGTGGAGCATGACCATCCGAAGTTGCTGGTCAGTCAGATCCGCGGCGTCAAGCGGCAGGAGCAGTTTCGGCCGAAACAAGCCTAAAATGGCAGGCTGCAGAACGCCGTCGAACATCAAAAGGGGAATGCTCTTTCGCACGCCAGCCAGTCGGCGACATTCTTCCCAAAGACCACACAGTCTTTCGTCGTCGCACACAGGAACTTGGTTCAGCTTGCGGCAAAACTGGAGGTAGATGACCGCTGTCCAAAAGAATGATGCTACCCCGCCGGTGAGCCAGGCCATGACAACCGCCGCGAACAGTGGGTCGCCGTCAACAAACGACCAATCGAGTGGTTCCGTCGCGATTTCGCGTGCTGTGGGCACACGCGCGATCGATACAGAGACCGGCGGGCGTGAATCCTCTACCCCGATCGTCGTACCGAGCGGTTCCGAATCAGACGTAGCGCTGCCAAGATCCGCATAGCTTTCGCGATCAGCTTCTTCATAGGTTCTTTCTTCTGGCGCAGGTGGCAACAGATTCTGCAAACTGAAGGAGCTGGAGGGTGCAATCGGAACGAGCAATCGCAGCAAAACAATGCCCCATAGCAGGCCCATCTGCCTGGACGAGAGCCACCGCCGGAAAAGAACATTGACGACGAGGACGACTGCTGCCAGCAGTCCTGCCCAGACAGCAGCGTAGATCGACAGCATCAGAGCAGTGCCCGACAAGTTCAGGGCAGTCTCGATCAGTGACATGCATCCATTCATGATTCACCTTCGTGTTCCTTGAGGATCCGGCGGAGCTGCGCGATTTCCTCCGGCGACAATTTGGAGCTGCGCAAAAAATGCGCCAGCAGCGGGGCCGATTCGCCTCCGAAGACCCGCTCCAGAAACGAGCGGCTGGCCTGTTTGACGCAGTCGGATCGCCGCACGCGCGAGCGATAGACGTAACGATTGCCCTGCGGCTCATAGGTGAGCACGTCCTTCTTCACCAGCCGATGGAGCATCGTTTTGACCGTCGCCGGCGCCCAGGTGGCGTGGCTTTCAAGCCTCTCGATCACTTCCTGCGCCGTCAGGGACTGTCCGTCCCAGATGACGTTCATGACTTGCCATTCGGCATCGGAGATGGAAACGTGCGGCATCGCGAGGCTCCTTCCTGTTCGATTACAGATGTAAATAGTTACATTTGTAATCGGAGTCAAGACGAACGTGGCGCAGTCCGTCCTGCGCTGCTACCCGGCAATTCATTCACGCTCTGACCCGCCACATTCGTCGTCGCTCACACGCCGTCTAGGACGCGACTCTGCACGCTGGCACATACGAACGGTCGACGTCTGCGCAAGCGGGACGGTCTGACCGTCGACTGGCTGGCTGAATTTAACTGACCGAGAAGGCCAAGTGCTCGCCCGAGCGGCTACCGACCTTCTTCTTCGGCTCGAAGCAGCATTCGGATCGCACGATGCGGCAGTCTTGCGGAGCCGAAACCCCGAGTCGAATTCGATTCCCGGTAATCTCCAGAACTTCCAACTCGATGTCGCCGTCGATCGTGATCTTTTCGCCCAGCTTGCGGCTCAAAACCAGCATCTTACATCCTCCCTGAAAAGGTGCGTCCTTGAATCCAATCCGTTCGGCTCACTTGCCTGGTCGCAGAACGAGCAGGTACCGCGCCAAAGCGTGGAAATTTTTACAAAATCAGCGCAAATCACTTATTTTGTTAAAGTTGCGTCGATTTCACAAAATGCCGGCAAAGAAATGACTCTGCCAGTTTTGAGTGTTTCTGACTGCGCAAGGGTGTCAGTTTGATGCAGCAGATTGCGCGGCAGCCGGCTGGGGATCGCTGCCGTCGAGCCGCCCGTACCGCCGTAAGGGCGGCGAAAACAGCGCGACGAGCCCCACGATCATCAAGGTCCCGACGCCGCCGCTGACGGCAGAAACCGTCGGTCCGAATTCCTTGTTGTCGTCGCGCCGAAACAGCTCGGCGACGACGGCCGATTCGAATTCTCCGAGCTCGTTGGAGATGCCGATAAACATCCCGTTCACGGCGGACACGCGCCCGCGCATGGCATCGGGCGTGAGAAGCTGCACGAGCGTGTGCCGGATCACGACGCTGATCATGTCGAGCGCCCCCAGCGACACCAGCATGGCAAGCGACAGGGTATAGGAGCGCGAGATTCCGAACACGACAGTCGCGGCCCCGAACCCCGCCACCGACAACAGCAGCGTTCGCCCCGCCCGTTCGATTGGCGGCCGATGCGCCACAATCAGCGACATGAGCACCGCCCCGATTCCCGGCGCCGCGCGCATCCAGCCATAGCCGGTAGGACCGGCATGCAGGATGTCGCTGGCAAAACCGGGGAGCAGCGACGTCGCCCCGCCGAGCAGTACGGCGAACATGTCGAGCGTGATCGCCGCCAGCATGATCTTCGAACGCCACACGAACGATAAACCGCCCAGAAGCGAAGCGATCGAAGGAGGCTCGCTCGACGGCACGTACGCCCGCGCGCGGATCATCGCCAGGCAACCGCAGTTAACGAGCGCCAGAACGGCCGTGAGAACATACACCGCCGTCGCGCTCTTGAGCCACGCAATCAACAGCCCTCCCAGCGCCGGCCCGATTGCCGTCGAAAGTTGAAAACCGGTCGAATGCCAGGTGACGGCATTGGGAAAGGTTTCGCGCGGCACGATCTGCGGCAGAAACGCCGACCGTGCCGGTTGCACGAACGAGCGAGCTGCTCCAATCAAAAACAGCAGCAGGTAGATCCACCGTAATCTGCCGACGGTTGCCGAACAGAGAGCCAGCCCCGACGACCACAACACGGTCGAAGCGAGCGCGGCAATAAGGAGTTTTTTACGATCGACCCGATCGATGATGTGCCCGGCCGGCATGAACAACCCGATCACCGGAATGATCTGCACCAGGCCCACGTAACCCAGAAATTTGTACTCGTGCGTGCGTTCATAGATCTCCCAACTGATCGCTGTCGTCTGCATATTCAGCCCGATCAGCAGCAGCAGATTGCCCGCCAGGTACCAGCGAAAGCCGGGAATCCGCAGTGCGGCATATGGGTCGTGTGCCGCGCTGCGCTGAAGTGCCGGAACATCAGGATCGGATTCGGCAGGAACCATTTCGCTTCGGGTGGGAGGCAAAGACGTCGGCGTCAATTTTGGACGCGAGAATCATAGGCAACGCTCCGTGCGCCGAATAGTCCCCATCCTTTAAGCATGTGTGGCGGGGTCAGAGCGTGATTCATAAGCCGCACGGCAGCGAAGAACGCTTCGCAAAGGCTTGATTTCGCCGGAGCCAGGCACCCAGCGATGGCCCCGACAAGTGGGGCAACGATCAAGACGAGGGCGTTTGGGCCACTCGGTCAGGGCCATCGCTGGCGTTGGTTAGGAACTACGCGGAAATGTACACCGAATGGTTTCCAAATGCTCGATGTTACACGTCATTTACGCTCTGACCTTGAAGTTACCCCCATTTTTACAAAATTCCAGGTGGTCGACTTTTCCGGCTCGGATGACTTTGTGTAAGGCCGCCAGAGGGTTGCGGCGCGCCGCAAAATTCTGGCCCTGGATTTGCTGAGTGTCAGGCT
>DASYAR010000602.1:0-19521 GCA_036501235.1 Planctomycetaceae bacterium
TCCTGCGCGACGTGAGTTGTGCACCGCAGGTGCGAGCGGCATGTCAATTGCTCGATGTCTTCGGGGTTCCCATCCTGGGCGTCGTCGTGACCGGTTCCAGAGGAGAGAATTCTTATTACGGCCCGCGTTACGAACGCCTCACCGACGCCGAGGCCGTATGATTTTCGACTGCGGATGGGTGCGTGGCGTGAGTTGAGCTACCGACGAAATTGCAGTTTTCAGCCCAAAAGGGGCGAAATTCGATACCCCAGGGCGCCAGCCTTGGGGTATCGCGACCCAACAACGCCAGAGCCCTGAAGGGGCGAAATTCCTGAGCACAGAGAACGAACCCCTAATGGACAACCGCGTGCCACGTCGCAATCGCCAGGTTCCATGCACCTTTTTTGTGCACGCCCCCTTGCGCCTGTGTTGTAGATCGTAGCGACCCCGAAACGGAGAAGGATTTCGTGCGTTCGGCATTATTGGTAATTTGCGCTCTGTCGTGCCTCGTCAGTCTGGCGCTGAATTGGGCCGCCAGAGGTCTCGCCCGTCGCGCGGGACTGGTCGACCGGCCTGACGGGCACCGCAAAATTCAAACCCAGGCGATTCCCCTGGCCGGCGGCATTGCCATCTTCGCCACGATGTTGACGATCATCGCCGCCTTGATGGCGGTCGACCCCGATTGGCGCAAGACCGTCTTCGCGCACAGTTCCGAAGTCGTGGGCCTCTTGGTCTCCGGCGCGATCATCGTGCTCGTCGGCATCGTGGACGACTTTATCGGATTGCGCGGACGCCAGAAGTTTTTCGGGCAAATCGTGGCTGCCGGCGTCCTCGTCGTCTTCGGAGTCTGCATCCAGCGCATCAGCGTCCTCGGGTGGTCTTGCGACCTCGGCAACCTGGCGGTCCCCTTCACCATCTTCTGGCTGGTCGGCGCCATCAACGCGCTCAATCTGCTCGACGGAATCGATGGGTTGGCCGCCACACTGGGGGTGATTCTCAGTTCGGCGATCGCCGTGGCCGCGCTGTTCGCCGGGCACGAATCCATCGCCCTTGTTGCGGCCGTGCTGGCTGGCAGCCTGGTTGGGTTCCTGCGGTATAATCTGCCCCCCGCCAGCATTTATCTCGGCGACGCAGGGAGCATGTTGATCGGCCTGGCCGTCGGCGTGATGGCCATCCAGGCCTCGCTGAAGGGGCCGGGGACGGTGCTGCTCGGCATCCCGCTGGCCTTGTGGACGGTCCCCATCTTCGATTCGGCCGCCGCCATTCTCAGGAGAAAATTGACTGGCCGCAGCATCTACACGACCGACCGGGCCCATCTGCACCATCACCTGATGTCCCGGTTCGGCCATCGCTGGACCTTGACGTGTATCGGCTGCGTTTCGGTCGTGACCTCGGCCGGGGCCCTGTTGGGAGTGTGGTGGAATGATGATCGCATCGCCATCATCTGCTCCGTAAGCGTGGTGTTGATATTCGTCTCGCTCAAGGTGTTCGGCCATTCGGAATTGCAGCTCGTGGTCGTGAAAAGTCGCAGTTTCCTGCGGTCCGTTTTCTTATCGCGGGCGATTCAACCCGGCGCCGGCTGGGATGAGGCCGTGCACCTGCAAGGCACCCGGCAATGGAACCTGCTCTGGGAAACTTTGACGGAATACGCGCAGCGTCTCGAATTCGTCGAGATCCGGTTGGACCTCAACCTGCCGATCCTGGGGGAGGGTTATCACGCGTCGTGGCGTCGCCCGAACGGGAACGATCACGCCCAGCACTGGCGGCTGGATCACCCGCTGATGGTCGATGGGCGGGTCTTGGGATATGTGAAAATCGTCGGCGATCGCGGCGGAATGGCAGGCCAGAATCTCGAACAGTTGATGGAGCTTCTGGAACAAGTCGAGTCCCATTTGAAGGTGCTGGCCAGGCCCGAGCCGGTCGTCACCAGCCACACTATTTCCTCCGGCGTTCCCGATCTGCTCGGCCCCGAACCCGCTCTGAACGTCGACCCGCGCGCAGGGTAGGTTTCCTGTCTGCCAGTTCCCCTTATTCAACGGCCGTCCGCATGAAATTCCTCGACACAACCGCCGCCCGCTTAGGCATCGCGGCGATCTGCATTGCCGGCACCCAGGCAGCTATCGCCAACTTCAAAAACCGCGATGAATCGTATGCCACCCAGGCGAGCACGTGCGACGTCACTGCATTTCCATTGCAAACCGGCGACTGGACGGGTTCCGACGTCGAAGTCGACGACCGGTTGTTCGTACATCTGGGGGCCACGTCCATGCTGAATCGCTCGTACCAGAACGGCGTCCGGAAACAAGTGACAGTCCACTTGTCGTCATATCCGGCGGGAAAACTGTCTTTGCCCCATTCCCCTGAACTTTGTTATCCCGGCGCGGGATGGAAGATCGAGAGCGACGACTGGAAAATCGATAGTCACAATCACCCCTACCGCTTGATGGTTGTGGAGCAGGACGGCACGAAAGCTGCCGTGGCATATTGGTATCAGCTGGGGTCGGAAGTTGCCTCGAACCGCGACGATCTCCGCCAGGCATTCCAGAAAATTCGACAGCAGGGTGGCGTTCGGCCACCCCTGGTGAAAGTCATCATCCAGGCGCCGATGGAATTATCCGCAGCCGACGATCAAACGGCGATCGAAGAATTTGGAAGCCAGGTCTATGACTGGGTCCGCGAAAAAACCTCCGGCCGCGGCGCCATATCCAGTGCTCCTCTCTCCCCCCCGCGGGAGAGGGGTCGGGGGTAAGGGGGCGCTCTCACCGGCCTCGTGCCGGTGGGAAACGTGTTTTCTCTGGAAATCCATTTCATAATGACATCCTTGGAGGGCACAGACGAATTGACGCTTGATGCCGAGAGCATGCCGGCCTCGCCAGCGGCGCTCGCCGAGCGCGACATGGCCGGCTCGACAACCCGCGCGCCGGCGCCCCCCGATGCGCAGCACCTGCTCACCCTGCGGCCGACATCCGGCTGGCGCGCGATCAACGTGCGGGAGCTCTGGCGTTTCCGCGAGTTGGCCTTTTTTCTGGCGTGGCGCGACGTCAAAGTCCGCTATAAGCAAACCGTGCTGGGTGCGGCCTGGGCCGTCATCCAACCCGTGATGACGATGGTCGTCTTCAGCGTCTTTTTCGGCCGTCTGGGGGGCATGTCGCAGCATGTCGACCAGGCTTACCCGATCTTCGTGTATTCGGCCCTGTTGCCCTGGACTTTTTTTTCAGGGGCCGTCAGCCAGTGCGGCGGGAGCCTGATTCAAAGCGAACGGCTGATCAGCAAGGTCTATTTTCCCAGGTTGCTCATACCGTTCGCGGCGGTCGGCGCAGCACTGGTCGATTTTGCCATCTCGTTCGCCGTCATGGGACTGATGATGTTTTATTACGGCGTTGCGCCGACGGCCAACCTGTTGTTGCTTCCGGCATTGGTGCTCGCAACCGCGCTTTCTGCATTGGGCGCCGGAACTCTCCTGGCGTCGCTGTCGGTGGCTTATCGCGATTTTCGGCACGTCATCCCATTTCTGGTCCAAATCTGGATGTTCGTCAGCCCCGTGGCCTATCCCTTGAAAGTCGTCCCGGCCTCCTGGCGGCTGGCCTACGCATTGAATCCGATGGCCGGCATTATTGGCGGCTACCGCGCGGCGCTATTGGGCGAGGCGATCCCGTGGGATTGTCTGGCCGTGTCGTTCGCGGCGGCCCTGGCGCTGTTCGGACTGGGCTTGATGTATTTTCGCCGCGTCGAACGCCGCTTCGCCGACATCGTCTGACGAAGCCGCTGCGTCGGGTAGGTTTCCAACCTGCCCCTGGCTGACATCGACCGAGAAAAAGACCATGTTTCGATCGCTGATCTTCTGTCTCGCATTCACACTTCTTCGCGTCGCGGTCGCGGCCGAGCCGCCCCAGCCGACGAATCTGGACGATCTGCGCGACTGGCACCGCCTGGGCCTGCCGCTGGCCGCTGAATGGAATGTCAATCCGCGAGGCTATGATTTCCACTATCATGTGCGGCAGGTCCGCGAGGGGCACCGGTTTCTGCCTTCGGTGCGATTCTTATCCATCGACGAAGGCGCCAACGATATCAAAGTCATCAGCAAGATTCTGACATCGACGAAGGGCGATTTTGAATATCTGCAAGCCAATCGTCTGCCTCTCTGTCTGCGCACGAATAACATCGTGAATACACTCGTCGAACCCCGGTATCGATTGCCAAAGACGCCGGCGAGTGTAGCGAATTCTCCACTCGTCTGGACGGAAGAATCCTACGGAATGGAAGATCGGCGTTTCGTTGACGTGTTCGGCCCCGTCTCGCTCTGGGAGAAGGAGGGGCGGTTGTGGGGCGCATCGTTGATGGCCAAAACCCTCGAGAAGCACCTCCCTGATCCGGCGTTCGTTTTGTTTATCGAGAACAACGAGGGAGCGGACGATAAACTCGACCGCTATCTTGAACCTGATCGGACCCGTCGATCGTTTGATGGCGGTCCTGCCCTAAAATGGAAATCCTTGGATAATCTGGCGAAACTCAGCCTTCGAATGCATGACCGAGTGCAGGAATTGCTTGCGACAAATGCGGAGACCGACCCCAATGATTTTCGCGTCGAATACTGGACTCGCCGCAGGGACCAGCGATTGGCATTCTACGATAACTTCAAGATGACGCTCGAAAAAGGCTGGAGCGGTCCGATCTACCTGGCTGGGTATAATGGGATGCACGAAGTCGGGAAGCCCGCATCACGAGAGTTCTTCGAGGCCCTCGGCTACACTCCAGAACTTGCCTGGTACGACGCCGGCAGCATGGAGCGATACGCCAATTCGTACGATCGCAACGATTTTACTTCTTTGGATCAAGCGAGCGTGTTGAATCTGATCCCTGCCTGGGAAGTCGCCCGGAGCCGCAATCCCAGGTCCTACCGCGAATTGTCCCTTCGCATCACGGGTGGTGGAGCACTCGCTGGTGCGCTTGCCGGCAAACATGAAGTCATGACCCCGGCGCGCTATGAAGGTTTTGTGCAGTGGCTGCTCTGGTCGATCCGCGACGCAGGTGTGCCGGTTCTGCTGCGCCATTGGTGCAAATCAATTGAGACGCCTAAAACGCCGTGGTTCGACAGTGCCCAGCGCGATGCTCTTGACAAGCTCGGCGCTCCGGAATTGAAAGCCGCCACCTGCGACACATATTTGAAGCCGATCATTTCAGCCGTCGATCGGATCTGCAACGATGCAATCCTGCGCCGATTCTGGTTGGAGGGTCGACCTGTCGTGGTCACCGGTCAATCCTACCCGGATCGGCCGTCGGCGGCATCCAGTGACAAGGCCGATGACTCCGTTGTCGCGTACCCTCGCGCCGACGGTCCTGACAACCGGTGGCGACTGCTCGAATGCAGCGAAAACCTGCCCCGGGACAAGTGGGAATGGAAAGCCGGGCGCTGGCAAGTGCAAATCCGCGTGTGGGGCGTGGCGACGCGCCTGGGGGATGAGGCTTTGGTGCTGCTGTGGTCCCCGTGTCAACTCGAACACAAAGTTACGGTAAGAATTCCCGAGTTTGGTCAAGTGCAACTGGACGCGCCGCAGCCTTGGGGATATTGGATCGTGCGCGCCGGTGGGGCCGCCGAGCCATTGACCACAAAATGACGGTTCAGCCCTCCGGATCGAATAGGTGACGAGAATTACGACCAACGGTGTATTTCGATTGGCAGTCGTGGGAAGTGGGCAAATTGCGACGCAAGCCCACATCCCGGCTGTGCTGGAATCCCCCCATGTCGAATTGGCAGCAGTCATCGACACCTCGCGATCGCGTGCGGAACGTGTCATTTCCGACTTCCAACTGCGCGCTAAAGTCGCGAGCAGTATCTCCGAAGTGCGCGACTCGGTTGACGGCGTCATTGTCGCCACGCCCAATCACACCCACTCGGCGCTGGCGATCGAGTGCCTGACACTCGGCTTGCCGGTGTTGATTGAAAAGCCGATCGCGTCAACGGTGGCGGACGCCGCCACGGTTGTCGCTATGGCGGCGCGCAGCAAACTCGTGGCCTCCGTCGGATATTGCACCCGCTTCTGGGACAATGTCTGCCTTCTGGGAGAGTTGTTGGATTCGAACTATTTTGGCGCAGTTCATCGGTTCGTCTATCAGTTGGGAATATCCGATTGGGCCCCCCCTGTGAGCGGATACAGCTTCAGCCGCGCGGCCGCCGGCGGTGGTGTATTGATCGTCAATGGGAGCCATTTCATCGACCGAATGCTGCATTGGTTCGGCTTTCCCGACGAAGTCGAGTATTCCGACGATTCGCTCGGTGGGCCTGAGGCAACAGCGGTTGGTTCTCTGCAATGGTCGCGGGAAAGAGCCCTGCAAGGGACCATTCGCCTATCGAAGGTCCGCCGGCTGCCGAGTGGGCTCGTCCTGGAAACAGACGCCGGAATCGTCACGATGCATGAGTCGGCAGAGGCGCCTTTGCTTTGGCGGCCGCAGGATCGAGCAATTGAGCTCATAATCAATCCACGTCGCCCGAGACTGTGCCCCGATGATCGGGCGGCGTTTCGGTTGCAGCTTGAAGATTTCGTATCGGCCTGCCGAAACTCGCAGCCACCACGAGTCTCGGCGGAAGAGGGGCTGGAGTCTTTGCGAATGATCGACATGCTCTATGCACGACGCCGAAGCGTACACGAGCCCCGCACCCCTGCCGAAACGGCCCGCGTTTTATGAATCGCATCGCCGTCCTGGGGGCGTCCGGATTTGTCGGCACGACGCTTGTCGAGCGCCTTTCGAACAAGGCGTATGACGTGCGGCCCTTCATGAATTCGGGCCGGGATGCCTGGCGCCTGGCGCGCCTGGGAATCCAGATCGGGCGACTGAACGTGCTCGATTATTCGGAAGTTGAGCGGGCCCTGGGCGACTGTACCCACGTCGTCAATTGCATCATGGGCGACGACCGGGTCATGATCGACGGACTGAAGAACATCCTCAGGGCTTGTGGTCGACTTCGAGTGAAACGATTCGTGCATCTGAGCAGCATCACGGCTTACGGTGAACCGCCGCCGCCGGACAGCATTCACGAAGACGCAATTCCGCGTCCTGCTCGCGGCACGTACGGCTGGATCAAGCTCTCCCAGGACCGGATCGTGCAGCGATCTGCCGCCAGGGGCTTGCCCTGTTCGATTCTTTGCCCGCCCATTGTTTCCGGGCCTCACTCACCGCAACTGCTGTGCTTGCTGGATGCCATCAGACTGCGGAAATTTGCCCTGGTTGACTCCGGATATGCGCCCTGCAGCCTCGTCGATGTCGAGAACTTGGCGCAGGCCATCGAATTGTCGCTGCACACCGACTCCGGCCCCGGCCGCTTGTTTGTCGTTGATGATTATTGCGCGAGTTGGCGCGAGGTGATTGACTCGATTGCGTCCGTGATCGGCCCGTGGCTGCCCTTGCCGGAAATCTCGCGGGCGGAAGCCCAGCGGATTCTGGCTTCTCCGGAGCGCCCGCGAGGTTCGCTGCTGGGCACGCTGCGTTTCCTGGCCTCCCGCGACACTCGTACTGTGCTGCGGCGGGACCCGATATTAGCTTCCGTCGAGTCATTTGCGAGTCGCATGATACGGCGCATCAAACCACACGACGCCGGGCGTGGCGGCCGAAAGCCGGTGAGATCGAATATTCATTCGGCACTTGCTGATTCGAACTCATTCGATCGTTTGTTTTTGGCGAGACAATTGCGCGGTGTGAGGCACTCCTCCCAGCGGGCGCAGGATCGGATTTCGTACCGGCCGGAAGTGACTTTCGAGCGCAGCATGAGCCGATTCTCTGCGTGGCACGCCGAAGTCAGCGGCCAGAACGACCCGAACGCCGATCTGATTGCCCATCTGGAAACATAACCGAGACGCCGGCGCTCGTGCCGCAATGATGAGACGATTTTGTAATTTATGATGAGCAATCCTGCAATTCGTATCCAGCACGTCGGCAAGGAATATCAACTTGGCGTTCGCGAAACTCGTTATGCGACGTTGCGCGAGTCGCTGTTGAGCGTGGCGCGGGCCCCTTGGCGTCGTTTCCAGCAGCTTTCGGGCCGTGGAAATTCCCGCGGTCAATTCTGGGCGCTCAAAGACGTCAGCATCGACGTCGAACCAGGCGAAGTCGTGGGCATTATTGGCCGCAACGGCGCCGGCAAGAGCACGCTTTTGAAAATCCTTTCCCAGATCACTGAACCGACGGTGGGCGAGGTGCAGATTCGCGGTCGCGTCGGGAGCCTGCTCGAAGTCGGGACGGGGTTCCATCCGGAACTGACGGGTCGGGAGAACATTTTCCTGAACGGCGCCATCCTGGGAATGGCCCGCGCCGAGGTGAAATGCAAGTTCGATGAAATCGTCGACTTTTCAGGAGTGGAAGAATTCCTCGATACGCCCGTCAAGCGTTATTCCAGTGGCATGCAGGTGCGATTGGCGTTTGCCGTCGCGGCCCATTTGGAACCCGAAATCCTGATCGTCGATGAGGTGTTGGCCGTTGGTGATGCGGAATTCCAGAACAAGTGCCTGGGCAAGATGAGCAAAGTGGCCGGCAGCGGCAGGACGGTGCTGTTTGTGACCCACAATATGGCTGCCGTGGAAAACCTGTGCAGTCGCGCTTGCCTGCTGGCAGGTGGGCAACTCGTCGCAACGGGCGAAGTCGGCGACATTGTCCAACGCTACCTGGGCGCCGGATTGGACCTGGCGGGAGATATCGACTTGCGGCAGCACGCTGGGCGGTCCGCGCGGTGCCGGTCGGTATTTTCCCGGCTGCGGATCCTGAATTCCCAGGGGGAGTTGTCTCCGAGCGTGCGTGTCGGCGAAGACATTCAATTCGAAATGCACTTTTCGTCGTCCGCGAGAGTCTCGGCCCGCGCACTGGGTTTTCGAATCGTAGATTCCCGCGGACTATTGATCATTGCCGGCAATAGCCGTCACAGGCAGGACGACCGCCCGTTCGAAGTCAACGGAGTCGCGACCGCGACCTGTACGGTCGTCAGTCCGGGAATCGTGCCGGGCCGCTACCAGCTTCAATTGTTTCTCCGCAACTCGACTACGGCAATTATTGATGAGATCGAGTCCGGGATTGAATTCGAGGTGCTGCCTGTGCACATTGATCCGACGGTTCGTGTGCCCCATCCTCAGAGAGGCATCATTTCGCCTGGCATGAATTGGTCCTTCGTTTGTCCATAAAATCAACAATGCGAAGCCCGCGAGAATCGCTAAGCCACTTGCTGCGCCATCCGATCGGTCGGCCGCTGCGCAGTGTTTATCGAAGCGTGACGCTGTCGCGAAACCCAGGCCTTCAGCCGTTGGCCGTGTTCGAAGACATGGCGTTCAAATCCAATGGGACAGGGCCGATACACCAGACGCTTCTCGCCTGTCAGAATGGGATTTTGCTGTACGAAGGCGAGACGTTGAAGCGAATCCTCCGCGGGAATTATTACGGCCTTTCGTTTTTCAATGAGCGCTGGCACGCCTTTCAGCGGACCGCGAGGGCGTTCGGACAAATCGTAAGCTTCCACCTCGTGGACCAGCATGCCTGTGACCTTCGCATCGAAGTGCCTTGGCTCGATCCCGAGGTGCACCAGATCGATTCTTGTGACGGATGCCTGTACGTGACAGACACGGCGCGAAACCGTTTGCTGTGCTTCTCGACGTTGGGCAAGAGGCTGCGTCGAACTCGCAGCATTTATCCACTGGGACATGCCTGGAAGGGCAGGCAGTCGCGAAATTACGGACATCTGAATTCGGTCTTAACCGATGGCGAATCGACGCTGGTTGTGCTGCACAATGATACGCTTTATACGGGCAAGCAGAGCGAGCTCCTCTGTTTGGATGGCAGCCTGAAGGTCGTCGCAAGACTCGGTCTGCAAGCCAGTTGCGCGCACAACGCAGGCTTTATTGACGGCGCGCTCGCCTATTGTGACTCGATCGGCCGTGCGCTCGCCGTTGGCGCGCGCCGCCTGGATCTGGACTGTTTCACGCGCGGCCTCGTTATTGCCGACGATCATCTGCTTGTCGGCGGCACTGTTCTTCTCAAGGACCGCGATCGCCGCTCTCAATCCAATGCCTACGTCTACTGTTGTGATCGAGCCGGCAGCGCAATCCGGTGGAAAACCGAGATTTTCGAGAGCGGCAGCATCTATGAGGTCCGCCTGGCAAGCGCACGCGACCTCGGACAGAGTCGGTGGGTCCAGGAAGCGGTGCAAGCAGGGCATGAACCAATCATAAACTTGCTGCGCCACCACGACGGTAAATCTCGCACACGGGAGTTGGCCGAATCCGTATCGGGCTGAATGCAATGGAAAGCATGGGTGTCGTGGGCCCCGCAGCGCGGAGTGCCCATAAGTTGGTGTGCACTGCATCCGGCGGGCCCCCGTGTCGTGCACTGCTGGTTCAACATTGTGCCAATTTTACCGGATCGACGATCAGCGGACGGATTATCGCCGACGGTTTTCGCAAAGCCGGCTGGCAAGTCGATGTGGCTTTCGGATTTGCCGGGCCGTTTGCGGAAAAATATGCCGAGCTCGGGTGTGGCGTGCATGTCGTCCCGCACAAGAGTTGGTTGCGCGGCGGGAATTGCCTGCAATCGGCCCGGCGCATCGGCCGCGAGTTTCTCAATGCGCGAGATTTTGTCCGATTGTTGAAGCACCTGCAGCCGGACGTCGTGTATGTGAATTCGATGGTCAGCCTGGCTGCCGCCGTGGCCGCTCGCCGCTTGAAAATTCCTTGCGTCTGGCATCTCCGCGAATTGTTTGACGACGTGGGGGGCGAAATGCGCGTCCCGGCGTTTGGCGGGCGGCCGCTTGTCCGCACGTTGCTCAAACGCTATTCGAAGCGCCGCGTCGCCATTTCTCGCGCCGTCGCGGAAAATATTCTGGGAGCGGCGTCAGCCCCTGCGCTGGAAGTCGTTCCCAACGCCGTGTCGCCGGAGTATTTCGAATTGGCGGACGATCAGACGACGTGCCGTCGGGCGCTCAACCTGCCTCTCGACGGGCCGATCGTCGGAGTGCCGGGCACGTTGCGCCCGATGAAGGGGCATCCGTTTTTTTTCGAAGCCGCGGGAAAGCTCATGCAATCCGTTCCGAATTGCCGATTTGCCATTACCGGAACCGGCGACCCCGAATATACAGCCGAGTTGCACAAGCAGATCCAGTCTCTGGGGTTGACGGAGCGCACATTTTTCCTCGGAACGGTTACGCAGATGCCCCGTTTCTACCGGGCCTGCGATCTGGTTTGCATTCCTTCCGTCGCCGAACCGTTCGGACGAACGGTCATCGAAGCGTTTGCCACCGGGACGCCCGTCGCGGCCACGGCTGTCGGCGGCATGCGCGAGACGATTGAGAATGGCCGAACGGGTTTGCTGGTCGAATACGGCGACGTCGCCGGCCTGAGCGTGGCGCTGGCCGACCTCTCGACCGATCGAGCGCTCAGGATGTGTCTCGGAGGCGCGGCGCGCGCGGTGGCCGTAGCTCAATACAGTGAAGACGTCCACCAGCAGCGGATCTGCCGGATCGTCGAATCGGTTGTCGGTGCCCGCGGGGAAAAATCGCCAGCCAGGGCCGCGACGTCTTCGCGCACCGGCCTAATCGCCTCTTAACCATGGCAGGACGAATTCATTTTCGATGGCATCTTCAAGTTCTTGCACTGTCGTGATCGTGGGATACCAGGGTGAGCGCTGGCTCCCTGGCTGCCTCAACACCCTGGCAGAGGCCAGTGCAGAATCGATTCGACTGGTGCTCGTCGACAATGGCGGCAATGGCGACCTGGGAGCGCTGCCGCTCGACAAGTTTCAGTGCCATTTAACGACGGCACCGTGCCGGTTAGGGTTCGCGGAAGCCAATAATTTTGCCTTGCGGCAGATCGACCTGGACAGCGAGGCGGTCTCGTTCTTGAACCAGGATACGCTCAGTCAACCGGGCTGGCTGGACGCCTGCCTCGCCTGTTTGCGAGATCATCCCGATGTCGGCGCACTGTCACCGTTGCTGCTGACGTATGATGGTTCCGGCTACGATCCCGGTTTTCGCGATTGCACGCGGCACGTTGCCGCTTTTCCTGCGAATCCCGCCGGGCGCGCCGATTATTCGGCATTTGAGGAAGCTCAGCAGGTCACGGCAGCGGCCATGGTCGTCCGCACCGCGGCGCTCCGCAAGTCGGGCCCCTTCGACCCGATCTTTGGCAGTTATTACGAAGACTATGACCTGTGTCGCCGCATCCGTCTGGCGGGATACCGAATTGGTGTCTGCGGTCGCGGCGCCGTGTGGCATTATTCGGGATCCAGCACCACCTCCACGTCCGCCAAGGAGAAGCGCTTGCGGCAGATTATACGCAACCGGGTCATCCTCAGCATTCGTGAGGCCGGGGATCGGCGAGGGCGGGCACTGGCACGTTACGTCACGTGCTCTCTGCCACATAATTTGGGGAGGAGTCTGCTGGGTACTCCTTCGTCGCAGCCGCTGTCAGTCCAGCTGGCGGCCAATTGGGACCTCGCTGCACAATGGAAGCGGCTATTGTCCGCCAGGTCGGATCATCGAGCATGGATCGAATATCTGTCAACCATCGATTGGCCTGAGCTGTGCGACTGAATCCTGTGCTGAAGGAAGGAAATCGCGACACATGAGCGACACTCCGAATAAACTCAAGACGATCACGCCAGCCAACCGTGCGAAGCGTCTTTTGAATCGCAGTTCAAATGCAGCGCGGTACTATTTTCTCCCACGCCGAGCTCAGCGGCCGCTTTTCGTGCTGGCAGAGCCGCGCACCGGAAGCACGCTGATCGGGGATTACCTGAACTCCGTCCCGGGCGTCTCGGTGGCTTCCGAAATCTTGAGTCCGACGCTTCCGTGCGGCCTGCCGGCCGACGGAATCTCGAAAGCGGCCGTCCGGCGGCATATCATCCAGTCGCTCAACGCTCAGCCGGGATCAATCTCCGGCGCCAAGTATCTGCTTGCGCATTTGACAATGCATGACGTCACCCTGGACGATTTACGACAGTGGTTTCCAACTGCCGTCTATCTCATCGTTTATCGGGGGTCGTTGCTGGAGCAATATGTATCCTTTCAGGTCGCGAAGGCCACGCACAAATGGGTGGGGCTCGATAAGAGGGATCAATTCCAAGATCGGATTCATGTCGACGCAGACGATTTCATGAGATTCTGCAGTGCCGAGCGTGATAAGTATTCGAAGATTCTCAGTTACAAATGGATTCACTCTTGCAGCCGCATCGTCCGTTATGAAGATCTCGCGTCGCGCCCGCAAGCTGTTTTCGATGCGGACGTATTCTCTTTGCTGGGGCTGCCGAGTACACCGATCGTGACGAATATGGTGAAGCAAATCGATCGTAAAATGCCGGATGTCATCGAGAATTATGACGAACTCCAAAAGATCATCTCGAACGAGACGACCCACGCTTATCAGTTAAACGTCCCACATGCCGGCCTTGGCCTTGCGGAATGCCAGTCGAAATCTCCTGAGACATGTTCACTGTAGCGTGCGCTACCGTCAGTGAGAACATCCCTGACCGCGATTGGCTGCCAGTGCGGCAGATCGAGTTGGCATCAGGCAGTCACCTGCAGATCGTCGGAAACGGGAAGTCAGGGGAACCTCTGAAGATATTGCACATCCACGAGAATCTTGCGCCTCTGGGAGGCGTAGAAACGTATCTGCTGTCCTTAGCTCCGCTCCTGGCGGATCAAGGGAACGAGCAGGCCTACGTGTATGCCAAAGGTGACGCCCAGCTCGTGGCGCGCGCTTATCATGTGCCTGCGCTCAATCGCTGTGGTTTGGCGGCAGAACGGCAAGCGTCCCACCAGATGCGAGCTGTCCTGCGAGAATGGCGCCCCGACGTTGTCCATCTTCACAACGTGTACAACGTGGCTGCTGTCGCCGCCTGTCTCGATGCGGCCCCGGTCGTCGTCCACGGCCACGATTTCCGTTATTTATGCCCGGCTTCGAATCTGTTTTACCGGCGAACCGGCGAAATCTGCCAGCGGACTTGCGGACTTGGCTGCTTTACGACCACTGTGCGCAAGCATTGCCTGACTCCTCGTCCTCTGGTCGCCGTACGCTACTACCGCCGGGTCAGGTGGATGGCCAAGAACTGGAGTCGTTTCGCGCACGTGATCGCTCCCAGCCGTGCTACGTTGCAGCGATTTATCCAGGCGGGACTTCCAGGCGAAAAAGGAACGGTCGTCCCCTATTTCTGTCCGCTGGAACCGCTGGGGACCGCCAGAACCCTGCCGGAACAGCCGACAATTGTCTTCCTCGGGCGCCTGTCACCCGTCAAGGGGTATGATTGCTTCATTCGCGCGCTAGGACTCTTGCCGGAGCGGATCCAGGGGCTGATGATCGGCAATTTCACCGCGAAGCTGGAACAATCCGTCCGCGACCTGGCCGCGAACTCTGGCTGCGTGGGTCGCCTGACCACGAAACCGTGGGCGAGCCGCAGCGAAATCGGCGCCGTGATGGGGCGCGCCACTGTGTTTTGTTTTCCGTCGATCTGGCCGGAGACGCTCGGCATCGTCGGGCTCGAAGCGTTGGCATGCGGTGTGCCGGTTGTCGCCAGCGACGTCGGAGGTGTTCGTGAGTGGCTGATCAATGGCGAGACAGGCCTCCTGGTGCCCCCGAAGGATCCGCGAGCATTGGCCAATGCCGTGCTTGAAATTGTGGAATCCCCGGATCTGGCGAGTCGGATGGGCAAATCAGGGATGGCGCTCGTGCGTGATAAATTCGGTCCGGCGGGACATGTTGCCAGGTTGATTGAGGTGTATGAGGCAGCCCTGGAACCACATCCGCAGGCCGGGCCGGCAGCACTGCAGAAGCCTTTTTAGACATGTGAGGACCGGCAGTTCTGCCGACCAGAGAGGGCCATCAGGAAATTGCCAACGTATGACGCAGATGGATTCCATAAAAGTTCGCGGCGAATCCGCGTTGGAGAGCCGAACAAACTCGGCAACTGCGGCGCTACGCGTTCTCTTCTACCTGTTCTTTCCCGGGGGAGGCATCGGCCGCTATACGCATGAGCTGTTGCAGCAGTTCGCCACCGGTGATGACGTGCTTACCGAACTGGCTTGTCTGCCGGCATATCATTGGCGCGAGGCGGCCTCCTATCCCGTCTGGCCGCACCTGCGACCAATCGGTCATCCAGTCGCCTGGCGCCGCCGCCTGCGCTTCTTGATCGGGCAGTTTGTCAGCCCGCGGCGCGCCCTCAGATATGCGGCGCAAACGCGGGCGGACGTCATTCACTTTTCAAGTTTCAATCATTTGACCTTTCCCTATTGGAAGCGGATGGTCTCCAGCTCTCGACCAAAAATCGTCGCCACGGCGCATGACGTGCGACGACGAGTGGCGATGATCAACCGGCGCTTCGAAGACCGCCAATTGCAGTTGTTCTACCAGCGTGCCGATGCGCTCTTCGTTCACAGTCGTTCGCAGGCGGAAGACTTGATGGATTTCGCTCGTCTCGACGGCAGTCGGATTCACATTGTGCCGCACGGTCCCTATGACTATGGTCCGCCCACGGCATCCCGCGAGGTCCTGCGCACAAAGTACGGATTGCCGCAAGACAAAGTGGTCGCGCTTTCATTCGGATTGATACGTGATGAGAAGAACCTCGGGCACTTGCTGCAGGCCCTGCCGCGATTCAAAGAATCGCTGCATTTGCTCGTCGCCGGAACTGGTGACACGACAGGCCACAAGAGCCTGGAATATTATCGAGAATTGGCGCAGTCTCTGGGAATCGAATCAGCGGTCACGTTTCTGGGACGCTACATCCCTGATTCGGAGGTTCCCGATTTATTCGAAGCGTGCGATTGGGTCGCCATGCCTTACAGTCGGTCGTTTACCTCGCAAAGCGGCGTGCTCAATGTCGCCGTGAGTTACAACCGTCCACTTCTGACGACCCGCGCGCCGACATTCGCAGAGACGCTGGACGGCCTGGACGTGGGTGTCATGGTCGAGCCGGATAGCGTGGACGCACTGACGGAAGGTATTGCCACGCTGCATGCGCAAATCGGCGAGGGGAGATCGTATGCGTTCGATGAGTATCGGTCTCGTTTTTCCTGGGCCGAGAATGCGCGTCGCACAGCGGCTGTCTACCGATCTGTGCTGTAAGCGTGCCGCTCGTCCTGCCGGCAAATCGAGTATGGTCGTTTGGATCAGGGAACAGATGCCTTCGGAAATCTCGCCAGGCTCCGTCGAAGGCGGCAGTGCCGCGACGGCCCATTTGGAACCGATCTTGAATTCCTCTGCGGAGCAGGGCCGACCGCGTCAACCACTCAAGATCGCCGTGATCACTCCCACGCCGACTCCGTATCGTGATCCCTTCTGGGGCGAAGTGGCACGCCGTCGTGAGATCGAACTGGAGGTGCTGTATTGTGCCGCCGGAACGTCCGACCGGCCGTGGGCGACGGAATGGAGCAGGGAGATGCGATGTTCGGTGCTTCCGGGATACAATCTGTTTCACAGGCTGGGTGATTCCTCGTCGTGCTTCTGGAATCCGTCCGTACTGCTCCGCTTGAGACAGGGGCGATTCGACGCAGTTGTTTTGGGAGGCTATAATCATCCCACGATGATCGCCGCCGCGCTGTGGGCCAAAACACACCGCGTTCCTTATTTTCTGATGTGCGAATCGCATTTGCGATCCAGAAGATCGACCTGGAAACAATGGGTCAAGGCACGCGTGGTGGGCTGGTTCGTGCGCAACGCGGCCGGCTTATTTCCCACCGGCCAGCTCGCCGCAGACTATTTGGTTCATTACGGAGCCGATCGAGCAAACCTGGCTGCTGTTCCCAATGTTCCGGACGTCAACCAGGTACGAGATCATGTATCCGATCTGCGCCGCGACAAATCATTTCCGGTCCCGCCGGAGTTGGAGGGCCGGCCAATCGTGCTGTTCGTCGCCCGCTTGATTCCGAAAAAACGGCCCGAGTTGTTGATCCGGGCGTTCTGCGACGCGCCGGCGGCGCAAGATGCCGTTCTCGTGATCGCCGGCGACGGACCGTTGCGGCCCGAGCTCGAACAACTGGTCGAGCGCCTGGGGTTGCGTTCGCGGGTGCATTTCACCGGCTTTTTGCAGCCCGCCGAATTGCTCGGCTGGTATGCCTGTGCGAGCGTGTTCGTGTTGCCCTCCTCCGAGACCTGGGGGGTTGTCGTCATCGAGGCGCTGTCCGCTGGAGTTCCCGTGATCATTTCCGACGAAACCGGAAGCTGTGCCGACGCGATTAACGACTCGGCCGTGGGGACGATCATCCCCGCGGGCGACCAGGCGGCGTTGAGCCGGGCGCTCGAGAGCCATCTGTCCCGGCCGTCGACGCCGGAAATCGTCCATCAGAGTTGGGAACCAGTTCGCCGCCAGATGACTTATGAGGCCATTGCCGACAGATTCGTTTCGCTCGTGGGCCGGTGCTGCCGGGGCGGCAAATTGTCCGGTTGAGCTCTCTCGACTCTCACGCCGCACGTCGCCGCCAATTTTCGTTCGATCGGCACTAGGAAGGCAGTTTAAACGTCACCATGGTCTCTCGCACTCGATTGCCATTCGTGCTCGCGGCAATGTTTATTTTGCTGTCGCCGCTTTCGGTCTCAACGCAGGAAACGGGCAAAATCGTGCGAGTCGGCAAAACGAGCCAAGTTGAAGTGCAACCGGCCAATGGGCCGGCGAAGTACGGACGCATCGCCGTGACCGTGCTGATCGTGGCATTTGGCCTCTCGTCCCGGGGCAGTTTCGTGGCGGGCCCTGCCAGCAAGGCGATCTGTGCCTGGGCAGCCCTGTTCGTGTTGTCGGGAATTTGGAGCACCGCCCCCCATTATGCCCTCTTCCATAAGAGCCTGTTTGCCTTGGTCCTGTTATCTGGTTTTACCTTGGTGAAGTGCGTCAGAAATCTTGATGAGTTGAATCGGGGCCTGCGATTTCTAAGCCTTTTCGCCGGCGGGGCCGCGTGCGTTACCTTTTTGGCCTATCTGCAAGGGGCCGCTGGCGGAAGCACAAATGGTCGGATGGCCATGCTGGGACTGAACTCCAACATGCTGGGAATGACGGCGGCTTCCCTGCTCATTCTGTGCGCGTATGCTGCGATCAATGACCCGTCACTGACTGTTAAGCGGCTCATGATCTTGCCCTGCCTTGTGCTCGGAATCATCCTGATCGGATCAGGCAGCCGAGGTTGCGCGCTGATGGCGCTGACCGGCATCCTGTTCTTGGCGCTCCCCCTGGTTCGCCGTCCCGCTGTTTTGGCTGGGCTGGGCCTGAGCCTGCTGATCACGGTCTACGTGGCCGTAGAAGTTTTGGAAGTGGGTGGCGGCAATCGATTGGTGAAAGACCTGTCGAAAGACACACGCGGAGAGGTTTGGCGTTACGTGTTCAAGGGCTATCTGAAATCGCCGTTGATCGGCACCGGGTGGTGGACGAACAACGGCACTTCCTGGGCCAATACCCATAACGCCTACTTGCAGGTGCTCACCGAATCGGGCCCTCTCGGAATCACGCTTCTGGCGCTGGCGCTCTTCACGATGTTACGTTCCTGGAAACGCAATCATGCCTGGTTGCGGAAATGTCGATTGCCGCTCAATCTCTCGTACTTGACCGCGGCCTTGGTGGTGCCCGTGCTGCTTGAAGGATTCGCGGAAAGCGGAGTCTTCATGGGATCCGGTGTGAATGCTCTTTTCCTGGGGATGGGTGTCGGTCTGCTCGACAGGACCATCGGATTGGTAACGGGATCTTCATCCGGCGCCGGCGCGTCCGCCGGGCCGCCTGGAGGCCAGGTGGGCGGCAGGCCGAACCGAATTTCGGTATTCCCCCCGATCGTTCAGCGCCGGGGCTTCCCTAATTTTCCGCAGCAACCCGGAGCGGCATAATCCGCGGAGCTTCAATGCGAATACTGCACGTCATTCACAGTCTCGATCCCCGGTCCGGCGGCCCCAGCGCGATGATTCGCGAGATGGTCCGCGCGCAGGTCGCAGCGGGTGACGATGTCACGTTGCTCGCCAATTCTGTCCAGTCAGCCGAGCCGTGGGCGCCTGCCGGCGAATATCTCCGTCGGATCCAGGCTGACGAGTTCTTTTCCGGGATCGAATTGATCGTGGCACGTTCCTACGGACGGAAGCGGCCGTGGAGTCGTTTGGCCTATTCTCCCGAGTCCCGACGCTGGCTGAGGGAGCGGTTGCGCGATTCAAATCGCCGCCCCGATATCGTTCATGTACATTGTATTTTCAGCCATGTGACGGCGCTGGCGGCCGGCGTCGCCCGCGAGTTTCGCATTCCGTATGTCCTGAGTCCGCACGGTGCTTTGGATTCAGCCTGTTATCAAAGCGGACGCAAATGGTTGAAGCGTTTATTCGTCAATCTGACGGTTCGTCGCGACCTGCGCTGTGCGGCGTCTTTGCACACCACATCGGAGGCGGAAGCCCATGAGTTGCAGAATTGGGTTCCGGCAAGCCGCATAAAAACTGTTCCGCTGGGCGCCACGCTTCCATCATTCGATTTCGCTGCGACGGCCGAGGGGTTCCAGAAACGCTTTCCGCAATTGAGAGATCGCCGCATCGTTTTGTTCTTGGGCCGGCTCGCACCCAAGAA
>DASYAR010000603.1:0-37272 GCA_036501235.1 Planctomycetaceae bacterium
GCGATTCCGCAGGGGAATTGGCACAGGGATTGCCTACCTGCGGCGTGACGCGTTGATTGTAAGTGCCATCGCACCTGGCTGATGCTGTTGTTGATTCACCCTGGCTGCATTTCAAGCTGAACACTGAGGAGACGCTGTGGCAAAATTGATGAGCTTTGATGAGGATGCCCGTAAAAGTCTGCTGGCTGGCGTCGGCAAGCTGTCGCGGGCGGTAGGCAGCACACTCGGTCCCCGCGGGCGCAATGCCGTGCTCGACAAGGGTTGGGGTGCCCCGAAGGTGACCAAAGACGGCGTGACCGTTGCGGAAGATATCGATCTCGAAAATGCATTCGAGAACATGGGAGCGCAACTGGTCAAGGAAGCCGCTTCGAAGACCAGCGACGTCGCCGGCGACGGCACGACGACTGCCACGGTTCTCGCCGAGGCCATTTTCAAAGAGGGGCTCAAATTCATCGCGTCGGGGGCCGATCCGATGTCGCTGTCGCGCGGCATTCAGAAAGCGGTTACGGCCATTGGCGGCGAGCTGAAAAAGCTGGCACAGCCGGTCGATGCCAAGAGCAAGAAGTCGACGCAAATGGTCGCCACGATCGCCGGCAATAACGACCCGGAAATCGGCCGGATTCTCGCCGAGGCGCTGATTGAAGTCGGCAAGGACGGCGTGATCACGGTTGAAGAAGGTCGGCAGGTGACCACGACGGTCGAGCACGTCGAAGGAATGCAGTTCGACCGCGGCTATCTGTCGCCGCACTTCGTGACCGACCAGGATTCGCAGGAATGCGAACTGGAAAATTGCCGGATCCTGATTTACGAAGAAAAGATTTCGAGCGCCAAGTCGCTCGTGCCGTTGCTCGAGAAGGTGTCGAAGGCCCGCGTCTCCTTGTTGGTGATCGCTGAAGACGTCGAAGGCGAGGCCCTGGCGACACTGGTCGTCAACAAGCTCCGTGGAATTTTGAATGTCTCCGCGGTGAAGGCTCCTGGATACGGCGATCGTCGCAAGGCCATGCTGGGTGACATCGCCGTCCTGACCGGCGGCAAGGCGATCTTCAAGGACCTCGGCGTGAAGCTCGAAAACGTCCAGCTTTCCGACTTGGGCGTGGCCAAGAAGATCAAGATCGACGCTGAGAACACGACGGTGGTGCAAGGCGCCGGCTCGAAGGCCGAGATCGAAGGCCGTGCCGAGCAGATCCGCCGCGAAATCGGCGAGACTGACAGCGAGTACGACCGCGAGAAGCTGCAGGAACGCCTGGCGAAACTGGCCGGCGGAGTGGCGCAGATCAATGTCGGAGCGGCCACCGAAACGGCCATGAAGGAACGCAAAGACCTGATTGAAGACGCGCTCGCGGCGACGCGTGCGGCGATCGAAGAAGGGGTCGTTCCTGGCGGCGGTGTGGCTCTGATTCGCTGCTCCGACGCGATTGGCAAGCTGGATCTTGCGGGCGACGAGAAGTTCGGTGCGAAGATCATCCAGAACGTGCTCGACATGCCGCTGCGACTGATCGCCTCCAACGCCGGCCTCGACGGATCGGTCGTGGCCAACAACGTCAGGAAGCTGAAGGCCAAGACTCACGGCTATGACGCCTTGAACGATCGCTACGGCGACATGTTCGATTTCGGCGTCGTTGATCCGTGCAAGGTGACCCGTTCGGCCCTGACGAATGCGGCCAGCGTCGCCTGTCTCTTGCTGACGACCGAGTCGATCATTGTCGACGAACCCAAGAAAGAATCCGACGACCATCATCACGACGACCATCACGACATGGGTGGAATGGGCGGCGGCATGGGAGGAATGGGCGGCATGGGCATGGGAGGAATGGGTGGCATGGGCGGCATGATGTAACGCCGGCTTCCCGTTGATTTCAAAATCATTCTGTCAGGCAATATTTCAGTCAAACACAAATCAGAATACTGGAGCGAAACGCAATGCACTTGAAGCCTCTTGATGACCGTGTGGTGGTGGAACCTGTCGACGCGGAAGCCGTCACGGCTGGTGGGATCGTGTTGCCGGATACGGCCAAAGAAAAACCGCAGCGTGGCAAGGTGCGGGCCGTTGGCCCCGGCCGGCTGCTCGAATCGGGAAGCCGCTGTCAGATGAGCATCGGCGTGGGTGACGAGGTGTTGTTCAGCAAGTACGGCGGAACGGACATCGAGGTCGAAGGCAAGGACGTCAAGATCCTGCGCGAGAGCGACATTCTGGCGAAATTCGCCTGAGTTCGGCCTCTTTGGCCAAGGCACCATTGCCAAAGAACGACCTGCCAAAGAACGACCTGCCAAAGAACGACACAGTCCAAGCATCACAAGAGATTCTCGAATAGGAGTATGCAAGCGTGGCAAAGCAACTGTTGTTTGATGATCGCGCGCGGCTGAAGCTGCAGCGTGGGGTCAATACGCTGGCCGATGCCGTCGCCGTGACGCTGGGCCCCACAGGGCGAAACGTCATTATCGACAAGAATTTCGGCAACCCGCTGGTGACGAAAGACGGCGTCACGGTGAGCAAAGAGGTCGAGCTCGAAGACCCATTCGAACACATGGGCGCAAAGCTCGTGAACGAAGTGGCGACGAAGACCAGCGACGTGGCCGGCGACGGCACGACGACGGCCACCGTGCTCGCCAAGGCGATCTATTCGGAAGGTCTCCGCAGCATTTCGCTGGGGGCCAATCCGACGATCGTCCGCCGCGGAATCGACAAGGCGGCCGAAGCGGCCATCGAATACTTCAAGTCGATCTCGAAGCCCGTTTCCAGCCCGGCGGAAATCGCCCAGGTGGGAGCCATCTCGGCGAACAACGACAAGGCGATCGGCGAACTGCTGGCCGAGGCCATGCAGAAAGTCGGCCGCGACGGCGTGATCACCGTCGAAGAAGGCAAGGGAGCCACGACGACTCTCAAGCTCGCCGAAGGAATGCAGTTCGACAAAGGCTTCGTGTCGCCGTACTTCGTCACCGATCCGGCGGAAATGAAGGTCGTGCTCGAAGACTGCTACATCCTGATTTACGAGAAGAAGGTCTCGAGCCTGCGCGACCTGGTGCCAATCCTCGAAAAGACGGCCCAGTTGGGCAAGCCGCTGTTGATCATCGCCGAAGACGTCGAAGGCGAAGCGCTCACGGCGCTGGTCGTCAACAAACTGCGAGGCGTGTTGCGTGTGTGTTCCGTCAAGGCCCCGGGCTTTGGCGATCGCCGCAAGGCCATGCTCGGCGACATCGCCGTGCTGACGGCCGGCACGCTGATTTCGGAAGATCTGGGGATCAAGCTGGAATCGGTCGAGATCAGCCATCTGGGTCGCGCCAAGAAGATCGAAGTCACGAAAGACACGACGACGATCATCGAAGGGGCGGGCAAAGAGAGCGAGATCAAGGCCCGCGTCCAGCAGATCCGCACGCAGATCGAAAACACCGAAAGTGAATACGATCGCGAGAAGTTCCAGGAACGGCTGGCGAAGATCACCGGCGGCGTCGCCATCATCTCGGTCGGTGCAGCCACCGAAACCGAAATGAAGCAGACCAAGGCCCGCATGGAAGACGCCTTGCATGCAACCCGCGCGGCGGTCGAAGAGGGAATTCTTCCCGGCGGCGGCGTGGCGTACCTGCGGGCGATTCCGTCGGTGCAGGCGGTGAAGGCCAAGGGGGACGAGCAGATCGGGGTCGATATCATCGCCCGCGCTCTCGAAGCTCCTATCCGCCAGATCGCCGAGAACAGCGGCCTCGATGGGGCCGTCGTCGCCGATGAAGTCAAGCAGAAGCCGACGAACCAGGGCTACGACGCGCGTGGCGCCAAGTACTGCGACATGGTCAAGGAAGGGATCATCGACCCGACCAAGGTCGTGCGCAGCGCTCTGCAGAACTCGGCATCGATCGCCGGTTTGATGCTCACCACCGAAGTGCTGGTGACGCGGACCGACGAAATCGGCGGCGGCGACAAGGCCAAGGTGGAGGGAAGCGTCCGCTGACGCTTGCGTCGGCGGTTTTTATAGATCGTCTTGCCGAAACGGGCCACCGGAAACGGTGGCCCGTTTTGGTAGACGACAGGCGAGCGGCGAGACCAGGACGTGTCTGACGGAAGCGACATTCGATTCACATCCTGAGTCCCGTCAGGCACAGCCTGGGCCGCAATTGCCTCTTTCCGTAATTTCGAAAACCGCGTATAAATCCATCATCAAGCTGCGATGCTCGCCGGCTGATCCGACATGAGTCCGATGGCCACACAACGGGATTACTACGAGATCCTGGGAGTTGCAAAGACCGCCGCTCCCGAGGAAATCAGGAAGGCCTACCGCAAGGCGGCGGCAGCGAATCACCCCGATCGCAATCCGGGGGACGGTGCCGCCCTCGAGCGCTTCAAGGAGGCCGCCGAGGCATTCGAAGTGCTGGGCGATGCCGAGAAGCGAACCTTGTACGACCGCTACGGCCACGAGGCGTTCGCGCGTGCGGGGGGCCGGTCGCCCGGTTTCAACGACGTCAACGACGTCTTCAGTGCATTCGGCGACATGTTCGAAGGATTGTTCGGTGGAGCGCAGCGCGGCGGCGGTCGGCGTGCCACGCGCGGCGAGAGCCTGCGCTGCAGCCTGCAGATCGATCTCAAAGAAGCCGCCTTCGGCTGCACGCAAACTGTCGAGATCGATCGTGACGAGTTATGTTCGAAATGCGATGGAGCCGGGGCCAAACCGGGTTCGTCCCCCGAGAAATGCGCCTATTGCGCCGGGCGCGGGCAGATCGTCCAGGCGCAGGGCTTCTTTCGGGTGCAGACGACGTGTCCCGCCTGTCGCGGCGCGGGCGAGATCATTCGCGATAAGTGTCCTCAATGCTCGGGGTCGGGGCGCGAGTCGAAATCGGTGAAGCTGGAAGTGAAAGTTCCACCCGGCGTCGACAACGGCATGCAACTTTGTCTCCGCGGAGAAGGCGAGCCGGGTGACCGCGGCGGTCCGCGCGGGGATTTGTTTTGTGATATTCATGTCGCCGAACATGCGTTGTTCAAACGTCATGGGCATGACCTGGTATGCACGGTTCCGATGAGTTTCCCTCAGGCGGCGCTGGGAACGACGCTTGAGATTCCGCTGCTGGACGGGCGTCAGCAGCTCGAAATCGCACCGGGGGCCCAGGCCGGAGACGTGGTTCGCCTCAAGGGGAAGGGGATGCCCGATCCGCACTCGCGTCGCAAGGGAGACTTGCTGGTGCAGATCATGGTCGAAGTCCCGCGCAGCCTGACGCCGCGGCAGGAAGAATTGTTGCGCGAACTGGCCGAGCTCGAGAAGAAGAACGTCAGCCCGCACCAAAAGTCGTTTTTCGAGAAGATCAAAGATTATTTTGCGGCCTCTGAATCCGATAGCCAGAAATCCTGACGGACGGGAGCCGCGGACCCGGATTCGTCATGTCGGCAAGGAACAAGTACGGTGACTGACCCAGATACGACGCCCCGAGAAAACACTCCCCCGGTCGAGCCGGCGCCGCAGGCCGCCGTTGGGTCCCTGGCAGATCAGCTAGAGGCCGCGCAGGCCGAGCGAGACGCATTGAAACAGAAGTGGCTGCTGGCGGTTGCCGATCATGATAATTACCGCCGCCGGATGCTGAAGGAATCGGAGCAGGAGCGGCGGTATGCCGCGTTGCCTCTGGCTCGTGACGTGCTGCCGGCCTTGGACAACCTGCAGCGCGCCCTGGAAGCGGCACGGAGCGGCGGCGACGCGACGCAGCTCGCGCAGGGCGTGCAGATGGTCGCCAAGCAGTTCGACGATATTCTGGCCCGGCACGCCATCGTCCCGATTGGGGCCGCGGGCCAGCCGTTCGATCCGAACCTGCACCAGGCCATTCAACAAATGCCGGCCCCCGACAAGCCACCGATGACCGTGCTCACGGAGCTCGAGCGTGGTTTCAAGATGCACGACCGGGTCGTTCGGCCGAGCACGGTGATTGTTTCGGCGCCTTAAGGGACAATAGGTTCAATGCCAACTTACGATTACGTTTGCAAAGCTTGTGGCAATGCCTGGGACGAATTCCAGTCGATGACCGCCAAGCCGACCAAGAAATGCCCGAAGTGCGGAAAGGCCAAGGCCGAGCGCATCATCGGCAGCGGGGCCGGCATCATCTTCAAAGGTTCGGGCTTCTATCAGACCGATTACCGCAGCGATTCGTATAAGAAGTCGGCCGACGCCGATTCGAAGTCGAGCAGCAGCTCGAAGTCCGAATCCAAAAGCGATTCGAAATCGTCGTCGAGCGATTCTGGAAGCAAGGCGTCTCCATCAAAGGATTGACGTGATCCGACCTCGCGATTGTCCGATCTGCCGCAAGGCGGTGTTGCCGGCGGCCGAGGGCGCAGCCGACTATTTTCCCTTCTGCAGCGAACGCTGCCGGCAGGTCGACCTCTTGCGGTGGAGCAAAGGCCAATACGCCATCGTCGAACCGCTGACGGAAGAACAGCTTCTCGAAAAGGCCGGCGAAGAGATTGACGACGAACCGGATCAAGAATAATCCGGTTGCGAATTCCGGCCGCTTTTGAGATCGTCTCTCTTTCCGAATGCCATTCGGATAACCGCGACGTGTTACAAGAATCGGGCCTTGCCTTCGATTCTCGACAATGTGAGAATGAAGTCATCAACATCGGCACTATCTGTTTCGACCAGGTTCAACCGTGTCATTGCTTGTCCCAGAAACTCCGGCCGGTCCCCGTTCGACGCGAATGATTCCGCCTCTCGAAAGCGGTGATCGGCTGACGCGTGCAGAGTTTGCACGGCGCTACGAAGCAATGCCGGAGATGAAAAAAGCCGAGCTTGTCGAAGGAGTTGTTTACTTGGCCTCTCCGGTCCGATCCGGCGTGCATGGGACGCCCCATGCCGCAATCATCACCTGGCTGGGAGTCTATCGTGCCGCGACTCCAGGCGTTCGCATCGCCGATAACGCGACGGTCGGAATCGACCTCGATAACGAGTTTCAACCCGATGCATTCTTGATGGTCGACCGGGACTGCGGGGGGCAAGCCCAGTTGGACGATCACGGGTATATCGAGGGCGCCCCCGAATTTGTCGCCGAGGTCGCCGCCACGAGTGCGAGCATCGACCTGAACGCCAAATTTCATGTCTATCGACGCGGTAAAGTGCGAGAATATCTGGTGTGGCGAATTCTCGATTCTCAGCTCGATTGGTTCGTCCTGCGAGGAGGCGATTTCGTCCAGCTCGCGCCCCATGCCGATGGAGTCATCCGCAGTGAGGTGTTCCCTGGATTATGGCTCGATGCAGCCGCGCTGCTGCGGGGTGATCTGGCAGCTGTGCTGCAACGATTACAGGACGGGATCGCAACTCCGGGACATGTCGCCTTCGCAACGAGTCTTAAGCAAAAGCAGTCAATGCACCCGACAGGATGAGCCAACCGTTGAATATCATCGTGACGGCCGGGCTATCTCCTTCTCCAGCAGCAGTGCCCGCACGTACTGCACCGGCGGAGATCCATACGACACGACTTTGTCGTGATACCGCTTCAGGCTGAAGTCTCTGCCCCACGCAGCTTCGGCTTCGCGCCGCAGGTCGAGGTGTTCTTGCAGGCCGACGAAATAGGTCGAGAGCTGGGTCGACGTGAGTTGCGCCCGAATCCACTTGCCGGCAGCCTCGCGCTCTTCCTGAAACGTGTCTTCGATCATCAGTTGCAGCGCCTCTTCGCGGCGCATGCCGTCGACGTGGATCGCCTGATCGAGGAGCGCGTTGGCGATCGTTCGCAGATACCACTTCAGGCTCACCAGCTTCATCAACGGATCTCCGCCCAGGTATCCTTCGTCGACCATCATCCGTTCGGTGTAGCAGGCCCAGCCTTCGATGAATACACCCGACGACAGCACGGCCCGGAGCGTGCTCGGATATCGGTTGGCCCAGGCAAGCTGCACGAAATGCCCCGGCATGGCCTCGTGCACCGTCAGATTGTGAATCGAACGGACGTTATACTCGCGTAAAAAAGAGGTCACTTGCTGCTCGTTCCAGTCGGTGGGAAGCGGAGCAACCGCGTAGAACGTCTTTTGTCCGACGTCGAGCGGTCCGGGAGAATCGCAGTAAGCGGTCGATACGCCGCGCTGAAACTCCGGCATGATGATAATGTCCAGCGGATCGTCGGGAAGGGTGATCAAGTCCTTTTTGCGGACGAATTCGGTGGCTGTCACCAGAGTGGCCTTGGCCGTTTCGACGACCGCATCCGCACGGGGAACGTCGGTGGCGGCCAATTCGAGGGCGGCCCGGATGATCGCCTGCCGATACTCGTTCGTCGGCTGTTCCGGAAACCGCGTGTAGGGGTTTTTCTTCTTGTAGACTTCCTGGGCCGTGCGGTACATCACCTCGCGGACCCGTTCGAGGTCGGTTCTGGCGCGGCCGCGAATTTCGTCGCGCGACAGCGGCGTCTGCAATGTAAACGCCAGTTTCTCTTCGAAGAGCTTGGGGCCGAGACGAAAATCTCCGGCGGCGTTCGGCAGCAGCTTCGATTCCAGCCACGTCTGATGTGATTCAACCGCTGTTTTGGCCGTCGCAATGGCCCGTTCCAGCCGTGCTCGGTCGTTCTCGGAAAGGTTCGCCAGGTGCGGTTCGACCATGTTCGACAAGATGCTCAGCACGCCGCGGTTTTGTTTGACGGCCGTCTCGGCATGGATCGGAGGCACACGTTTGACTTCGAGCGTGGAGCGCACCTGCTCCAACAGCCGCGGAAACTGTTCCAGCCGGTCGGCGACGTGGCCAAGCCGTTTTGGGAGCGGTGCAAATTCGCGAGCCATCAATCCGTAAACGGCGCCGCCGGCCAGTTCGGTGTAATTAAGCGGATTCCAGGCCCATTCCCGCAGAGTCTCGAGTCGCCACAGGTCGGCCCGTAGCGACAAATCGAGAAGCTGGAAGTCGACCTGGTGAGCCCGCGACAGTCTGGCCGGGTTGATCTTCGTCAATTCTCCCAGGAATTTGCGATACGTCGTCGCGGCGCGGGCCCGCGATTCTTCGCTGATTTCATCGAGTCGGCTGTCGAATCGATGATCTCCCAATTGCGTCGCGCCGACGGGGGACAATTCGGGAAACTCCTGCACGTATCGCCGGCCCAGTTCATCGAAGGCTTGATCCATGGCAGGGTCGCTCGGTTTATCCGCGGCAAAACAGCAAGTTTGCAGGGCCAAAAACAGCAAGATCGTCATCAGGCAATCTCCGGTGCGAGTCCAAGGCTTGCGGCGCAGGGTCGCAGTGCGGCAATGCAAAAGGCGATGTGTTCGTCGAGATCGACGCCAAAATCAGCGGCGCCGCGGGTGACATCATCGCGATTGACGTTGGCCGCGAACGACAATTGCTTGAGCTTTTTGCGAACGCTCTTGGGTTCGAGCCCTTCCAGTCGCGTCGGACGGACGAGCGCACAGGCGGTGATGAAACCGCACAGCTCGTCGCACGCGTACAGCGCCTTGTCGAGCCGCGAAACGCGAGGGCAATCGGTCAGATAATCGGCGTGCGATTTGATGGCGTAGATCACGTCGTCGGGATACCCGCGGGTCTTCAGGATCGCCGAGCCTTGCAGTGGATGATCGGGCGGATTGGGCCAGCGTTCGTAGTCGAAATCGTGGAGCAGGCCAACCGTGCCCCATTTTTCTTCGTCTTCACTGAATTTACGGGCGTAGGCCCGCAGCGCCGCCTCGACAGCCAGCATGTGGCGGACCAATCCCTCGTTCTTGGTGTATTCCCTGACCAATGCCAGATCGTCGTCACGGCTCACGGGTCATTTTTCCTTGCAGGATAAAACTGGAACTTCGCAAGTCTCTGTCGAACCTTCGCATGTACTATATCAAAGGTCCCCCGACAATTGAGAGCGCGGTGCAACGCCGCAGCAAGGCACGGTCCATGAAATATCGGGTTTGCTAAAACGTCGCCAGAGGATTGACGGGAGATCCGGTTCCTCCCGGCACGGCCCACGGGCCGACGGTCAGCAGAAATGTCCAGCGCTTCCGGGCGGCTGCGGCTTCACTGACGGCTTCCAGGTCGCAGTTGTCGAGAATCGGCGTTCCCATTGCGACAAGCGTTACGGCGTGCACGGGAAAATCAATGCCTTCGACACCGGAGGGCATGACGTCGAGCGCCAGGTCGCTGCCGACGACGGCCACGTCCCGCGCTTTCAGCCACGGCAGGCAAGAGGCATGGAGACCGGCAAAACTTTTGGCGATCCGTTGGTTGTCTTCGACCTTGGATCGCGCCCAGCGACCGGTGCGAATCAACACCACGTCGCCGCTTTCGACATTGAATCCTGCGGCTTCTTCCCAGGCATCCAGATGAGCCGGATAGATCGCCTGCCCCCCTTCGAGAAATCGCACGCCCAGCAGTTTGGGAATGTCCATGAGCACGCAGCGCGTGAAGATCCCTTGCTTGACGTTGACGACCGAAAGCTTGGCCGCACCGCGCTCGGTGACCTCCTTGCTCGAAAAGCCGTTGTACATCCGACCCTTATAGGACATGTGGCAGAGACTGTCCAAATGTGTCTCCATGAATCCGTGATAGGCGACTCGATATTGATCGGAAGCAAACGCGAATTCCATTTCTCGAGGCAGGCCGATCATCTTTTGCTCGAAGGCCGGCGTGCCATTGTCCGACGACGTGCTGGCATCATGCGCGAGTGACACGGACACGCCGTCTCGAACCAATGCCGCGGCGGCTTTACGCTTGGCGGGTGTAATCAGGTTGAGAGTCCCGAGCTCATCGTCTGCGCCCCAGCGGCCCCAGTTGGAAAGGGACGTCATCATCGCCTCGACGTCCGACTTGGTGACTTGGGGTTTGGCCTTCAAATCGCGCTCTTGGGCCGCGACGGGAGTGACGGGGACGATCATCAAGGAACCGCAGAGTGCCAGCAGAATATGGATGCGAATTGGCATGAGCGTTCGTCTCTCCTTGTTGCAGACCAGCGAAAGAACTCAGGGAAATGGAAATAGCGGTGGCCGCACGTAAGCGCTTCGCGCCGGCCACCGCACAATCCGCAAGTTTGGTCCACATCGAGTCGAAAGTCTACCGATGCTGGCGTGCAGTCGCGCAGTTCGACGGTTATTCTCGCTGAATCAGATGGTCGACCATTGAAAGTTCATTTCTCTCCCTACAGACCGACGAATGCGAGCGCGCGATGATCAATAAAAGGTTGAATCTCTTACTGGTTGCATCATTCGTCATGACGTTCTTGTCCGGGACGGCATCGGCCCAAGCCACCCGTTCGACCGAAACGTACAAACGGATCAAGATGGCTGTCGACGCGGTGCCGTCGATCGACACGCATGACCACCTGTGGCCGTTCGAACGCCTGCCGGCCTTAACCGAGACCAAAGCGGGGCGGCAGGTGAACCTGTCCGGGCTGTGGCGCAATAGTTACCTGCCGGGCTACAACTCGATCAGCGGCTGGAATCCCGATGACGATTTCGATTCGTGGTGGAGCCGGGCCAAACACAACTTCGACAATGTCCGTTCGGCCAGCTTTTATCGCTACCAACTCCCCGCCTTTCAAGACCTGTACGGCGTCGACTTCGATCGCATCACCGACGACGAGGCTCGCGAGCTCAACCGGCGGATCGTCGAGAACTATAAGGACCAGCGCTGGATCTATCACGTCGTCACCGAGCGAGCCAACATCGAGTTGATGTTCAATGACACCTACTGGGCCTGTCACGACTTCGTGCAGACGTATCCCTGGGAGGTCGTCGTGTTCAACGTCACGCGGCTGGTGCGCGGATTTCATGCCGCCGAGTTCGAGACCCGCGGGCCTTGGGCAGGGGACGACCCGTACGCATTTGCCAAGAAGCACGGGCTGCCGACCGATTCACTTGATGATTATCTGGCCGTGCTGAATCGCCTGTTCGTCGAGGCCAAAGACAAAGGGATCGTCAATCTCAAATGCACGCTGGCATACATGCGAACCCTGCGTTTCGAGAATGTCTCCAAAGAGCGGGCCGAGGCGGCGTTCGGCAAGCGTGCCCAGCAATCGACGGCGGAGCAGATCAAGGACTTCGAAGACTTCATCATGTGGCGACTCTGCGAATTGAGCGCCAAGTATGAATTGCCGTTCCAGATCCACACGGGACAGGCCCGCATCCAGGGCTCCAACCCGATGAACCTGGTGGATCTGATCGAGGCCAACCCGAAGACGAAGTTCATTCTCTTTCACGGCGGCTTCCCGTGGGTCGGCGAGATGGGGGTCATCATCCAGAAGCACGGCCACCACGTGTGGGCCGATTCGGTCTGGCTTCCCGAACTGAGCTATTCGACGGCGAAGCGGGCGTTCCACGAATGGCTCGATGCGTTTCCATCGAACCGAATCCTCTGGGGCGCAGACTGCAACCACGCCGAGGGGATTTACGGCGCCACCGAATTCCACCGCCGGTGCATCTCGGAAGTGCTTGCTGAGAAAGTAATCGCCGGCGACTTGACTGAAGAGCACGCCTTACACATCGGCAGGCAGATCATGCGCGACAATGCCCTGGAGCTTTTCCCGCAGATCAAAGACCGGCTGTGGAAGCATCAGGGGGTGAAGCTGGCGCCGCCGGCGCTGAAATGACGAATGACGAAATTCGAATGTCTAAGGAAACACTGACGACGAAACCCCGTGGTTCAAGGCGAATGTAACTCGCGCCGGCGAACCGCTGGGGTTTATCCCCGCGACACAGAGATAAACCCCGCGGCTCGCTGGTTTGAGTGCTGGCGCGGATGCGCCGTTATGCGTAGATCAAGCCGGCAGTAATCTGGAACCACGTTCGGAACTCGGCGCCGGGGCCGAGGACGCGCCAGCCGCCGTCGATTCCTCGTTCCGACAAATGGATGGCGTCGGTAATGCAGGTGTAGGGTTCCAGGCAGACGCTGCGGCCGTGCGGCGGCGTGTAGACGACCAACTCGCGGAAGGCCGAGTCGAACGATTGCCGTATCTCCAGCCCGGCGGCAGGATCCATGACGATGGTGTCGATCCGATCGTCCGTAGCAGTCATTCCGGTAAAGGCGTCGTCGAGCTTCAGTCCCTCGACCTCCTGGCCGTCGCGCAGGTCCTTCCGACCGGAAACCGGCAGTCGCTTGCCAGTTGGCAGGCAGCCGATCAGCTCCCACTCTTCCGCCGCCGGCGCCTGGATCAGGCAGTCGCCTGCTTTGCTCGACGGAGACAACGGGACCCGGAAATAGGGGTGTGTGCCAAAGCCGAACGGCAAAGGCGCGCTGTCTGGATTGAATACGCGGATGTCACAGTGCAGCCCAGCGTCGCGCAGTTCGTAGCGGACTTCCAGCAGAAAATCGGCCGGCCAGAGCGCTCGCCGATCGGGCGCGTCGACGCTCGACTGAAATTGCCCGACGACGGCATTTTCGATGACCTGGATGACCCGCCACGGACGGTCGATCACCAATCCGTGAATGGAATTCCCCTGTCCATCCTGGTGGATGCCGTCGAGCATGTATTCGCGGCCGGCCCAGGTGTAACGTCCGCCACGGATGCGGTTGGGAAAGGGAAACAGGAGCGGAATCCCGCTATGGCTGGGGTTGTCGCCGGTGGTCGGGAAATCGGGCGTGGAGTCGAGGACGTCGACGGTGCGCTTTCCGACCGCAAGCTGCAACTGATACAGGTTGAAGCCGAATTCGGGAAGAATGCGGGCAGTCGATCCGGTGCGCGTATTCGTGAGTGTGAGGGGATTCATGAAACCGATTGGCCAAAGGGAGGAAGGACGTCGAACTGCCAGCCACGCTTTTGCAGAAACTCTTCGGACAGCACTGTCTTCTGACGAATTAGTGGCTTAAGCGACCAGCCGTCGGGCGCCTTGTCCAGCTTGAATCCCGAGCTCATCGTCAAGGCGATTTCGCGCTCGGGCCCCGGAACGGGCTTCACGAAAATCTTTTTCGTCCAAGTCACTTCGCTGATGGCATCATCATAGGTGCTCACGAAAAAGCACTTCGAAAGGATTGGAAGAATATGAATGCCTTGAAAAAGCGAGTGGGCCAATTTATGGAATGCGAGTTCGTAGCTCACTACCCGTGCCATGCCAACTTCGTGTTTTCGCCCGAAATCGCGGCGCTGAAAAACAAACGGATACGCAGACGTAATCTCGGCAATTAATTGCTTGCCCGATAGATGATCGAATGACAATGGCCCGGAGGTATCAAGCAGCCTCTTCTTGAGCAGCAACAGTTCGTTCTTCATTGTTGCAGACGTCATAACCTTCCCCCGAAAACCACCATCACTTGATCTTTACGTCGTCGACAGAACCGTCGGAACGGCGAAAAAAATGAACCTCGATCAGAACTCCGAATTCATCCTCGCAGAGATCGTAATGCTTCATGGTTCCTGATTCGGCTGTCGGCGATGTCGCCGGCGTTGGAGTCCCTGATTTTGGTCCCTTGAACTTCCATTTACCTGGATCGGCATGCTGCAAGATATCAGCAAAATCGACGTAATCAAGAGGATCATCCATTTGCATTATAGATTACGCCGCTTGACTTGGGACGGGCAATTCCGGAATTAAAACATCACGGGTGGATGAATACGAACCCAAGCGCTTTATTTGATCGCCATGGGATTCCCGACAGCGAGCGAGCACCGGCGATGACGAGTCGCTTGTATATACCGCATTGTGATGGCCTTCAACGAAGTCGATCCACCATTTCATCTTTCGCATGGTTTGATCCGGATGGCGAGGGGATACCGCTCCCGCGGCTCGCTACGGCGAGCGACGCCTTGACCTGCACGCGCTGCGGCGCAACAATTCTGCTGCAACGATCGAGGGAACAATGAAAGGCCGGGAGCAGCATGGATTTTGATTCGAAAATGCAGCGAAAGATTTTCGGGAAATGGGCCACGGGAGTGACTGTCGTCACGACCGACGGGAAGGGGGGAAAGGGGGGACTGACCGCCAATGCTGTGGCGTCGCTGTCGCTCGATCCGCCGCTCGTACTGGTGGCCGTCGCGAAGAACGCGGGGAGTTATTCCGAGATCAAGCAGAACAGCTGTTATGCGATCAATATCCTGACGCTCGCGCAGGAAGACGTGTCGAAGCGTTTCGCCACGCCGGGCCCCAAGGATTTCTCGGGCCTCTCCTGGAAGACCGCGGTTACTGGAGCGCCGATCCTGCAAGATTCACTGGGGTACGTCGATTGCCGGCTGCATGCCGTTCTGCCGGGGGGCGACCACGACATTTTCGTCGGTGAGATCGTCGCCGGCGAGGCGTGGGAAGAGGGACATCCGCTGGTGTACTTCTCGGGCAAGTACCGCCGCCTGGCGGATTAGCCTGGGAATGCCGGCTACTTCCACAACTCCAAGAGTGGCGCGGGGTCGGACAGGTCGATCGCCAGATGATCGGGACAGGCGGCGGCCAATTCTTCGCGCGTGTGGTTGCCGGTCGTCACGGCGATCGTCTTTGCCTGAATCGCCCGGCCGCAACTGACGTCGGTTGGAGTGTCGCCGATGACCCAGACACGCGCAAGATTGATTTCGCCGGCCACGCGCTGTCTCGCTTGAGCCAGTGCTTCCCGGGCGACGTCGTCTCGCTCGAAATGGTTGTCGCCATACCCGCCAAATTCGAAAAAATGGTCGATGCCGAAATAGGCCAGCTTGATCCGTGCCCCTTCGCGGGTGTTGCCTGTCAGCAGGCCGACGAGAACGTCGTCTCGGTCGGCCAATGTATCGAGTAGAGAGACGACCCCGGGAAGCAACACACCTGGCCGTTTCGTCAGCGATTCGGGCAGAAGTTTCAGATAGGCCCGGCGGAGCCGGTCCCAGTGTTCAGGAACATCGTCGATTCCGTGAAAACGAAACAGGTCGCGAGTAATGCCGCGGTCAGTTCGCCCGTGAATCACCACCGTTTCCGTGGGCTCTGCCACGCCGAATGCGGCACGCAGTCCGTCGCGCATGGCGGCCATGCCGGCGCCGCGCGTGTGGATCAGGGTTCCGTCGATATCAAACAAACAGACGTGCATCAACCATGACTTTCACTGCAAAGGGGTTGCATCGTTCGCATGCGCTGCATACATTCACGCAGGACTTCATAGCGGGATCGAAAGCATGGTTCAAGAGCAAGGAGGCGCCGCCGGACGGATTCCGCTCGCGCTGGTTGGATGCGGTCAGATCGGCCGGTTCCACGCCGAGCGAATCGTCGCCGACGGCCGGGGCCAGATCGTGGCGCTTTGCGATCCACTGCCTGCCAATGCAGCCCGCCTCCAGGCGGAATTCGCTCCGGATGCAACGAGATTCCCGAATGTGACCGAACTGCTCGCAGGAAGTCACATCGACGCGGCGGTGATCTGTACGCCGACGAATCAGCACTTCGAGCAGGTCCGGCAATTCCGCGAACGCGGCGTGCACGTTTTGTGTGAAAAGCCTCTGGCCGACGCGCGTGAGCGGATCGTGCAGTTGATCGAAGACGTTCGCACAGGAGGGCCGGAGCTGGCCGTAGCCTACCAGCGCCGCGGGTGGCCGGTGTACCGCACGCTCCGACGGGAAGTGCAATCAGGACGGCACGGCCCCGTGCGGTCGCTGACGGCGCACGTGACCGAGCGCTGGCGGCAGACGATCGCCGGGACTTGGCGCGACGATCCGGCGTTCAACCCCGGGGGATACATCGGCGATGCCGGCAGCCACAAGATCGACATGGTGTTCTATGTGACGGGGCTCGCGCTGCGGGAAGTTTTCGCCCACAGCGACAAACGGGGGATGCGCGTCGAGATCGTCACGACTCTTTCCGCCCGGCTGGAAAATGATGTGGCGCTCAGCATGAACTTCATCGGCGATTCGCAGCACTTCCGCGAAGATTTTCAGGTCCACTGTGCCGAGGCTGATTTGATCTATCGCGAGGGAGTCTTGTCGATCGCCCGCAACAACAAAATCGAGCGAATCGTCGAGTACGAACTCGAGTCGAACCCCAACGCCGCGTTCATGGATTTGCTGACAGGCAAATCGCCGAATTTCGCCCCCGCGTCGGTGGCCCTTCCTGTGGGGGATTTCACGCAGGCGATTCTCGAATCGGCCCGCACGGGAAGTGTCGTGCGCGTGAAGGAAAAGAATTCTATCGGATGACGACAGCGTTTCGGACGAACCGGGAGAATGAGCAAGACCCCGACTGGCATATCCAGCAGGGGTCGCGGGCAAATTGCGCCAGGGCTTTCAGTCCTCGAATGGTCCGATCCGTGTCGCGCTCGTTTCGAACACGCTCGATGACTCCGATTCCACACTCCGACTCCGCCCTCCGAACTCAATACCATTGTCATGACCAAAATTCTCGTTACCGGCGCCGCAGGCTTCATCGGATTCCACGTGAGCCGTCGCTTGCTCGCTCGCGGCGACGCTGTGATCGGACTTGACAGCGTCAATGAATACTATGACGTGCGGCTCAAGCACGCGCGGCTGGCCCAGCTTCAGGGGCAGCCCGGCTTCTCGTTTCATCAGCTCGAGCTGGGCGACCGCGAAGGTGTCAACCGCGTCTTCGGCGACGATCGCCCGCAGCGCGTGGTCAACCTCGCTGCGCAGGCAGGGGTCAGGTATTCGCTCACCAATCCCCATGCCTATGTCGACAGCAACCTGGCCGGGTTCATGAATATCCTCGAAGGCTGCCGGCACAACGGCGTCGAGCATCTCGTCTATGCTTCGTCGAGCTCGGTGTACGGGGCCAACACGAAGATGCCCTTTTCCGTCCACCAGAACGTGGATCACCCGGTCAGCCTGTACGCCGCCACCAAGAAGGCCAACGAACTGATGGCGCACACATACGCTCATTTGTACGGTTTGCCGTGCACTGGCCTGAGGTTCTTCACCGTGTACGGTCCGTGGGGGCGTCCCGACATGGCGCTGTTCATCTTCACGCGGGCCATTCTGGAAGGACGGCCGATCGACGTCTTCAATCACGGTAAGATGCGCCGCGACTTCACGTATATCGACGACATCGTGGAAGGGATCATCCGCACGCTCGATCACACGGCGACGTCCAACCCCGAATGGTCAGGGGACAATCCCGACCCGGCCACGAGCCGTGCGCCGTATCGCCTGTACAACATCGGCAACAACAACCCCGTGGAACTGATGTACCTGATTGAGACACTCGAACGGGCGCTGGGGAAAAAGGCCGAGAAGAAGCTCCTGCCGATCCAGCCCGGCGACGTCCCGGCCACCTACGCCAATGTCGACGACCTGTCCTGCGACGTCGGTTTCAAACCGGCCACCCCGATCGAAATCGGCGTCCAGCGCTTCGTGGACTGGTATCGCGAGTTTTACAAAGTCTAATCCGGCGAACCGGGAATGTCAGCCCCCGGGGCGATGTGTCGCAGGGGATGAAAACTCAGGCGAGGCTTCGGGAATTGGGCCCGGTGGAAGAGGTTCAATCGTCGGCGAGTTGATCGCGCAAGGCGTCTCGCTCGCGGCGGGTGACTTCCAGGTCGAACATCAGGTACTTGATGTCGAGCCGCAGTTGCGACAGGGCGTCCTGAACGAGCGACAGAATTCGGCGCCGGCGACGGATCGAATCGACGACCTGATTGTAAATGGGCTCGAGGTCGTGCTGAAGGCCCGACGGGAGTCCGGCAATCCGTTTACCCAGTTCAATGAGTTCGCGGGGCAGCTCATCGGGAACGTCTCCCGGCAGTCTTGACTTGTTGTCCATCCCGTGTAACTCCTGACGTGGAAGCAACCGGCGTTTCCCTGGCATGGCGCCCGAGAGAGCAGGAAGGAAGATCAGATTTTGTGCCAAGCGTCCGGCAAGTTCAACGGCATGTCGCAAGGCATGATGAGCCAATGAGATACACCTGGATTACGGCCCACGTCGGTTTGTAGGGGGGCGTTGTATCCGCTCCACGCCTCGTATTGGCGAGTTTTCAAAAACTCTCTAGAATCACGGACTTAGGGCCGATCAAACAGGTGCGCCCCATGTTGCTTTCAGGCAGCACCCGCCGAGGCCCGCGAAGTCGTTTGAAGGACCGGATTCCGGCGGTTTGGCCAGATTCACAACGTACGGTTCCGGTCTTGACGAATCCGTTGAATTTGACAGCATCCCAGGGACGGGAGGTCAATCGGGCATTGAGGCCGCTGAGATTGCGACGACCGTCGTTTCACTTTCTCACGCTGGCGGTGTTGCTCATCGCCGGGACGGCGCCGGCGGTCTGCGCCGCCCGCGACCATTTCGACGGGTTCGACGGAGCCAAACCGAGCTGGACGATCGTGCACGACCGATCGGCAGCGCGCATCACGAAGCACGCCAGATCGATCGAGCATCGCCGTGAAGGGCAGGCGGCCGAACTGTTCGACGCGGGGGTCAAGGTTGATGCCACGTTGTTGCGACTGGTCTACCAGCTTCCAGCAGCGCGCGTGATCGAAGACATGAAATTATCGTTGTGGTTCCAGTCGACGCAGGACGGGGCCACGCTGTGTGCGCGGATCGTCTTTCCGAACCAGATCGATCCCACCACAGGCAAGACGTTGAGTGAGCTCGTCGAAGGAGACTCGTACACCAAGGTCGGGCAATGGCAGAAACTCGAGTGCAACGATATCGACCACAAGGTGCGGCAGTTGCTGCCGCAGATCCGTCGGCGCATGCAGAAGGCCGGTGAAGCCGGCGACATTGACGTCACGGGCCAGTACGTCGATACGGCCGAGATCAGGATTCGGTCGAGCCGGGGGGCGTCTCGATTCATTGTCGATGCCCTGCAATTCGGCCCGGTGGTCGACGTGAAAAAGGAAAACCCGCTGCAGCCGGTCGACAAGCGAGATCCCGAACCTGCACCAGAAGCCGCGTTCAGGATGGACCGTCTCGAAGTGCACGGGCAACCATTCTTCCTGCGGGCCATTCCGTATCACGGAGAACAGTTGTCGGATCTGGCGCGGATGCGGCTGAACGTCGTCTGGGTCCCCGATTACGAAGACACGCGCTTGCTGACGGATCTCGAACGCGTGGGCTTGCGCGCCATGGCCGTGCCTCCCAAACCCCGAGGGCAAGACGGCAATCCGAGTTTTGACAAAACCAGCGTTCATCTGGCTCCCTTCGGGCCCAGTACGTCGCAGATTCTGTTCTGGTATCTGGGGACGAAGATCGAGCCGGACGAGAAGCGCGAAATGTCCGCCTGGCTGGAACAGATTCGCAGCGCCGATCGTACTTACAAACGGCAATTGATGGGTGACGTGGCCGGCCTCGAGCGCTCGTACTCGCGTCAATTTTCGATGTTGGGTGTGCACAGACCCGTCGTGCATACCAGTTTTACTCCCAAGAATTATCGCGACTGGCTGGCGGAGCGTCGTAACCTGGCGCAGCCGGGGAGTTTCCTCTGGACTTGGATCGAGACGGAAGCGCCGCAGTCGGTCAATGACAGACGCGAAGCGGCTGGCTGGCATCCCCTGGTCGTCGAGCCGGAACAATTGCGATTGCAGGTGTACGCCGCTCTGTCGGCCGGATACCGCGGCGTCGCGTACTGGACGAATTCTTCGCTCGACGACGAACGGCCGGGCGCGCGCGAACGCAAGCTGATAATCGCCTTGCTGAACATGGAATTGGAACTGCTCGAGCCGTTGATCGCCACCGGCACCGTCGGCAGTCCGGCGCGGTTCAGCGCCCAGGGGCCCCCTGCGCGAAATCTCAAGGGGCTGGCGACGCCCGGTCGACGTGGAAAGAACGATCGCAACTTGGAGCAGGACCTGAACGACCGCGACAATCAGCATCTTTCTCAAGAAGAACTGACCCGCGATCTCGAAGCGTCGGTGCTGAAGACCAGCTTAGGCAGTCTCGTTCTTCCCGTGTTCTACGCCGAGGAGGGGCAATATGTTCCGGGACGTATGGCGGCTAATAATGCCAAAATCGTCGCGGAGGGAGTCGGCGAATCGGCGCGGGCCTGGGAGATTTCGCTGACCGACGTGCACGAACTGGCCTCCGAGCGCGTGACCGGCGGCAAGCAGGCCACGCTCGACAAGTTCGAAATGACGACCGCCATTCTGTTCACCACCGACCAGACTGCCGTCGAGCGCTTTCGCGAAAAGGTAAGGATTCTCTCCGAGCCGGCGGCGGGGGTCACGCTCGAATTGGCCCGTGCCAAGTTCGAACGTGTGACCGCTATCGACGAAGAATTGAAGCGACTGGGGCGCGGCCAGCCGGATTCGGTGACGACGCTGAACAAGGCTCGCGGGCGCATCGATCTGGCCGACAAATTCTGGCGAGAAAAACGCTATCACGATGCGCGGCTCGCCGCTTGTGAGTCGCTGCAACTGTTGCGCATCCTGCAACATGCGCACTGGACGTTTGCCGCGCATCGCCTCAAATACCCCGTTTCGAGTCCCCATACCCTCTGCTTTCAGACTTTGCCCGATCATTGGGATATGATCGCCCGCGTGGGACGAACGACCGGTGCGCCCATCAAGAACCTGCTGCGATCCGGCGACTGCGAGGACAAAGACACGATGGTGGCTGAAGGCTGGAAGAGAATCGAAACCGACATTCCCGATGTGCAATCGACCGGCGAGCTGCATGCCAAGGCGCATCAAGGAGTGTATTGTCTGCGGCTGGCGGCGGCCCCGGCTCTCGGTAAGGAACTCCCCGTTGCGATTCACGATCCCCCCGTGACGATCACGACGCCGCCCATCACGGTTTACAAGGGGCAACTTGTCTATATCAGCGGTTGGGCGAAGGTGGCCGCCCCCACTGTCGGCAATCTCGACGGCGCGGTGTTCTATGACAATCTGCTGGGCCCGGGCGCTGCGCTGCATTGGCGCACGACCTCCGACTGGAAGAAATTCGAGCTCGTCCGCGAAGTGACTGAAACGACCGAATTGACGCTGACCATGGCCCTGTGCGGGATGGGAGATATTCGGTTCGACGACTTGCAGATCATTCCCCTCACCATGGATGCGGGATCAATGGCGGGGCGCGGGCCGAACGGCACCCCTGTATCGCGGCCCGGTAAAGGCGCGCCATGGGATTTTCTGCGGCGTCTTCCCGGTTTCAACAGCAAGAGTGAATAATACCGGTCATGAACGAGGATTTGATCCGTGTCCTCCAACTGGCCAGCCCCTGCTGAGCACCCAACCCTGAAGCCCAGGATCGTTCATGTCTGGAGCCTGGCCCTTGATCTTCCGCACAACACGATCGACGGCTTGCGGATGAACCTGGCGGATGACGAGCTGGCCCGCGCGGCGCGATACAAGTTCGACCGACATCGGCGGAGGTTTATCGCCTGTCGAGGACAGGTGCGGCAGATTCTCGCGAACTATCTCGGGACTGACGCCAGTCGGCTGAGTTTTCAATACGGACCGAAAGGCAAACCGGCACTGGCGGCTCCGTGGAGTGAGTCGGGTGTCGAGTACAATGTCTCGCATTCTCACGAACGGGCCCTGTGCGCCGTGGCGTTGAATCATGAACTGGGCGTCGATGTCGAGCATCTCCGCACACCGTACGATTTCGAAGGAATTGCGGCCCAGTTCTTCGCAGCAGAAGAGGTTGCCGCGTTGCGTGAGCTGTCCGACTCGGCGCGGTTAACGGCATTTTTCGCCTGCTGGACGCAAAAAGAAGCTGTTCTTAAAGCCGTCGGCGCCGGGCTGTCGATTCCACTGAATCAGGTCGTCGTTTCGCTCGCGCCGCAGCAACCGGCCGTCATCCGGAATTTCCTCGATGCGTCCGGCCAATCGACCGATTGGTGGATGCAAAACCTGGAACCGTTTCCCGGTTACGTCGGTGCGATTGCCTCGCAGGGAAGTTCGTTGGAAATGGCATGCTGGCAATTCCCAGTCGGCAATGGGTAATTGACCCGCCAGGATCTTTCAAGTCGCGACGCCGACTCGGCGGATCCAAGAGGTTGTCCGATGGACGTAAACTGCTGCGTGATAAGGCTTGGCGGCGAGAACAGGTTGACACTTCAGTCATTATTGATATGATGAATCAAGTTAACTGGTCGGCCCCGCCTCAAGAATTGATCCTACCTCGCGGCAGTTTTCGATTGCCTTCCCAACTGCCATTGAAATTGCTGATTCCCCGCCGGACGGCTTAGGAGCGACTCCCCCATGTTGACGATCCTTGGCGATAAATCCCGTGGTGAGCAAAGTCGCTTCTGCGATGGCATGCGCCGCCGCGAATTCTTGAAGATCGGCGGGCTGGCATTGGGCGGGCTTTCGCTGCCCAATCTGTTGCGGGCTGAGAATGCGGCCGGAGTCAATAATTCCCACAAGGGGATTATCATGATCTTCCTGCCCGGCGGTCCGCCGCACCAGGATATGTGGGACATCAAGGTCGACGCGCCGGTCGATATTCGCGGCGAGTTCCAGCCCATCGCGACGAGCGTTCCCGGCATCGAGATCGGCGAAATGTTTCCGCGGATTGCGTCGTCGATGCAGAAGTTCGTGCCGATCCGCTCGATCGTCGGCTGCGACGGCGATCACTTCGCGTATCAATGCCTCACCGGCTGGCGGCGGCGAGACCGGCAGCCGCAAGGAGGCTGGCCGAGCCTGGGATCGGTGCTCTCCAAAGTTTATGGTCCTGTCGATCCGTCGGTCCCTCCGTTCGTCGGACTTTCTCCGCGGATGGGACACATGCCGTGGGCCGACAATGGCGTTCCCGGATTTCTGGGAATTTCCCATGCGCCGTTCACGCCTCACTCGGAAGGCAAGGACGATCTGGTCCTGAACGGCGTCACGCTCGACCGCCTGGGTGATCGCCGCGAGGTGCTGAATTCACTCGATCGTTTGCGGCGCGAGGCCGATGCGTCGGGGCAGATTGCCGGGACCGACGCCTTCACTCAGCAGGCGTTCGGCGTGCTCACCTCAAGCAAGCTGGCTGACGCGCTCAATCTCGACAAAGAAGACCAGAAGCTTCGCGACCGGTACGGCCGCGGCGTCAATCAGCTCCGCGACGACGGCGGCCCGCGTCTCATCGATAACTTCCTGGTCGCCCGGCGGCTGATCTCCGCCGGGGCGCGGTGTGTGACGCTGGCCTTCAGTCGCTGGGACTGGCACGGCGCCAACTTCAAGCAGGGGCGAGAGGATATGCCGCTGCTCGATTCGGGCGTCGCGACGCTGGTCGAAGACCTTGAAACCCGCGGCATGCTCGACGACGTCACCGTCATCGTTTGGGGCGAATTCGGCCGCACGCCGAAGATCAATAAAGATGCCGGCCGCGATCACTGGCCGCAGGTTTCGTGTGCACTACTGGCGGGCGGGGGCATGAAGACCGGTCAAGTCATCGGCTCGACGAATCGGCTGGGTGAACACGCCGTCGATCGGCCGGTCCATTTCCAGGAAGTTTTCGCGACGCTCTACAAGAACTTGGGCATCAACGTCGATCATCTGACATTGCGCGACCTGCAAGGCCGCCCGCAATACCTGATCGACCAGAACGCGTACCGCCCGATGCCGGAACTGGCGTAGTGATTCGCCCGAGCGAGCCGCAGGGTTTATCCCTGCGGTATCGAGATGAAAAGCAATTTGACGCGGCGCATGGCGCGCAGTGAAAAGGCGAATCACTCGCGCGTGAACGGCTTCCCACTGCGGGGCCCTCTTGACAAATGCTTCGAGCAAGAGTCGCGAAGTCTTTTCTGCATCAGTTTGCGGTTCACTCTGATACCGGGGGGATAACCCCTCCACGGCTCGCTGGGACGACTGCACGACAAAGCACTATGTGGTTCGCCTTGCGATGTGACGCGAGTCCCATGAAAATGAAGTGCCGAGAAGAACGCGTCCAGCTTCTCTGAAGGTGACGACGACAAAACAAGCTATGCTCCGATTCCTGTTCCCCGAGCTGTTTCTTCTGGCGATCCCGATGTGGTTCGCCTATCGACGGTGGGGACGCGCCTCGGGGATCACCGGCGCATTGCGGCTCTCGCTGTTGCTGATTCTGCTCGCGGCCATTGCAGGGCCCGAGGTCAATTGGGGTGGGAAGGGAATCGACCTGATCGTCGTCGCCGATCGATCGCGGTCGCTGCCGGCCGAGGCAGAACCACGAATTCGCGAGTTGCTCGAAAACCTGCAGAACAATCGCCGGCCCGGTGACCGCCTCGGTTTGGCGACGTTCGGCAGCAAACCGGCGATTGAAAGCTTGCTCTCCACCGAGGCCGCTCCCAAAACATTCACGAAAGAAATCCTGCCCGATGGGAGCGACCTGAACGAGGCTTTGCATGAGGCGCTCAACCTCGTTCAGCAGGATCGCCCAGCTCGGATCCTCGTCTTATCCGACGGCGAGGCGAATGGCGCCTCCCCCACGTCGGCGGCCCGCCGCGCGCGGGACATGGGCGTCCCCGTCGACTTTCGCGAATTCCCGCGACCGCGCACGGGAGACGTGGCGGTCGATTCGCTGCAACTTCCGGAAACGGTCGCGCCGCGCGAGCCGTTTCAATACATCGTCTGGATCTACGCCGACCGCGAAGCCTCGGGAAAAGTCACTGTGCTGCGCGACGGCGAACCGATCTCGCAAGACAAAATCGACCGCCCATTCACCAGCGGGTTGAATCGATTGCTGTTTCGCGACCTGCTGGAAGACGGCGGGCTGCACAACTACGAAGTGCGCGTGGAGGTGCCCGGCGATCCGCTCGTTCAGAATAACCGCGGCGCAGGGGTCGTGCGCGTCGATGCCGGTCCGCGACTGCTCGTCTTGAATTCCGACGGCCAGGAAGACAATTTCGTTCGGGCGCTCCGCTCGGGCCGCGTGGCGGTTGACGTCGTCGTGGCCAAGGAACATCCCGTCTCACCCCAAACTCTCGATCGCTACCGCGGCATCGTGCTCGAAAATGTTCCCGCCGCCGATTTCGGTCGCCTGAAGATGGAACGCCTCGCCCAGTACGTCGAAGACCTGGGGGGTGGATTGCTCGTCACCGGCGGGGAACGCAGCTTCGGCAACGGCGGCTATTTCAAAAGCCCGCTCGATGACGTCCTCCCCGTCTCGATGGAGATGCGCGAAGAGCACTGCAAAACGCGGCTGGCCCTGGCCATCGCCCTCGACCGGTCGGGGAGCATGGCAATTACCGTCAAAGGGGGACGGCCGAAAATGGACCTCGCGAACCTCGGGACCGCCGAGGCGATTCGCATGTTGTCAGCGGGCGATAGCGTGGCGGTCATCGCCGTCGACAGCGCGCCGCACATTGTTCAGCCGATGATTCCAGTCGACGACCCGGAAACGATCGTCCGCAAAGTGAAGGGGATCGAGAGCATGGGGGGCGGAATCTTCGTTTACGAAGCGCTCGTCGCCGCCGGTAAAGAATTGATGAAGTCCGACCAGTCGACCAAGCATATCATTCTGTTTTCCGACGCCAACGACAGCGAAGAGCCCGGCGATTACAAAAAACTGTTGGCCCAGTTCGAAAAAGCGGGCATTTCGACCAGTGTCATCGGGCTGGGAACGACGCACGATGCCGACGCCAAACTGCTGGAAGACATCGCCAAGCTCGGGCGCGGCAACATCCTGTTCACCGAAGATGCGGAAGAACTCCCGCGGCTCTTCACGCAGGATACGCTCAGCGTCGCCCGCAGCAGCTTCGTCAAGAAAGACCCGGCGACGCAGCCGGCCGGAATCTCGGGAGAAGTCGCCCCGAGTGCGCAGCTCATGCGCGAGCTCGCGTCTCGCGATTTCCCCAATGCCGACGGATACAATTTAAGTTACTTGAAGCCCGATGCGACGCTCGGCGTCGTCTCGAAAGACGAATACGCGGCCCCGTGGTCGGCGTTCTGGTTCCGCGGCCTGGGGCGGGCGGCAGCGATCGCCCTGGAAGTCGACGGGCAATATTCCGGGGCGTTCGGCCGCTGGAACGAATATGCCGAATTCCTCGTCACGCACGCCCGCTGGCTGCTCGGCGTCGACACGCCCGACGACGTGTACGTGAAGCTCGAACGCGACGGCCAGGATGCCGTCGTCACAATCGAGCTCGATCCGGACCGCCCCGCAAAAATCACCGGCGACGCTCCCACGCTGAGTTATCTGCCCCCCTCCGAAGAACGCGAGCAGATGGTTGATCTGCCGTTTCAGTGGACCGGCCCCAACTCGCTCGAAGCCCGATTCAAACTGGCGCGCACCGGCACTTACCGCACGCTGGTCAACATGGGGGGCCGAAATCTCATCCGCGGCCCCGCAGTGACGCTCCCCTACTCGCCGGAATTCATGCCGCGCGTCGGACTGCCGGAAGGCAGGAAAGTCTTATCGGCAATCGCCGAATTGACTGGCGGCCGAGAACGGGTGAATGTGCTCGAAGCGCTGACCGACCGGCCGCGCTCGTCCCACCGGACATCGCTGTTGCCGCTGCTTCTGGTTGTCGCCGTATCGCTGCTCCTTGTCGAAATCTCCGGCCGGAGATTGTCGCTGTGGTCGAAGCTGGCGGAGTCGCTGGTCCCCGACCGGCAACCGGCCGCTGCTCCTGCAACCGTACCCGCCGGCTCACGTGGCCCAATGCCGCGACGAGATCTCTCCGCGGCGCAAATCGTCGCGGCTGCGCCGGTCGCCGAAGAACCACTCATCCCCGCGCAACCCACCGCAGCTCCCGCCGAATCGGTTTACGATCAGGCCAAACGCCGTGCACGCAAACGCACGACGTAGCCGGGAGCCGCCAGCTTGCCTGCCGGGATGTTGTCAATGTGGGCGTCTCGCTCCGCCGAGATGGCGACGTCGATATCAGAATTGTGCAGAATCCAGAGGCACAAACATGGCAGGCGAGAATTGATTGCAAATTGAAAATTCAAGGACTGAGGCGCAGTGTCCAATTATCAACTTGCATTTTTCAATTTTCATTTTGCAATCGGTCGACCGTGCTAGGCCACCAGCTCCCGCAAACCCGTGCTGTGGTCGACGAGATATTGCGGACGGCCATTGTTGTCGACCAGCGTCGTGTACTTGGGATCGATTCCCATGTGCTGGTACAACGTCGCAAAGATCTCCTGCAGGTGCACAGGGCGGTCTTGGGGCATTTCGCCGTTGCGGTTCGTCTTGCCGATCGCCTGACCGGTCTGCAAACCGCCGCCGGCCACCAGCACGCTCATGGCCCGCGGCCAGTGATCGCGGCCTGCCCCCTGGTTGACGCGCGGCGTCCGGCCGAATTCGCCCCACACGATGACGATCGTGTCGTGCAGCAGGCCATGCGCGTCAAGGTCTTCAATCAGCGTTCCCAGCCCTTGATCCATCGGCGGAAGCTGCATCTTCAAGTGACCGAAGTTATTGGCGTGCGTGTCCCAGCCGCCCCACGACAGGCTGACGCATCGCACTCCCGCGCTAATCAAGCGACGGGCCGCCAGGAACCGGTCGTTCTCGTGGTGAGGCGACTTGCCGCCTCCCAGATACCGCTCACGAAGTCGCGGGTCTTCGTGCGCCAGATTCAGCGCCCGCGCCACTTCACCCGAGGTGATCACGCTGACGGCCCGCTGCGCGAACGCATCCATCGCTTTCATCGAACCCGAAGCGTCGGATTCGCGCTTCAGACGGTCGAGGCCGGAGAGCAACTGCTGCCGGTCGTCCAGCCGGCCTGTCGTGACGCCGTTCAGCGTCAGGTTGGCCCGGCCTTCGCCGTCGGGGCGGAAGGCGCCGTACACGGAACCCAGAAAACCGTGTCGCGTGTGGCCGGTGAGATCGACGAACGTCGGGGCCGAGCCGTTGTTCGCACCGTGCAGCCGGGCCACCACGGATCCGAAACTGGGGCGACCGCCGGATGACCGCAGCGACTGTTCCGACCAGCCGGTTTCCGTCTGGTGCGGCGTGTGTTCTTCGTGGAGCCCCGTCAGCGAGCGGACGATGGCCAGTTTGTCCATCATCGACGCCAGCTTCGGCAGGTGTTCGCAGATCTGAATGCCCGGCACGTTCGTGTCGATCGGATTGAACTCCCCGCGGAATTCCTTGGGGGCTTCGGGCTTCATGTCGAATGTGTCGATGTGCGACGGGCCGCCGCCGAGATACACGTTGATGATCGATTTCTTCTTGTAGCTGGCGTTGCTCAGCCCGGCATCATCGGCCCGCAACAGATCGGTCAAGGTGAGGCCTGCCAGCCCGGTCGCCCCGATTTGGAGAAAGTTCCGCCGAGAAACTCCATCGCAATACCGCGCTTGCGCGCCGCAAACGGTAAACATGGCAGATTCCTTGTCTTAGTTTCTTCGGCTGTTTCGAGACCGGGAGCTTCACACTCATCAACGCTCACTGATGATTCTATACGAAACACCTCCAAAACTGCAAATCCAGTTGGAATCCGCCTTTCTCTGGAAGTGCATCCGTTGGAAATGCATCCGTTAAGGGGGCACCGTCCCGAGGACATATTCAGGACGGTCGGTAATCACCCCGTCGAGTTGCCAGCTCGCCAGCCGGGCGTGCTCATCGGCCGTCGTCACGCCATAGACGAAGTTCTTGAAGCCGCACGCCGCACTTTGTGAGATCAACTCGGCATCGGCAAATTCCCAGCACCAGACGATGCTGCTCACGCGCCCATGATTGGGAATCCAAGCAGGCCTGCCTTGCATTGCGAGCGGTCGATGACACACCAGGAGGCCGCACTCGACTTCGACGCGCCGGCTGATTTCGGCGATCGCCGGATGCCAGAACGACGTCACCAGCATCCGCCGTCGGCTGCGATACCGATCCACGACACAAGTCGTCTGCTCGATCGAGTCGGGCGATTTGACTTCGAGGTTCCAGACGAACTTTTCTGCGTCCGGAACGGGCAGGTCGAGCGCCTCATCAACAGTCGGAACCGCGTACCCGGCGATCGCATTCAACTCGACATGCTTAAGTGCTGCGATCGCCCGTCCGTCCGGTGCCAAGTGATCATGAAACAGAATCGGCACACCGTCAGACGTCAGACGGATATCGGTCTCGATACCGTCGACGCCCAGATCAATCGCCGCCCGAAACGCCTCGAGCGTGTTCTCTGGCTGCCGCACATGATATCCGCGATGACTGAGAACGAGCATGAGAAATCATTCGCCCAGAAGATAGACAGTCAGCGAGCGGGGCCCGTGCGCGCCGATCACGAGCGACTGCTCGATGTCGGCCGTTTTCGACGGGCCGGACAGAAACAAGCCGTAGCCCCGTCCGTCGAAGCGCAACCGCTCGTACGCCCGGTGCATATTGTCGACGATCTGATCGCGCGGCACGACCAGCACAAGGTGCTGCGTGATGAACAAAATCGCCCGATGTTTGAGCTGGGAATCGGTCAACCACACCGCGCCATTCTCGGCAACGGCAAAGTCGCCCCGGACGATGGCAACGTCAACGTCTTCCAATTCGTGAGGATCGGCCACCTGCTCCATGTCGAACGTCGAGAGAGCGGCGTCGGGAATCGCCGAGTACACCTTCTTCGCTGCCGTCAACGGTTCGAGCTTCTTCAATTCGGCCCGCAATTCATCGAGATCGCGGACCTCGATGCACGTCCCGCCGACGCTCCCGAGCGTCTCGGAATAATGCTTTCTGCGATCCGGAAATGAGATCCACGAGCCGCTCAGTTCGGGGAGTTCGGCAACCGGAACTTTTTGGCTGCGAACGGCCGACAGGATTTCACTTCGACTCGCGTTGGCGCTGTTCATAAAGCTCGCGAAAACTGTGTTTGGGAATCTGCGGCAACTCGCGCTGGCGGCCCCAATCGTTCATCCGATTGTAACGCAGCCACCGCGGCAGGAGCGGTAATACGCGGCGCGCCGTCTTGCCTGCCAGGGAATACAGCCAGGGCCTGCGAAACACGAAACTCATGAGCTTCATCGACGTCGTTTTCGACCAGGGCAGCAGTCCGCGCCGGCCGATCTCACCGCGCCACGTCAGAAGCTGATGGTGCAGGTCGATTTTCACGGGGCAGACGTCGGTGCACGAACCACATAAGCTGCACGCGTACGGCAACCCGGAATGTTTCTTCGCATCGCGGGCGGGCGACAGAATCGACCCGATGGGGCCGTCGACGGTCGCCATGCCCACGTGAGGATAAAACTGATCGATGTAGCAGGGAATAAAGAGTCCAATTTGCATGGCTTCGATCATAGTGGAGCACCGGAAGATGTTCCATGAAGCATTCTCTACTCTTCACCTGTCTCCTCCCTCGTGCAGCGCTCATGGCGGAATGATCGCGTATCGGCAGCAGTTGCACTTGACCAATTCCGTTGATTCAGGATAAACACCACTCCTCTCCTGACGCGATTTGGCCCGTTGGTTGCCGTGATGGCACTACGGAATCAAGGCCGCGTGCTCTCAAAACGATTTTGTGGTGTCTAGTCCGTCGATCCCGGGCGCACGGAAGCAGTGCGGGCCTCCCTGGTTCGACTTGAAAACTTCAGGCCCGTACGGGGATGCTGCTCGCCATGCTGTACCGCAACGGCAAGAGTTGGGTCGTCGATTTGTTTCTCCGCCGTGGGTGGCTCGTCAAACGCCGCAAGCTCCGGCGGCGTCCGAGCAATTGGCAGCCTCTCTCGACGATTTCCGCCGAATGCCTGGAAGAGCGGATTCTGCTATCGACCATTACAGTCACGACGCTGGCCGACAATCTGACGACCGACGGCCAGGTGACGCTGCGCGAGGCGATCCAGGCGGCGAATACGGATACGAGCGTGGATGGATCTATTGCCGGCGTCGCGGGCGTTCAGAACCAGATTGTCTTCACGCCGGGGCTGACCGGCACGATCTCACTCAATCCCGCTCTGGGGGCGATGACGATTTCGTCGTCGTTGATCATTCAAGGGTTGGGCGCCGGCAACACACTGATCGACGCCCAGCAGAACTCGCGGATATTCGATATTTCAAACGCCGCCGGCGCGGTGATGCTGAACGGGCTTACGATAGAAAACGGAAAAACGACGGCGGCCACCGATAGCGGCGGCGCAATTCAGTCGCTTTCGGCAGGCGCGCTGACGATCCAAAACAGCGTCCTGACCGGGAATTCGACGACGGGAACGGATGCATTCGGCGGGGCGATTTATGCCAAAAACGCATTGTCTGTGGTAAACTCCACCCTGTCGGGGAATTCGACGACGGGAATCGACGGCGTCGGCGGGGCGATTACGGGCTATGGCGCGACGAACGTGACCGACAGCACCCTTTCCGGTAATTCCACCGCCGGATCGGAAGCCTACGGCGGGGCGATCGCCTCTGTCGGCGCCCTGACCGTGACGAACAGCACTCTGACTGGAAATTCCATTTCCGGCGCCAATTCCTACGGCGGGGCGATCGTGGCCTTTGGAGCCCTGACCGTCACGAACAGCACCATCGTGCAAAATCATGCCGCCGCCGGCATCGGGGGCGGAATCGTTCACGATTTGGGGAGTGGCACTGCGGTCATTCTGCGCAATTCGATCGTGGCTCAGAATACCGATAAAGGACTCGCTCCCGACGTCAATATTTCTCCGATCGCAGGACTGGTGACCATCCAGCACAGCCTGATTGGCGACAAGACCGGGACCAGCCTGACCGCCGCTCCGGTTGGCTCACCCGACGCCAACGGCAACCTGATCGGCACCAGTGCGGCGAAGATTGATCCGCTGCTGGGAGCCCTGGCAAACAACGGCGGGCCGACCCAGACAATGGCGCTTCTGGCCGGCAGCCCGGCCCTCAATGCCGGAAGTAATGCCCTGGCCGTCGACCCCGCCACGAGCAATCCGCTGACGACCGATCAACGGGGCGTCCCCTTCGTTCGCATTGCGGGCACGACAATCGACGTGGGGGCCTACGAGTCGCAAACATTCCACCTGGTCGTCAATGCCACCGACGACACGCTGGATGCAGTGTACAATCCGGCGCATATGACGCTCCGCGACGCGATCGCACTGGCCGACGTCAATCCCGCGGCCACCACGATCACGTTCGATCCAACGGTTTTTCCGACCGGGTCGCTCACGACAATCACTCTCGGCGGAACGGCCCTGGCGCTGACCAACGCTGTCGCGCCCATCACGATTCAGGGCCCGGGCGCCGGGCAAGTCGCCATCAGCGGAAATAATGCCAGCCCCGTGTTCCAGATCAATTCAGGTGTCACCGCGGAAATCGACGGTTTGACGATCACGAAAGGGAGCCAGAGCGCGGGACAGGGTGGAGGGCTATTCAATGACGGCGATCTGACCCTGACCGACGACGTCATCTCGAACAATTCCGCGACCACCGGTGGTGGGTTCTTTAACGGGGACACGGGGACGCTCGCCATCAGCGACTCGACGATCTCCAATAATTCGGCCGTCGATTCCGGGAACGGGCTCGGCGGCGGTATCGCCAACGCGGGGACCCTCGTCGTGACGGACAGCACCGTGACGAATAATTCATCCGACGTCGGCGCCGGCCTCGCGAATATCGGCGGCACGCCGAATGGCGCCATGACGATCAATAGCAGCACGATTTCGAATAATGTTGCCGGTACCTACGGTGGCGGCTTCGAAAATACCGGAAGCTTGACGCTCACGAACAGCACTGTCTCCGGAAACTCGGCGGGAACCGCCGGGGGCGGAATCGACGTTGTGGGATTGGGGCAGACTGGCAGCGGCGACGTAACGGCCACAGACAGCACGATCGCAGGAAATTTTGCGCCAGTCGGTGGAGGTGTGAACGTCGGTTCGTCAAGCGTCGGCGGTATCATCAAGCTGTTCGGCACGATCCTTGCCGGCAATACGGTGAGTTCGGTCGACACGACGACCAGCGATTGGGCCGGGACGGGGGCTGATGCTTCCAGCAGGTACAACCTGATCGGAGATGGCACCGGCACGGGCCTGACTAACGGCGCCAATCACAACATCGTGGGGACTGCGGGAAGCCCCGTCAACGCGCACCTCGGGCCCTTGGCCGATAACGGCGGTCCGGCCGAGACGATGGCCCTGCTTGTGGCGAGTCCTGCCATCGACGGCGGTATTACGTTTGATGATCCGACCAGCGGCGATCCGATTCTCACTGATGAACGGGGCCTGCCGTGGTATCGTAAGACCGCCAGTGCACCCGACATCGGTGCGTTCGAGACGCAATCGAGCCTGGTCGTCACCAGCGCCGCCGATCAGTTGGACGGGACGTTCGACCCGGGCCACCTCACGCTTCGCGACGCGCTGGCGATTGCCAACGGCAACCCGGGCCCCGATACGATCAGGTTTGCAGCCGCTCTCGACGGCATTCCCATCGATCTGACGCTGGGAGAATTGGCGATTACCGACTCGGTGACGATCATCGGAAACGGGGCGGACAAGACTATCATCGACGCGCAGCAGAATTCACGGGTCTTCGACGTCGCCTTGGGCAACGAGAACGCAGCGTTCGAAGATCTGACGATCACGGGAGGAATGACGGCGGTCGACAACGGTTACGGGGCCGGCATTCAGTTTCTGTCGTCGGGGAACCTGACGATTTCGAATAGCGCCATTTCCGGCAATACGACGAGCGGATTCATGGGATGGGGTGCCGGCATCTTTACCGAAACAGGGGCCGTATCTGTCGTCGGCAGCACGATTTCCGGGAATACGACAATCGGATCGGAAGGCGACGGCGCCGGGATCTTCTCTCTTCACGGGACGGTCTCGCTGATCAATTCGACCCTCTCCGGCAATTCCACGTTCGGTTATCACGCTGGCGGCGCCGCCATCTACACGAATTTCTCCGATGCGACCATCACCATCACGGATAGCACGATCTCGGCCAATGTCGACCCGGGTGGCAGCTCGACCGGCGCCGCCGTGACAGACGTGCGCGCGTCGCTGACGGTGTTGAACAGCATCATTTCCGGCAACACGATTTCCACGGGAACGAGCCCCGACATCAGTTTTGGGTATTATCCCGGAAGCGACACGTTCACCGCCATGAACAGCCTGATCGGCGTCTATAGCGGCACGCCGCTGAGCCCGGCCCCCGTCGGCTCGCCGGATGCCAACGGCAACCTGGTCGGCACGTTTGCCAGCCCGCTCGGCGCGAACCTGGGTCCCCTGGCCGACAATGGCGGCCCAACGCAGACGATGGCCTTGCTGGCCGCGAGCCCGGCCGTAGGTGCCGGCGCGATTTTCAACGACGCCGGCAACAACCCCATCACTGTCGACCAGCGCGGCGAGCCCCGCACGGCCGGAGCGGTCGACATCGGCGCCTACCAGAGCCCCACGATCGGCAGCATCAATCGCTCGAATCCTAACACGATCCTCGCCACCGCCGGCAGCGTGACGTTTGTCGTCACGTTCAATGAGCCGGTCCTGAACGTCACCAACAGCGATTTCACCGCCAATGCCGGCAGCATCGTCGTGTCGCCGGTCAGCTCCGCGGTTTACGACGTCACCGTCAGCGGCTTGAGCTCTTTCAATGGAACGCTGACGCTCGGCATCTCCGTGAACCAGACAATCACGGATGCCGACGGCGGTCGAATGCTCAACACGACGCCGACAGGGGCTTTGGTCAACACGTACTCGATCGACCATAAGCCGCCCGTGTTTTCCAATGCCGCAAGTGCGACGTTCACTGTCGGAGTGGCAAGCACGTTTACCGTGGCCGCCCACAGCTTGCTGGCAACGGTGCTGTCAGAGAGCAATACCGACGTCTTACCGAGCGGCCTCAAGTTCAATGCTTTAACGGGCGTTCTCAGCGGCACGCCGGCCGCGGGGACCGCGGGCATCTATATATTGCACTTCACCGCCAGCGACGGCCTCTCGCCCGCCGTGAAGCAGACGGTCACGCTGACGGTCATCCAGCCCCTCGATCTCACCGGCGTCTGGCTCGTTACCTCTCCCGCCGGAGTCGCGCAGGGTTTGGGACCTATCTCGTCTTCGGGCGCCACTCTGACGATCGTCAATTCCACCGGCGCCAGTACGACGGGGAGTCTTTCGAACGCGAACCGTATCACAGCGGCCAGTCTCGATGGGAACGCCAACGTGCTGGGGACCGTCGATACGTCGACCGCCGATAATGGCCGCATTACCTGGTCCGACGGTTTCGTCTGGACACGCGTCTCGCTGGGAGGCCAATGGGCCGTCACCAGCGGCGGCACGACGACTTTGGCTTCGATCACGCAGAGCGGCAGCCAGGCGACCCTGACCAATGGAGCAACCACGACCGTCACGACGATCGTGTACAACAGCACCCAAGGCCAGCTGCAATTGCAATTGTCCAACAACACGGTCGTCGCTTTGGCCAACGATTCGTTCACCTTGAACGGTCAGGTGTGGAAAAAGCTCGACCTGCCCGTCAATTATACGACGTCGTTCGGCGGCGGCGCCGTCAGCGTCGTCCAGAACGGAACGACCAGCCTGGCGTTCGTGAACAGCCAAGGGCAAAAGTCTCCTGGTTTCTGGCTCAGCTCCACGCAGGTCGTGGCCACCGCCTTCGGAAACGAAGTCGGAACTCTCGCCAATGGCGCCATCACCTGGTCGACGGGCGAGATCTGGACCGAAAATGTCGTGTTGAATGGAACCAGGAACGGCGCTTCCGGCGCTACCAGCGTTGCCGCGGCGCCGTCGATCGCCGTCCTCCCCAATCAATACACGATCCTCAGTTACGTCAACTCGGCCAATGCCGGCCTGAAACAGTATCTGATTCAAAACGGAACGAACACGCCGCTGTTCATTAACGATGCCGGCCAGATGGCGACGGGGACGTTCATCAATTCGACGCAGTACAACATTGCGGCGTGGGGCGTGACGGCCACGATCGCCGCCGGCGAGATCACGTTCTCGAGCGGCTTATCCTGGACCCAGACGGTTCTGGCCTCCACTTCGCCGGTTGTGATCACCAGCTACGTCAACGTGGGCGATACGGGGCGGCGCTACCTGGTTCAGGACGGCACCAGCCAGGTGGCCCTGCTCAATACCACCGTGAATCTGGGAACACTCACTAGTCCCACCACGTTCATCGTTCCGGCCGTGGGCCTCACCGCCACGTTCAGTTCCGGAAAAATCAGTTTCACCAACGGCTCGTCCTGGATGCAGACGGACCTGGGCAATTCGTTGCCGGTGTCCGTCGCCAGTTACGTCAGTTCGACCAACAGCAGCCTGAAGGAGTTCTACATCCAGAATGGAACGAGCACCGCTCTGTTCATTAATGACGCGGGGCAGATGGCGCTGGGGACCTTCATCAATTCCACGCAGGCCAATATTGCGGCCTGGGGCCTGACGGCCACGATCGGGGCCGGCCAGATCACGTTCTCGAATGGAACGGCCTGGACGCTGTCGTTCCTCAGCTCGTCGCCAGTCACCATCACCAGTTACGCCAATCAAAGCGACTCGGGCGCGCGGTACCTGGTGCAGAACGGGACCAGTCAGTTGGCCATCCTGAATGCGAACATGGTGCTGGGGACGTTCACCAGCGCCACGCAGTTCAATGTTCCGGCGGCAGGCATTACGGGCACGATCGGTGCCGGCCAGATCAGTTTCTCGAACAACTCGTCCTGGTTGCAGACGTCGCCGGTGGCCAGCTCGGTAACCGCCGACTACTACGTCTCTCCGACCAACGGCAACCAG
>DASYAR010000604.1:0-8720 GCA_036501235.1 Planctomycetaceae bacterium
CCTACTTTCCGCAAGTTGTCGCCGGGATTTGCGCGGGGTTTTGTGGGATGTGGACCGGTAGCGGTATCGACGGGCGTCGCACCGATTCTTCGCTGAAGCCCGCTGATAACAAGTGTCTGGCTTGGTCTGCGAGCCGGTGAAAAAAAACTTGCGCGCAGCGCCCTAGATGTAAATCGAGTGCCGCTCGACTTACGTCGAGGCGATTTCCCCTATCTAATTTCGGGCGAATTGCCGCGGCTTGTCGGGACACTTTGCGACGCAAATCCTTGGGCGTGTGAGAGAGGATTTTTCCCGCCACTCAAGGAGGTTGGTCATGTCAACCAGACGACGCAAATCACGAACGTCTTCTCGTCGAGTTTCCTCGAAACGTTCGCCGCGAAAAAAGGTCGAGTCGGGTCAGCGTGCCGGCCGCGCCGGACTGGAATTGCAATCGTACGAAGTGGGCGCACTGCCGCTGGTGAATGTGTTGTTGGATCGGATGCGATTGGCGGAGATCTTGGCCGAACACTTGCCGCCGGATGATCCGCGGACGGAGTTGCCGACGGTCTCCGCCTTGCTGGTCTTGCTGCGGAACGTGCTGTTGGCGCGCGAACCGATCTACGGCGTGGCCGAGTGGGCGGCCCGCTTCGCCCCCGATCTGCTCGATCTGTGGAACGATGAAGTGGCGTTGTTGCACGACGACCGGTTGGGACGATGTCTGGATCGGTTGTTTGCCAGCCCCGTGCCGGAGATGATCCTAGCCGTGGTGCGGCATGTCGTCGGCGAGTTCGACGTCGGTCTGGACGAATTGCACAACGACTCAACGACCGTGTCGTTCTATGGAGCGTATGAAGCGGCGACGAAGGAAGGGAATCGGCATGGCCGCGTTACGCCAGCCATCACCTGGGGACACAGCAAGGACCACCGTCCCGACCTGAAGCAATTGCTCTACACGTTGACCATCAGCGAGGATGGCGGCGTGCCGGTGTACTTCACCACCGCCAGCGGCAACGTGGTGGACGACCGCACGCATTGTCAGACCTGGGATGTGCTGCACACCTTGGTCGGGCGGCCGGACTTTCTGTACGTGGCCGACTGCAAACTGGCCAGCCGCGAGAATCTGAGTTATATCGCCGGCCACGGCGGTCGCTTCGTGACCGTGTTGCCGCGGACCTATAAGGAAAACGACCTGTTCCGCGCTCGGCTGCGCGAGAGTGCGTCGAGCGTGACTTGGCGGCACTTGTACGACGTGACCGACGAGCAAGGCGAACTGCACGATCGGTTGTCGACGTGCGCCGACGAGATGGTCACCGGCGAGGGCTATCGGTTGTTCTGGTTTCTCAGCACGCGCAAGGCAGAACTGGACGCCGCGACACGGAACCGCCGGTTGCAACAAGCCTCGGCCGCGCTGGCCGAGTTGCAACAGCGGCTTTCCGGACCGCGAACTCGATTTCGCCAGCGCGTGCCCGTGGAGCAAGCCGTGGCGCGGATTCTGGAAGAGCTGGAAGTCGCGGCTTGGCTGAGCGTGCGCATCGACGAGGCGCCACGGGAGACGTTTCGCCAGGCGACGCCCGGCCGTCCGACCGAACGCACGCAATACGTCAAGCACACGCAGCCGGCCTACACGCTCTCGTGGGAATTGCAGCACGCCGCGCTGCTCGAGGCCGAGCGCGACGACGGCGTGTTTCCCTTGCTCAGCAACGATCGCGCGTTCGATGCTGCGGAAGTGCTGCGGGCGTACAAGCGTCAGCCCTTGATCGAAAAGCGGTTCTCGCAATTCAAGACCGACTTCGCCGTGGCGCCGGTGTACTTGAAGAACGTGGCTCGCATCCAAGGTCTGCTGACGATGTACTTCCTGGTGCTCCTGACGCAGACGCTGTTGGAACGGGAGCTGCGTCGGGCGATGGCCCAGGCCGAACTGCCGTCGCTGCCGCTGTATCCCGAGGGCCGGCCCTGCACGCGGCCGACGACCTATCGGATCGTGGAACTATTCGCGCCGATCCAGCGTCACGTCGTGCGGCGCCCGGAAGCGGATCAGTCCGCTTCGCAAAAAACCACCGCGGCCGAGGACGATGCCGACCTGGTTCTGGTAACCACCTTGACACCCCTGCAAGCCAAGATCATCCGACTCCTGGGCCTGACACCTGCCGAGTACGGCCACTGAACCGCCAATCGAAACCACCGAGAAATTCAAATCGGGATCTGCGGAAAGTAGGTGCCAACACTGCACCGCCAATCATTACCACCAAGTCGTGGCCAGTGATTCCGCATGCGAACATCAGCGGCCAGCAGGTTTTGATGCAAGGGGCGCCATGCACCGCTCCTTGGCGGAAAGCATCGAGGTCGCTGCGCGGGCCAGACGGGCACAAGGGAATCTGGCGGTGGCAGCGTACAAACCAGTGGGCGCGAACAGGGAGCATGGCCCAAGCCGCGGCCAGCAAGCACATTGCTGCCGCAGTGCGCAGGTCGTGGGCAAGTGGGTATCTACGCAGCAATGCAAACACAGTCCCAACCAATATCCAACAGGCCGTGTAGCCTAAGATGTACTCAAGGACGACGCGTAGCCGTCTACTACGAAATGAGCGTGTGGCGACATCCCGCACGGCCAGAGCTGTGGTGGGAAGCATCATTGCACCCACCATCACTATCCACGAAATGAGATCGGCCGCTTGCGTTGGATGCGGCCCACAGCACGAAAGACGCTGCGCGGCCGCGGCTTCCCCGAGCATCCAGACCCAGGACAAGACCGCGATCGCGATAACCAGGCGATCCGGACGCGATTGCAGTGAGATCATTATGCGAAATATAGGCTGATCCTACCGATCGTTACATGTGGGGTACCGATGGGCGAAACCGGTACGAATGACACTCGCAAGCTCTTGGGGTCGATTTCACCCAAGTCAGCAAGATGGTGATAAAGCTTGGTGATGTCAAAGGCAAAAGTCTGACCGCCGCCGCCGTGTGACCCAAGCGGATCGCTTGCCTGTTTGATACCGAACATTGCTACCCGTGCGACAAACCGATCTTCGTGCTTATTCGGATCATCCCCAATTGGTACATTGAGAAATACATCATAGGTAGGCGCCACATCGGTAGAAGTCACCTGTTCGAGGTGCAATGTGACTTGATTAACAAGCTGCCTTGTCATTGCTGATTGGGAAGGCGCCGCCTTGTCTGCCGCAAAGCGGAATGCCTGTGGTGTAACGGGGGTCGGCAAAGGAAAATGCGCGACCTTATCCCCGAGTCGAACTGCCGAAAGTGTCGCACCGACTAGCTCGCGTGGAAGGGCGGTCATTAGAGTCCCGATTCCAGTAGGTGTGGCGGCAACTGGCCCTGTAGGGGTTGGTACAATTGGGCCTGGGCCAGGAGCGCTAAAAGCGATGGGGCAACTTGCATCCGAATACTTGTAGTCTAACATCGGCGCGGTCAAGCTGAGAACATCCGCTGTTCGCATGGTGACCAGCGATCCTGTTGCGTCGTGAAACTGGAATGTGACCGCAGTTAGCCAGTATGCCGACGTCAGATTCTTGTGCAATGGGTCACAGTCCAGCCACACTTCCCAAAGTCGATCGATATTTGAGTGATGAAGCCAGAAAATCGGATCAAGAGCAGCCAAGTCGGGGTCCGCCATCCACCCGCCAAATGTATTCCCGACCTGTCGGTGGACGGCGTTGTGCGGGGTCAGTTCTAGCGTGCCGGGCATGCTGCCAGAATGGGCTACCGCGGGACCACCGAAGAAGCCGCCCGGACTGGTAGTACCGCTCGACGTCAGGCATGTGCTAAGGTCAACATCGCGGGGGCCGAGCACAGGGCCGCCCGTGTTCGCTATCGGGCTCCGCTGGGCCACGTATAGTGGATTCGTTGCACCGCTGGGCAGCGTCGGGGTGCGGAACTTCGGTGGTAGTGCCAGAGTGGCCGCGTCCGAAGTCGTGTAGTTCCAGTACGGCAACGCCCAATCTGTAGGACCACCAAGATTCGCCACGTGCATGGCAACGATTCGTTCGAAATTCAAAATGTACATTCTGTGCCAGGGCAGGAAGAACGAAGAGCCGTGCTGGCACTCGGCCCACGTCCCCGTCATTGCCGTAGGGAGCGGGTTAATTCCGTGAATCGCGGCCTGGTATCTCCAGCTCATCGGGTCGGTTTGAGGCAGTGCCTGCATCGCTGCAACGGCCCGCGCGTACCAGTCAAGTGTCTGGTCGCCGGGCAGCAGTTTATAAACGTCTTTTCTCTCTCGCACTTGGAGCCCTCGTTGAATTCGTGTTTATGTTTTCCGGTTACGAGCGTGGTCAGATTGCCTGGGATAGTCTAGGGCCATTGGTGGTTACGCGCGTCGATTGGATTGACCGACGCATCGCAATAGGAAACCCCGGGGGCAAGTTGGAAGAATTGTTCAGCCACCTTATTGTAAGAACTCCGGCGCGTGCGTGCCAAGCCATTCTTTTAGGTTGGAATGGCTCTCGAATTCCGCCACCTCGATGCTGTCGATGGTCGGCCCGGTCTCTCCCACTTGCCGGATTTCATCCTTGCTCATCTCGCGGACCCAAAGCACCCGATGCCTTTGCAGGCCGGCATGCGTCAGATTGATCGCTCCTTCATTCAGCGGCCGGTCGAGGTTGCTGCCGCGGATCAGAACGAGGTACACGAGATCCCCGGTGAATTTCAACAGCAGCCCGTCGGAAGGTTTGTACTGCCAGTTTCCCAGCCAGACGTAGGGGAACCACATGCTGTTGCCGTCCCGGAAACGCAACTCCAGAGCGGCGGACTGGTCGCGGAGTCCCCGCAGATAGCCGAACGCTCCGCAGGAAGCCTCGCCCGCCTCGGCCTCTGCCTCCTTGGTCGGCGAGGCCGTGGCGTGCCCAGCCGGCCGGGACTTTTGTTGCAATCGCTCCTGATGTTTGCTGTCATCGAACATGGCCCGTTCCTTTTCTACATGCCGTCTCTTTCGCCGCCCGGCTGAATGGAGTCTTGCCGCTGCCGCAATACGGCAGCATCACCGGCAAGCGACATTTGCTGCTTCAGCCGACCGCGCAAACGCGGTTTCTTCTGCGTGTCCTTGGAAATCTCCGTCGCCGACAACGGATCGTCCGGCCGGCTGATCGCCTTCAATAAGTCGTTCCTGTTGTCGGTAAATATCTGCGCCTGCTCTTTGCCTCGCGTCACGGCAACGTAGGCCGTTCGCTGATACGTCGCGGGGAATGACTCGCTGGACACGCCGACGAAGACCTTGTCCACCGTCACGCCCTGGCTGGCATGGCTTGTGACGACATAGCCGTGGCTTAAGTGGCCGAAATCGCGGTCAATGACCCAGCCGTGATCGACGATGATGTCGCCACGCTTGGAAAATCCCTGCACGGAGAGAAGCGAGCCGTTGCTCAAGCGATGCTTGCCGTCCTTCGTCTTGCCGCCGGCGGTAACTCGCACGCGGTCGCCGACGGCCAGGGAAAGCTGCATCGGCCGGTATGCTTCAAACCGCTCGGCGAGCTCGATCGGCGGCTTGGTCTTATCGTCGACAATCAGCCGTGCTCCCTTCGTGTAGCCCGGTGCGTTCTGGTGAAACTGGAGCAAGTCGCCCGGATCATATTGGGTCGGGTCGGCTTTCTCGGCATCGGTCAGGTGACCGGAAACCCATACGTTGACGACGCGCTCGTCGCCGAGCTTGCCTTTCCTTTTCAGCCCGGCGCGAATCGCCTGTGTGATCCGCTGCGCCTCGGAGTGCGTCGGCGACACGACCAGTGCCGACTTATTTGCACCACCCCGCTTCTTTTCAGAGGCGGCGGCGAGGTAGGCAGCGGCCAACTGCTTGTAGCGCTCGCAATCTTCCACTTGCTTGATCCAGCCGAGCCTATCCAATTCCTTGAATCCCTCCTCACTCCGCCCTTCGCTGAACGCCTGCGCCGCTTTCTTGTAATCCCCCTGCTGCCGCAGGATTTCCGTGACCTCGGCCACCCGCAGGCCGGCCGACTCTTCCAAGAGTTTGAGCGGCTCGCCAGCCGTGACGCTACGGTGCTGCCGGCGGTCGCCTACGAGGATGACGCGGGCGCTTAGCCGATCGGCCACGCCGAACACTGCCATCATGTCCCGTGTACCGAGTTGGCTGGCCTCATCGACCAGGATGACGCCACCTCTGGCCGATTCCTGCATCTCGTCGTCCTTCAGGAATCTGGCCACCGTGTCGGCAGTGGCGAAGCCCGCTTCGTCGCGCAGCACTTCCCGGCTGGCCTTGACCGACTGGGCGAGAGCGACCACCGGCCTGCTGGCCTCGGCCAGCGCCTCGCCGATCTCCTGCTCAAGCGTCGTTTTGCCCGTTCCGGCGACACCGCGGATAATCATCACCCGGTCACGCGAGCCGAGCACATGGCGGACGGCGGCTTTTTGCCCGTCGTTGAACCAGTCGCGCGAGCATGGCCGCTTGGGATCGCCAAGCGGGCGGCAGCGCCCGCGCCCCTGGCGAGCGAAGTCAATCAGCCGCTTCTCCAGGGCCAGCATTTCATTCGTGGTCGCCATCGGGCGACCGTCGATTTGACTGCGGATCAGGGGACGTTTTTGCACCTCACGTGCCACGCCTTCGACCGTCACCGCACCGATTCCGCGTTTGAGCGCTTCGGTGACGAGCTTGCGCTCCGGCACCACCGCCTCGCGCACGTAGCTGTGCTCAATGGCGTGATCGACGGCTCCCGCCTCGAAGCGCGGCGGTTTGGCCGCCATTCGGTCGCGAGCATGAACCGCAGCCAGCGTCTGACGCTCAGGCTTAGTCAGGCGGCTGTCCCATTCCTTGCGAAGACGTTCCCAGCCGAACGTAGAGCCCTTCTTTTCGCGGGTTTCGGCCCCGAGTTCGGCCTTGCGGCCGGGATCGGTGATTCCCTTCTCTTCGGCCACTTTCTCGATCAGCGCGGTGCGACGCGAGAAGCGCTTCAGCACGTCCGCCGGTATCCCGGCGATCTCGAAATCGTCGCGTTTACGATTGACGCCAAAGCCGAGTTCCTGGAGCCTTCCGGCCAGGCGAACCCGAAAGGCCGCCTGGAAGTACGGGGCGTCCCGTTTCAGCTCGCGAAACTGGCCGGCTTTCCAGCGGCTCTCCTTGTCGTCCCAGGTCGTGTTGAAGACAAAGACATGGGCGTGCAATTGCGGGTCGGGGAGCCCATCCACGGGCCGCGACGTGGTATGGATGAACTCCGCCCAGACCATGTTGCCCGTCGTGCGATCGGTGTCCTGGAGACCCTTACGGATGCGGGTTTTCATCTCCGCTTCCATATCCCGCATGGTCTCAGCGACGGCTGCCCTGAAGGCTCCCAGGATGTCCTCGTCGCCGCTCAGGGCGTAGAGCAGGGAGACCGACTTCGGCACCGAGAAGGTGAAATCGTAACCCACCGTCCGCTCGCTTCGCGTCCGCACGGTCAGGGGCTTTCCTGTCCTTGGGTCGCGGTTGTCGCACAACCGATCGAAGGACGCCTTGTCCACCGTCCCTTCCAGCCCGAGCCGGGCGGCGCCCTTGCCGCCCCACAGGCCGACCAGTTCCTGTCCTTCGCTGTAATAGTCCGCCGTCGCGTAGTAGGACTTCGCGTCCTTGGCGTTATTCTGCTGGGTGATGCGAATCATCCCCCATTTTAGAATATCACGAATTCGTTAACGAAATATTAACTAAACTATGCTCCCCCGCAGCCAGCCTCAGTTTGCAAGGGTTCAGTTTCTCTCAACGTCGGCTTGTGCGATACCAGGCCACAAATACGATTCACCCACAGGTTGTAATTGTGGAGCTGGCCGCTTACCTCGATTACTCGATCGACTGCCAGCCCGCAGTTACTCAGGTATCACCCTCACGAACCTCATCACGATGAAGGTTCAGCCTTCGCAGAATCCCCGGCCAACGGTCGCCTCCATGCGATAGACGTTTGCCAGCCAATCACTGCCGCAAACGCATTCCGAAGGAACCGCAAGGCTGATATGAGCAGACTAAGCAGCTTGCAAACTTACAAAGAATAATTATGACAGGCATCTTCCCTATGCTCTGCATAGGCCCGTAGGAGCCGGTTCCAGCCGGCTCCGTGAGCCAGCACACATCCCGTGTGCCGGCACGCTGCATGTAGCACAAGATTGCGTTCTCATTGGTGCGTTCTGTGCGCACAATTCACAGCGATTCGCTCCCCACACGACTGCGATTGTGGCGGAAACATGATACACCAAAAAGCGAGTGTTTCTGCGGGTGTCCGAAGTGTCATACACTCGTAAGGCGCGAAAAACCTGGATTTGTGTCACATTGGTACGCTGAAACCCGCACTCAGCCTATTGCGCCGCGACATCGAACTGTGATATTATCCTTAATGAGGGTTAATGATTAGCCCTCATTACCATCAAGGAGGATTAACCATATGTCACCGCGTAAACGTACACCCGATAAAGACTCAACAGAAACCACCACCGCTACCGCCGAACCGCCGGCACCGGAAACCGCTACCGCAGTTTTGGAACCGCCGGCACCTGACACCGACGAAAACGGCCAGAGCTTCGCCAGCAGGGTTGGACAGAAGAAATACGTACCCGCCCCCGATCCGTTCGGATTAGCCGTCGATAACGTAGCCGGCGTCCGCCTCTTCGAGAGCAAGCAGGACCGCCAGATGGCGATCAAGTTTGGCGAAGGCCGCTTTGAGGACAAGCCGAGCCAGGCCGTCATCGACACGATGAAAGAGGCGGGCTACCGCTGGAACCCATCGGACCGGATATGGGCACACCCGGTCGAGCCT
>DASYAR010000605.1:0-4112 GCA_036501235.1 Planctomycetaceae bacterium
CGTCGCCGACAGCTGGGGTTATACCGAAGACTACCACGACTGGACGACCGGCATCGTCCGCGACTCGCAGGGCAACCTGTACGTCGGCACTGGCAGCGATTATGCAAAGCCGGGCCGCGACCGCGAAAAGTCGAAATGGCGCGGCAAGGTGCTGCGCGTCGACAAGAGCGGCACCGTCACGCCGCTGGGACACGCTTTCCGTTATCCCACCGGGATCGCCATCACTCCCGATGACCAGATTTTCGTCTCCGACAATCAGGGCGTGCAGAACACCTTCAATGAGATCAATCATCTCGTCGCAGGAGCCAGCTACGGGGTGCCCAGTCTCTACGAAGAGAATCCCAAAGCCCCCGTGACGCTGCCGGCGATTCAAGTGCCCCATCCGTGGACGCGCAGCGTGAACGGCCTCTTCTTTCTGCCGCGGGCGAACGAGGGCGCCGGCCATCCCTTTGCCGGGCACGGCATCGGTTGCGAATACGACAGCCGATTCCTCGTTCGATTCACGCTGCAACCGGTCGGCAATACGTTCCAGGGAGGAGTCTATCCTCTGAGCCTGCCGACGCCCGCTGGTGCGCGCGACGGATTCCTCGGTACGCTCTGCGGTACTGTCTCACCAAGTGGAGACATCTACATCGGCAGCATCTACGACAGCGGCTGGCTGGGGGGGCCGAACATCGGCGATATCGTCCGCCTGCGCCCGAACGGCAAACTTCCCGTAGGTATCCGCGAGATCATGGCCTTCGAAAATCAATTCGTGATATCGTTCACGTCGCCGATCGACAGAGCGGCGGCGGCCAATCGCGAGAACTACGAGATTTCAGGCTACACCCGCAAGTGGCAGGGTTCTTACGCGACTCCCGACTCGGGCCGGCACCAGCTTGCCGTCGAATCGCTCGACGTCGCCCCGGACGGCCTGTCGGTCGTACTGCACGTCTCGAAGCAACAACCCGGCCACGTCTACGAGATCACCTGTGGCAAGATCGGCCCCGCGTCGCAACCTGCGCTATGGCCCACCGTCGGTTACTACACCCTGAATGTGATTCCGAAGTAGTCACGCGCCTTTCAAAATTTTCGCCGCTTCTTCTTTGTGCTCGAGCGCGTATGTCTCGTCGCCGTTCAGGCAACGGTTGTGATGCGCCAACGAACGGCGGATCCGTTCCACCGTTTCCTTGATCGGATTCGACAACCGTCGCAAGATTTCTCCTGCGCTGTAGCGTTCGAGATCTTTCAGCGTCCGCACGTTGAGGAATTTGAAAATCTGCCGGGCGTGATAGTCTTCCTTGAAGAACAGGTCGAGATCTTCTTCGCCGGTCACCTTTGGGCGGCCCAGCGAAGGCGCCGCTTCGATCGGGGCGCTGGCGACAGGCGGCTTCTTTTTGCGCGGCACGACGCGCGCCCCCTGGCGAGGGTTTTGCTTCACCGGTTTGCGAACCGCGACCGGTTTGCGGACCGGTTTTTTTGCTGCTGCCCGACCGGCCGCCGACTTCTTGTTCTTGGCCGGTTTCTTCTTCGCCATGACGTGCTCCTTAGAGTCTATTGATGAGCGGGACATAGTGCCCCACGATGCTTTTTGCCGATCTCAATCCATCCACCGCCGCACTCACGATGCCTCCCGCATAACCTGCCCCTTCGCCAATCGGATAGAGTCCGCCGACGCCCGGACACTCGCGACTGACCGCGTCGCGTCCGATTCGCACCGGGGAACTTCCCCGCATTTCAGGACCGACCAGAACCGCATTCTTCAGAAAATCACCGCGCCACTTGCGATCCATAATTGGCAACCCGGCCCGGATGGCCGCTGCCACTTTTGGCGGCAAAACTTGATCGAGGGCCAGAGACCTGGTCCCCCGCTGGTACGAGCATTGTAACCGCTCCCCCCCTCCCGGTGCGCGTCCGGCGACAAAATCGCTGGCTCGCTGGATGGGAGCCAGGTAATTACGGCCCGCCAGCTTAAAGGCCGCCGCCTCGTAGCGCCTTTGCACTTCAACCCCCGCCAAGGGGTGATCTCCCAGGATTTCGCGGGCATCGAGCGTCACCACCAGGCCGCTGTTGGCGTAGCTCGTATCGTGCCGGGAATTGCTCATTCCGTTAGAGCAGAACATTTCAGGTTCCGACACACTGGGAATGATCGAGCCCCCCGCACACATGCAAAAAGTGAACAAATCGGTCTGTCCGCGGGCGATCAGCGTATAATCCGCCGCCCCCAGGATGTCGAAGTAGCGATTGCGGCCGTATTTGTGTCGATTGACCTGCTCCTGCGGCTGTTCGATGCGGAGCCCGAGCTGAAACGACTTGGCTTCCATCGGCAGCCCGAGCGCGTGCAGCATCTCGTAAGTGTCGCGGGCACTGTGGCCGATCGCCAGCACGACGACGCGGGCCGGGATATAGTCCGATGAAGTGAGGACCCCGCGAACTCGCCCGTCGGCCACGTCGAGCTTTTCGACGCGACAGCCAAACCGGTATTCACCGCCGTGGGCCTCGATTTGCCGGCGGAAGTTGCGCACGAGCATGGGTAGCCTGTTGCTCCCCAGGTGCGGGCGATGCTCGTATCGGATCTCGGGCTTGCCGCCGCATTCGATGAACCGTTCCAATACCCAGTCGACATCGGGCCCGGACATCCGGCAGGTGAGCTTCCCATCGCTGAACGTACCGGCCCCCCCTTCGCCGAACAGATAGTTGTTTTCACGGTCAAAGTCTCCCCCACGATCGAATGCGCGGATGGCCGGGACCCGTTCTTTGACCGCCTGTCCCCGCTCGAGAACCAAAGGCTGATAGCCACGGACAGCCAGATAATACGCCGCCAGGAGGCCGGCGGGACCGGAACCGACCACAACCGGGCGATCTGCCAGACGGTCGCTGCCAGCGGCAGGTTCTGCGAAGACCGGGGGCTGGTAAGATTCGACGCGCGGATCACGCCGCGATTGAAACACGCGCTGTTCATCGTCGCCAAGTTCGACGGCAGCCGAATAGACGAATGCCAGATCGTCTCGCGACCGGGCGTCGAGGCTTTTGCGCAGGATGCGGAAGCGGGCCAGATCGGTCGGCCGAATGCCCAAGGTTTGGGCCAAGGCGTCGCGCAGCGCCTGTTCGGGCTGTTCGACGGCGAGGCGAATATTGTTCACACGGAGCGTCATTGTTCCAATCTACTGGCCGCGGGCGGCGTTTGCCATTGGCCCCGCCGATTGACAAAGCCTCCCCGGTCGAGTAGAGCATACGAAGTTCCGGAGGGGATTGAGTCAATTCCCTCTCATCCGGACTGCGGGTCAAGGGGGGAGGGTCGGGTTGGAGTCCTGGCTTCCGCCGGCGGGTCGTATGGCCCGCGCCGGCTGAAGCCTGAGCTCCCGCGCCACCGGCGGAAATGAATTCCGCATTTTGCAGGGTCAACCATGTCGCGGCGGGTAGAAGGCGATCACACCGAAGAAATGCTGCAGCAGTGCGAGGCAGCGCTCGAATATCAATTCGCCAATCGCGAATTGCTCCGCAATTGCCTGACCCATGCATCAGGGGCCAACCACCGCCTGGCGTCCAATGAACGTCTCGAGTTTCTTGGCGATGCCATCATGGGCGCCGTCATCTGCGAGATGCTTTACACCCTCTTTCCCGAAGAGACCGAGGGCGAGCTGACACGGATCAAGTCGATCGTCGTCAGCCGCACGACGTGTGCGAAAGTCAGCGAGACGCTGGGCCTTCCCAAATCGCTGCTTCTCGGCAAAGGTCTCGCGATCAATGATACGGTGCCGATGTCCGTGGCGGCGGCCGTTTTCGAATCGTTGATCGCAGGGGTCTATCTCGATGGCGGCCTGGCGCCCGTGCAGCGGGTGATCGGGCGCGTCATGGGGCCCGAGATCGAAATGGCGGGGGGAGTCGAGCACGGTCGGAACTACAAGAGCCTCTTACAGCAGTATTCGCAGAAGATGCTCGGCGAAACCCCGATCTACCGGCTGCTCGACGAGAAGGGGCCCGATCATTCGAAATGCTTCAAAGTAGCGGCCTTGATCGGGCAGCAGTCGTATCACCCCGCCTGGGGGGCGAATAAAAAAGCCGCCGAGCAACGGGCAGCGCAGAACGCGCTGTACGAACTGGAAGGCAAGCCGGTTCCGCACGATGCCGAC
>DASYAR010000606.1:0-20719 GCA_036501235.1 Planctomycetaceae bacterium
GAAATCCCGCGTTGAACGAGCGAAACAGCCAGCCCAGCAACATATCGAGGATCCAGGTGATGACGTCGCGCTTGGCATTGCGCGGCCGCAGCAACAGCGCCGCCAGCGCCGGACTGAGCGTGAGCGAATTGAACGTCGAGATGATCGTCGACACGGCGATCGTCAGTGCAAACTGCCGGAAAAACTGCCCGACGATGCCCGACAGAAAGGCGCAGGGGATGAATACGGCGCTCAGCACCAGCCCCACGGCAATCACCGGCCCGGAAACTTCATCCATAGCCTTGAAAGCCGCCGCACGCGGCGGCATTCCGTGCTCGATGTGGTGCTCGACCGATTCGACCACGACGATGGCGTCATCCACCACGATGCCGATCGCCAGCACGAGCCCGAACAACGTCAGGTTGTTGATGCTGAAGCCGGCCACCGCCATCACGCCGAACGTGCCGATGATGGCCACCGGCACGGCGATCAGCGGAATGATGGCCGCCCGCCAGCCCTGCAGAAAGATGAGCACGACGATCGCCACCAGAATGATCGCATCGCGCAGCGCCTTGACGACTTCCTGGATCGATTCGCGAATGAAAGGAGTCGTGTCGTAGCCGATTTCGTACAACATGCCTTCCGGGAAGTCCGCCGCCAGTTCTTCCACCTTGGCCTTGACCAGGTCGGCCGTCTCCAGCGCATTGGCATCGGCCAACTGGAACACCGCCAGCCCCACGGTGGGCTTGCCGTCGAAACGATTGCTGACGTCGTGGCTCTTGGCCGAAAGTTCGACTCGCCCCAGATCGCGAATGCGGATCTTGCGCCCGTCGGGCGTGCGGCGGACGATGATCTCGGCAAATTCTTCGGGTTCGCCCAGTCGCCCCAGCACCGACAACGGAACCTGCAGCGGCTGCCCATGCACCGTCGGCGGCTGCCCCATCTGGCCTGGTGCGATGGCCACGTTCTGTTCGCGAATCGCGTCGATGACGTCGCTGACCGCCAGCAAGCGAACCGCCAGTTTATCGGGGTCGAGCCAGATCCGCATGCTGTAATCGCGCTGGCCGAACACGATGACTTCGCTGATCCCCGGCACGCGCGAGATTTCGTCGCGAATGTTCATCAGGGCGTAGTTGCTGAGATGCAGCTGATCGTACTTCGGGGGGCGGCCGTCGATGCTGGGGGAACTGAGGCTCACCGTCATCAGGATGTCGGGCGATCGTTTGCGGGTGGTGACTCCCGCCTGGCGCACGACGGCGGGCAATTGCGGCATGGCCAGCGCCAACCGGTTCTGCACCAGGACTTGCGCGAGGTTCAGATTCATTCCCGTTTTGAAGGTGACTGTCAGCGTGTACGAGCCGTCGCTGGTGCACTGCGACGACATGTACAGCATGTTCTCGACGCCGTTCACCTGCTGCTCGATCGGCGCGGCGACGGTTTGCGCCACGACCTGCGCGCTGGCGCCCGGATAGTTGCAGTCGAACTGGACCGTCGGCGGGGTGACAGGGGGATACTGCGCCAAAGGCAGATTGAACGCCGCGATCGCTCCCGCCAGCGTAATCACGATGGACAGGACCGCGGCGAAGATCGGCCGATCGATGAAGAACCGGGAAAACATCAGGGTCGAGAGTCGAAAAGGTCAAAAAGTCGAAATTCCCGGCGAGCCAGGGGTGCCAGCCCCCGGATTAATCGCGCTGCCGGAAAAACCGAACGACGAAATTCCAATGTCTAAGGAACACGGAAATCCGAAAATCAAAACGTCGAATACAAATGTCGCCAGCTTAAACGGAACCGGACGTTCGCCATTTTGTGGTTCCGCCTTACGTGTTCTCGTTAGACATCGATTTTCGGATTTCGTCATTCTCCGGTTTGTACTTACCGCCCTCCTCCGAGGGCCTTCGTCTCCGCCGACTCGTCCTTTTTCCGGTCGCTGGCGGCGAGACTGGCGGGTGGCTCCAGCAATTCCGGCGTCACCTTCTTGTTCCGGCGGACGCGCTGGACGCCTTTGACGATCACGCGGTCGGACGTTTTCAGCCCGTCGAGGATCACTCGCCTATTCTCCGTCTGTTTCCCGATTTTCACTTGCCGGTAAATGGCCTTGTCTTCGTCGTCGAGCACCCACAAAAAGCGTTGTCCCTGGTCCGACTGCAAGGCTTCTTCATGGACCAGCAGCACCTTCCGCGGCGACCCGACCGGCACACGGAGCCGCACGAACAGCCCCGGAGACAGGAACCCTTTGGGATTGTCGACGACGGCGCGGGCCCGCAGCGTCCCCGTGCTGGGGTCGACCTGGTTATCGAGAAAGTTGATTCGACCCCACAGGGGCGCTGTTTCTTCATCGGCCAGCGTCACCTCGACGGCGACCTGCGAACTGAGGGCCGATTCGGCATGCTCCGCCTCCATCAACCGCCGCAACCGGAGCAGCGTGCGCTCGTCGACGTCGAAGTAGGCGTAGATCGGGTCGAGCGAGACGACCGTCGTGAGGGCGGTCGTATCGGCCTGGACCATATTTCCCGGGTCCACCATGCGGCGGCTGATCCGCCCGTTGATCTTCGAATTGATCTTGGTGAATTTCAGATTCAACTCGGCCGTTTCATTGCTGGCGACGGCGGCGGCCACAGTCGCATCGGCCTCGGCGCGATCGAAGCGCGCCTGGTCGAGTTGTTCCGTCGAAATCGCTTTCCGTTCGAAGAGCTGGTTGGCCCGCTCCTCTTGCCGTTTGAGCCGTTCGAGGTGCGCGCGGGCCTGTGCCAGCGTCGCCGTGGTGCGATCGAACTCGGCCCGATAGGGACGTTCGTCGATCTCGAACAACGGAGACCCCTCGCTAACCAGATCGCCATCCTTGAAAAACACCTTTTCGAGGTAGCCCCCGACTCGCGCCCGGATCTCGATGGTATTGACGGCGACGGTCTGACCGGTGAATGTTTCGTCGTCGGTCACCATCTGCTCGTCAGGCCGCTCGAAAAAGACTTCCGGCGGTTTCGCCTCGGCCTCTTTCGGTTTTGCCCGGTTGCAGCCCGCCAACAACAGCATTCCTGCCACGAGCATGATCGCGGTCGTGACGGAATGTTTGAAACCGTTGCGCGGCGCAGTCGTGTTTTCAGCCCCCTGGGGGCGAAATTCAATACCCCGGGGCGTTAGCCCTGGGTCTTGAAAACAAGAATCGGCGGAGCCCGGTAAGGGCGAAATTCCGGCTGACGCGAACTGGTCTCTCCAACGGGAAACATCACCCCGTTGGGGCCGTCGTACTGCTGACGACGGCTTCTCTGCATCGACTTCTGGATTCATAGTGTCCGGATCGAAAATTGGCTGGAATCGGCAATTCAACGCTGGTCGCGGCCCATTTCCGGGTTAGAATATGACTGACCAGTCAGTCATATTCATTAGCGTGCTATTATATTCGCGAGTAAACCGCTTTCAATGGGAAAACCGATCATTCCACCGATGGGTGAATCCGGCTCTGCCGGCGACGTCGATTCGGCTGGATCCGAACGGCGCTCGCAACGGCGCCAGTCCATCGTCGAATCGGCGGCCCGGTTGTTTGCCAAAGATGGCTATGCCGGCTGTGAAATGGAGCGGGTTGCCGCTGAGGCGGGGATCGCCAAGGGAACACTTTATTTGTACTTCCCCGGCAAGCAGGAACTGTTCTTCGCCTGCGTCGACTGGGGGATGAGTTGGATGCAGCAAACCGTTCGCGCGGCGGCGGAAAGCGTTTCCGACCCTTTCGAACGGATCGCCGTCGCGGTGCGTGCGTATCTCGAGTTCTTCGAAGAACACCCGGAATACGTCGAGCTGGTAATTCAGGAGCGGGCCATTTTCCGGGACAGAAAGCAGTCGACATATTTCGAGTATCGAGTCGCAAACATCGGATATTGGCAAGACCTCTATCGCGATCTGATCGCCGAGGGCCGTTTGCGGGCCGATCTGCCGGTGGAACGGATTACGGATACGGTAGGCAGCCTGCTGTACGGGACGATGTTTACGAACCGCTTCATGGGGCGCAGCGTGTCGCTGGATGAACAGTACGCGGCACTGCTCGAGATCATGTTCCGCGGATTGTCGAGCGATGCAGAACGGCAGAAGCTCAAACTGCCGATCCGCGGGAAGGAATGATCTCGACTCGGCCCGAGCGACTGCTCCGATGCGAGCGGCTGCTCGGTCGCAAACTTTGCTGGGGAACGCACGCGGCGAAGCTCCGCTTCGCGAAACGCACCGAGTCGTCAACGGCTGTCGCGGCGTGAGATTGACATTGACGTTTCCAGAAGCGTTTTGCGGATGCCGGATCGGCACGCATGGCCTCATGACCGGCGTCTCGTGACGCGAAGCAGAGCTTCGGACGCGGCGTTCCCAAGCGGAGCTTGGGAACGAGTCGGGCGAGAGATCACTCGACAGGGCGAGGTTCTTCCGCATTCGGTTCGTCGTCTGGGTCGGTCTTGTTGGCGAGCCGTGCTCGCGCCCGTTTGACCAGCGGCCGCAGCTCTTTGTTGTTTTCATACAGCGAGATGATGCTGTTCCAGGTCTTGTTGGCTTCGACGACATTGCCGGCCTGGTATTGTTCGTCCGCCTTTTTCAGCGCTTCGGTGACGATCTTGAGGCGATCGGGTTTGCCCTCGCTGGCCGAATCAATCTGCGCCCGCTGCCGGCGGGCTAGATTCACGAAGGGGCGCGATTCCCCTTCGTCCGGGAGCACCTGAATCATGCTGTCGTACTTCTCGAGCGCCGTCACCCGGTCGCCGAACAGCTCATAGCGGCGCGCCTGGGCGTAGAGCCGTTCGCCTTCGCTGCCCGGCTCGCGCCCCAGCCGCATCTTGTTCATCAACTGGTCTTCCGCCTTGCGCATTTTGATCTTGTCGATCGACTCGGTCACGAACGACGCCGATTTGCCGTCCGGAAACCGCTTCTGCAGCACAGAAAGATAGTCGTCATTGGCGCGGCTCCAATCGAGCGGGTCGTTGCTCTCCATCAGCACTTTGGCTTTCGCCCAGAGGACGTCTTCGCTCTTGGGCCAAACGCCCCAAGTTACAGCGCTGACGAGGGCCACGAGACATAAAACCAGAAACCAGGTTTGCTCGTAGAACGGCCCCGCATCCCCTTTTTTGACTTTCTTCTTTTTGAGGAGCTTGCGGACCTCCGTGCCGTCGGCCGTGACGTTGATTCCGGTCGGCATACCGCTGGCGGCATGCGTCACGACGCTGACCTGCTCGGCCACCTTGACTTCCACCTCGGCGAGCGCCGCCGCAACGGCCATCGCGTCGCGTGGTCGCTTGTCGGGGTCCTTTTCGAGCAACTGCTGCAAGACCGTGTCGAACCACACCGGGCAATCGAGCGTGAGCGCCGTCACGCGCGTCGGTTTCTTCTCGATGTGCTGGTACAGCAATTCACCAGCTGTCTCACCCGCGAAAGGAGGCGATCCCGTGAGCAGTTCGTACATCACGCAGCCCAAAGCGTACAAGTCTGTCTTAGCCGTCACCGGCGGGGCGCCGCGAATCTGTTCCGGCGACATGTACGCGAATGTGCCGACCGTTTTTCCCGCCGCGGTGAGCGCTGTCGCGTCGTTGTCGCGGGCGATGCCGAAATCGGCGAGCTTGATCTTCCCGTCTTTGGTGCGCAGCAAGTTCGACGGCTTCAGGTCGCGGTGAACGATGCCGTGGCCGTGGGCGTGCTCCAGCGCCGAGCAGACCTGCTGGCCGATGCAAATCACTTCCTCCCAGGGGATCTTTCCGCGCTTCTTGAGCTCGGCGGCGAGCGTCCCTCCTTCGATCAGCTCCATGGCCATGGCCTGCTGATTGCCGATCTTGCCCCCCCACAGGCAGGGGACGATATTCGGATGCTTGAGTTTCTTGACGATGGCCAGCTCGCGATCGAAGCGGGCGACGAGCTTGGGTTTGGCCGCCATTTCCGTATGCAGCAACTTGAGCGCCACGACCTGGCCGGTCTTGGTGAAAGTGGCGCGATAGACCACCCCCATTCCACCACCCCCCAGCTTCTGCCCCAGCAAAAAGGGCCCCAGTTGACGCTCGGCCATCGACAGATTTCTCCCGTTCGGTTCAGGCGGTCTCCGGCCAGTCGCCGCGCTGCGTTTGAATGGCCCGCATCATCTACGTTCCATTTTTGTTGATTGTGAGACGCCGTGCAACCGCCCCATCACTCGAAAGCCAGACGCGATGCCTGTACCATAAGGCGGGGAATGAATTGCCCTGCGTCTCGTCCAAGTCGTCTGCTTGATCAGAGCGGCTCGGATCTCGGCGTTTCCCGGTTTCCCGCCTCGTCTCCTTCCAGCGATTGCTGCCGTATGCCATTTTCTCTCGGTTCTGCCAAAGCCTCTCCCGGTCGCATCAGCTATGGAACATATCACCTGTTTGATCAGCCGACCGGCGGCGTCGAAGAGATACCGGTCGTCATCGCCCAGGGGAATCCGCGCGGACCGACGTTCTGGCTGACCGCCGGTATTCACGGCAACGAGCATTCGGGCCTGCAGGTTTTGCACTTGTTGATCTCCCGGGAACTCGTGCGCCAATTGCATGGCACCATCGTCTGTATCCCGGCCCTCAATCCGTCTGGCTTAAGGACGATGAATCGCGAGTCGTATTATCATCACGGCGACCCAAATCGCTTGTTTCCCGACGGCAAACCGCGCCGGCCGCACGACCCCGATTTGGATCCCCCGTCGGTGCTCGAGCAGGCGTATACGCGATTGTTCGAGGAAATCAAATCGAGCGCTGATTGCTGGATCGATCTGCACAACACTTGGACCGGATCGATTTCGATGGTCTTTCGAGACCGGGTCTACTATCGCGACGACGGCACGGCTGCCGCCAATAAGGCCGCACGGATCGAGGCCGAAAAGCTGGACCAGCGCATCGGCGAGATGTGCCGCGCCTACGGTCACTCGGTTCTCAGCGAGATGGCTTATGATGCCTATTTCGATGATCGTTTGCACCGTTCGACGACCGGGGCCGCGGTCAATGCGGCGCGGATCCCCGGATTGACGATGGAATTGGGAACGGGCCACATGCCCGACCCGGCTATTGCGCAGGCGTCGCTGGCGGGGCTCAAGAACGTCTTGCGCTGGGCGGGAATGCTCGAAAGCCCATCCGAGCCCATTGCCGGCATTAAAGTGCTCGATCTGGGTTATCGATGTCGCCGGCGCTCAACGCCGCGCGTGCCCGTGTCGTGCATCGTCCGCCACCTGGTCGATGCCGGAGACGTCGTCAAAAAGGGCGACCCGATCGCCGAGCTGCGCGACATCTGGGGCCGGCCGGTAGGCGAGAAAATCCTCCGCAGTGAATACGACGGCTGGATCATGGGGCGCACGCACGGCATCGTGCGTCACAGCGGCGACGAAATCTGCGGCATGGGCGTCCGCGACGACCTCCCCACCGTGCTGCCTTACCCGCCGGGATTCTTTCAGTCGTAGCGCTCGGCATGCTCGTCGTACCGCCTTCAGGCGGTGGCATCGCCCCCTGATACCGGTGGGATGAACCCAACGGCTCGTTGAGGCGAGTGCGACGATTTTCGGGAATATCAATCCCCACTCGCGCATCTCTTAGAACGGCATGCTGCAACAGCGTGTCCTTTCAAATCTTTCTGGCCAATCGCCACCCGACTTCGTTCTCTGAGGAGATTCCCATGCGGAAGATACTCTGCGCCAGCGTTGCGCTCGGACTGTTCATCGCAGGTTGTGGAGGCGCCGATTTTATTCCTTACCGAGGCTCGGCAACCAGCCGCGAGGCACCATCGACCGCGCCGACGTTCACACCGCAGTTCGCTGGTGTACCGGTCTTCGATCGGGCCGAGGAACCGAATGTTCAATTTAATACGGAGACTTACGATCACGTCGTCGAAAACGCATTTCTCACAGCGGCTCGGAATCCGTTGTCGACCTTTTCCGTCGACGTGGACACGGCTTCCTACTCGATCGTCCGCCGGTTTCTCATCGGCGGCCAGCTCCCTCCGCCGGGCGCCGTGCGGATTGAAGAGCTGGTGAACTATTTCAGGTATGACGATCCGCCGCCAACGGGTGACATGCCGTTCTCGGTCAACCTTGAAGTCGCGGAGTGTCCGTGGAACAAGGCCCATCGCCTGGCGCGGATTGGTCTCAAGGGGCGCGAATTTCCCCACGAGGATCGCCCTGCGAGCAACCTCGTATTCCTGATCGACGTCTCAGGCTCGATGGCAGCCCCAAACAAACTCCCCCTTGTTCAGGCGGGGCTCAAGCTGCTGGTCGAGAACCTCACTCCCCGCGACCGCGTCGCGATCGTCGTTTACGCCGGAAACTCGGGGCTGGTGCTGCCTTCCACGAGCGGTAACTACAAAGAGATCATTTTTTCGGCCATCGATCAGCTCCGCGCGGGGGGCAGCACGCACGGTTCTGCCGGCATTCAGCTCGCGTATCAGACTGTCGCCGATCACTTCGTTGCCGGCGGTGCGAACCGTGTGATTCTGTGCACCGACGGCGACTTCAACGTCGGCATCACCAACCAGAGCGAACTGGTCCGTCTGATCGAAGATAGAGCCCGCTCGGGTATATACTTGACTGTCCTGGGCTTCGGCATCGGGAATTACAAAGACTCGACCCTCGAAAAGTTGGCCGACAAGGGGAACGGCAATTACGGCTACATCGACACGCCCGGCGAAGCCCGCAAACTGTTATGCGAGCAGTTGCAGGGGACGCTGATCACGATTGCCAAAGACGTCAAGTTGCAAGTCGAATTCAATCCCGTACGAGTCGCCGCGTATCGTCTGATCGGCTATGAGAACCGCATCCTGGCCGCTGAGGATTTCAAGAACGACGCGAAGGACGCCGGCGATATCGGCGCCGGGCATTCCGTCACCGCTCTTTATGAAATTGTCCCTGCGGGCCAATCACGGGAAACATCGGCGAGCTCGCGACTCGAAGTCGATGCGCTGAAGTATCAGAACGGGGTTGACACGACGCCTGGTACGCGCACGGCAGAAATGTTCACCGTCGCGTTGCGATATAAACAGCCGGACAGTCAGGCGAGCACGCGGTTGGGATTTGCGGCCGTCGATAAAGGGCTGCAATTGTCGCAGGCCTCCCCTGATTTCAAATGGTCGGCCGCCGTGGCCGCGTTTGGCATGGCGCTGCGTGACTCGCAGCGCCAAGATGCAATGCCACTCGCTGCAATCACTGAACTGGCCCAATCATCCCGCAGCCACGATCTCGCAGGACACCGCACGGAGTTCATCCAACTGGTCGAGGCCGCTCGACGGCTCTCCGACGATCGCCATTAAACTTGCTCATGGCATCGCCCCAGCGAGCCGCGGGGTCTTCCTCAGTGTAGCAGGCACACTCCGTGTGCCGTCGGCACGTGCGAAAGCGGTTTCGATTGCAATTGAAATCCGAAAAGGAAGAAAAGACGAAAACGGCACACGGAGTGTGCCTGCTACTCTGAGAAGGGGCTCGCGCCTATAATTGCCGGCGAGATTCGGAATTCCTTTTTCGTCATGCTTTACGCCGATGCCCCAGTTCCACCTTGTCAGCGAATTTCAGCCGGCCGGAGATCAGCCGCAGGCCATCGAGGCGCTCGTCCGCGCCATCGAAGCGGGCAAGCGCGACCAGGTGCTGTTGGGAGTGACTGGCTCGGGGAAGACGTTCACGATGGCTAACGTCATCGCCCGGACGCAGCGGCCCACGCTCGTCCTGTCGCACAACAAAACTCTGGCGGCCCAGCTCTTCGCCGAGTTCCGAGAGTTCTTTCCGCATAACGCAGTCAGCTATTTCGTCAGCTATTACGATTACTACCAACCTGAGGCATACATCCCGCAGCGCGATATTTATATCGAGAAAGACGCCTCGATCAATGAAGAGATCGACCGGTTGCGGCTCGCGGCGACCAGCGCCCTGGTCAGCCGGCGCGACACGATCGTCGTCGCCACCGTGAGTTGCATTTATGGTTTGGGCTCTCCCAAAGATTACCTGGAAATGATGATTCCGCTGCGGAAGGACGAGTCGCTCGATCGCGACGAAATGCTCCGCAAGCTGATCAACATCCAGTACGATCGCAATGATTTCGAATTCACGCGGGGCAAGTTCCGCGTGCGCGGCGATGTCGTCGAATGCTGGCCTGCGTATGAAGAATTCGCCTACCGCATCGAGATGTGGGGAGACGAAATCGAAAGCCTGGCCGAGATCAACCCCGTGTCGGGGGCCGAAATCCGCCGGCTCGACGAGATCTACATCTATCCGGCCAAGCACTTCGTCCTGCCGCAGGACCGCATCGACAAGGCGATGGACGAAATCCGACGCGAACTTGAAGAACGGCTGGAATACTTCCGCCGCGAAGGCAAGCTCGTCGAAGCCCAGCGCCTGGCGGCGCGCACGCGGTTCGATCTCGAAATGATGGCGGAAGTGGGGTACTGCCCCGGCATCGAGAATTACAGCCGGCCCCTTTCGGGGCGCAAGCCGGGCGAGCCTCCCTACACGCTGTTCGACTTCTTTCCAAAGGACTCGCTGATGTTCGTCGACGAGTCGCACGTCTCGGCCCCGCAGGTGCGGGCCATGTTCGCGGGCGACCGCTCGCGCAAAACGACGCTCGTCGAGCACGGCTTTCGGTTGCCCTGCGCGCTCGACAATCGTCCGCTCACATTCGACGAGTGGCGCGGCCGAGGATTGCAGACTGTGTTCGTTTCAGCGACGCCGGCTGACTGGGAGCTGGAACAGACGGGGGGTGAAGTGGTCGAACAGGTCATCCGGCCGACCGGGCTGATCGATCCGGTGATTAAAATTGCTCCGGCCCGCGGTCAGGTGCAGCACCTGATGGAGCAGATCAAGGCCCGCGCAGCCGTCAATGAGCGCGTGCTGGTGACGACACTCACCAAACGCCTGGCCGAAGATTTGACAATTTACCTGCAGGAACAGGGGATCCGTTGCGCCTGGCTGCATTCCGAACTGGACGCATTCGAGCGGGTCGAAGTGCTGCGAAAACTCCGCGAGAACGCCTTCGATTGCGTCGTCGGTGTGAACCTGTTGCGCGAGGGGCTCGACCTGCCGGAAGTATCATTGGTCGCCATTCTCGACGCCGATAAAGAGGGCTTTTTACGCAGCGAAACCAGCCTGATTCAGACGATCGGCCGCACGGCCCGCAACGTGAACGCCGAGGTCGTCCTTTACGCCGACATCATCACCGACAGTATGAAACGGGCGATCGAAGAAACGCAGCGCCGGCGCGAGAGGCAGCTCAAGTACAACCAGGAGCACGGTATCACTCCCGCCACGATCGTCAAAGCGATCAAGAAGGGGATCGAAGAAGAAATCCAGGCGCGACGAACGGCCCAGAAAGCGGCAGGCATCGACAACGAAGCCGCGTTCGTGACGCAGGAATTTATCAATGAGCTGGAAGCCGAAATGCTGGCGTGCGCCGAAGGGCAAGACTACGAACGAGCTGCCGAGCTGCGCGACCGGATCATTCACCTGAAGAAGCAGCAGGGACAAGCCCTGACGCCCGCCGAAAGTCTGGCCGCTGCCGCCGCTGCGAATAAGAAGACCGACAAGCGCAACAAAGGGGGCCGGCGTCGCAGCACGCGCGTTCCCAAGCCAAAGCGCTAACGTAGGCATCACGCTGTTCCGAAACGATCGACCGTTGGCAGCTCAACAGGTCGACCACGCTCAAATTGGCGCAAGCCTCACGAGGCGCGCGCAGAGACACAGGCTCCCCATTGCCGGACGCGGTACGCGCAGGGGGGGTGCCCGCGCTCGCGGCAGGGAGCGGTCAGATCGTCGGGTTCGAACGCCTGGGGAAACGTGATCCTAGATCACGCCTCCGTGCGTGCGGAACGGCGTGCAGAAGTCAGGCATGTCGAGGAACCAGGTTCGCTCCCAGATTTCCGGGATGTGACGCAAGTTTTCCGACGTGATGATCAACTGCCGGGCGCGGACGTCGGGGTTCGACGAGTAAATCGGCAAGACACACCCGACATTGGCGGCGATGGCCCACGCGAGCATTCCGCCGAGTACGATCGTACGCATTTCTTCCTCCGTGATGAAAAAACGCACGCCACAATCCCATCCGAACGGACGGACTGCGAGCCGAAACGAGTCGGAATATCCAACCCGGTCCTGCGGTCAAATAACGAAATGTTGATCGGAAAAATCGCCGTCACCGAGAGGCGGGATTGATTCGGTGGCGTGTGTGCTGTTGTATTGAGAGAGGTCTCGTGCCGGCGCGGGATGCCGGTTTTGTGGTGTGCGAAGCAGTTCTTCTCGTTTTTCGGACGCGATGTCAATGCCAATCGCCTTGCAACTCGGCGTCAGCTCGTTGCGGACTCGACGGGAGACGGCGGAGTGATAGGTTCTTTGTCGAGAGCGGCCTTGGCAGCGGCTTCTTCCAACTGACGCACTTTTTCTTCCATCTCCTTGCCCGGCTTAAATGTTACGACGTACTTTTCCGGTACGAAGACCTTATCTCCGGTCCGAGGATTTCGGGCTTTGCGCGCGGCCCGCTTTTTGACCTCGAAAACACCAAAATTCCGCAATTCGATCCGCTTCTCTTCGATCAGGGTCTCGACGATCGCGTCAAACGTCTTTTGCACGATCTCTTTGGTCTTCAATTGAGTCATTCCGATCTCATCGGAAATGGCTTTGACGATTTCTTTTTTGGTCACGACTCGGTTCTCCCGCGTGAGGCCGCGTCGGCAGGCCAACTCGCTCCTTGGGGTCGGCTCCAACGTGTCTCAACTGTAATGCCAAACGGGACTTAGTGTCAAGTCGAGTCCTTCAAGATGCCTGCAAACCACTCGTTTCCCTCGTTTCTGGATCGGTTTTTATTCGGTTTGCGCTCCGCCACTGCAGATATGCTGTAAGTATCTATTTTGAAATGACTTGAGGACAGCCGCCGCAACTGAGAATCAAAACTGACGGCCAACGGCCGGTTTGCTACTGCCTTTTCGGAAGAATCGGCAACCCCGCCTCAAATCTTTTCTTCGGACAGTTTGGTAAACTTTACGCAAACCTTTTATTCAGATCGGCAAATCACCGTGCCCAACATCAGGAAAAAGGATTGAGCGGCCATGTCGGGCCGATCAAATCAAGTGGTTGGCAATCGAATCGAGCCCGCCGGGGAGCAATGAGTCATGGACCAATTTTCAAGGGCTTGGGATTGTCGAGCGGCGATCTGGGGGAAGGGAATTTTCAACACATCACCGGGATGGTGCTCGTTCGTCGCCGCAGTTTTCTGCGTCACCGGGACTGCAACCGCCAGCCCGCAGATCGTCAGCCAATTAACGTCGAGCCGTGGCGCGTCGAACTTCACGATGCCTGGAAAAAACTTCCACGTCCTCCGATTACGCCATATAGCGGTCCGTTTGGCGGCGAGGCCAGGGCGTTCGTTGGGCCGCCAGACCTGAATCATCCGGACCCGGCTGTTGTCGCCAATTGGAAGGCCCGCTTCGATTTCTCACATACGGCTCCGCTGGGGGTCTACGACCCGCAACGGGATCCTCGTCCCATCAATGTCGAATTCGAGACGGCAGCGCTCGAAGACTGGCGGAGGATGGGTTACAATTGTGCGTACAAGGGCGAGTATTTCACCTTCATGGTGGGATCCTATCTTAAGCAGCAGGGCCTGCTCGGCGCCATCGACCAGACGCTGTTCGGGCAAAACGGTCCGCCCCCTATTGGATTCGACGGCATGCCGGGGCGGCGGCAACGCGAGTTGAGCGGCAGCTTCTTTCATCCCGACAACTACAAAGCTGGCGTCGATGCAATCACCGGAATGGGCCATCACTATGGCCGCCACCTCTTCTCCGTCGGCGACCATAAGCTGACGTGTTCCTGGGACGAAATCGGAATACGAACTCGAGCCCAGCTTGACTATCATGAAAACGCCGTGCTGGAGTTTCGCAGATATCTGAAGGACGTGTGGTTCCACGATGCAACCCCGCATCAGGATTCGAACAAAGACGGTCAAACGTACAACGGCTTCACCGGTGAGCGGCTCACGAATTGGGACCAGGTCGAACCGCTTCCGCTTTCGCTCGACTGGGCCGTGGCCGGCTGGAACAATGACGGGACGCAGAAATTTTCGGCCCAGCCCGAGCGCGACGGAGTGATCTTCGAACAACCCGCACGCTTCAAACTATGGATCGACTTTCAGCGCTACTACACGTTCGAGTTCTTCCGCCGCATCAACGAAGACGCCTCGCAAAACCTGCAAAAACTCGGTGATCGGGGACGGATCACCTGTTATCCCTTCGTGCAGCACTTCATCGTCTGGCCTGGGATGAACCAGCGGCATGCCACGGGAAATTACTGGTATCATCTTCTCAGTCCCGTCGTAAACGTCGAGCATTGCTGGCCGGATTCACCGGCGATGAACGTCAATTACGCAATCACCGACAGGCTGGCCCCGCGTTGCCAGAATACGATCATGGGGTGGGTCTGGTTCTACTTCGGCCGCGAAGGGGCCGACATGTACAACGGCCCGCACGACATCGACCGGGCGCTCGCCCGCATGATGGGACATTCAGTCGACGGGACCCACCACTGGTTGTACAGTCCGATCTATCGCGGTCGCGATCAGAAGCAACGATTACAGATCGCCTATTGGCAGAATTTCCTGGAGACTCACTACCAGTCATTCCTGGCCCATTCGGCCCCGCCGCAGCCGCAGATCGCCGTGCTGATGCCCGACTGGAGCGGTTATTTCTATCGCGCGTTTCAGTATCCGAAGCAGGATTGGGCCTATACGCTGGAGGCCCTGCAAAACCAGCAGTACGGATATCACATCATCACCGAAGAAGAGCTCGAGCTGCATGCGAATACGCTGGACGGCTACAAAGTCCTGTATGTCGTCGGATCCGAATGGTCGACGCCTGCGATTCGCAAACGGATCAGCGATTTTCTGGTCGCGGGCGGCATGGTCTTCGCTAATGCCGACAGCCTGTCTCTCGATATCTCGACGGGACGCCGCATCGATTATCCGGAACAGGTCTTCGGCGTGAAACTCGATCATAAATTCAAGAACTGCTTCTTACCGAGCACGCAAAACGTGGCCGAGGCGGAATGGGCCCTGGTTTTCGATCGCTGGAACAGCATCTATAAAGTTCAGGGACATCACGTGCACCTGCCGGACGATCCCCGGGCGTGGTCGAAGCTGTATCAGCGCACACCCGAACATTTGTTGACAGGGGCTGACGGCAAACCGCGGCAGGACAATTCGGGCCGCCCCCTGCGTCATGCCGACTGGAAAATGATCCGCGACAAGAACGGAAAACTCGTCCGTGATGAAGAAGCCTGGAAACAGCACGACGAGCAGTTGGCGAAAATGCCGCGTGAAGTGCTGTCGCTCGCGCAAAGCCCGCTTGATATGCGGAAGCCACCGCGAATTCGATATGAACTTGGTTCCGGTGCACTCCGCGCCGCGAGTCGGTCGGTCGCTGTCGCCGCCAATGCCGTGACCTGGGGCGAGCTTACCGTCGCGCGGCCCGTGAATGGCAATCCGGTGGCTTGGTGGGGCGATAAAGTCTGCGGCGTCGAAACGAAAAATACGGTTTGGCTGGGGACGCGCGAAGGGATGAGCGTTCACGCCGTGTCGCCGCGCATGTCGATGCATCAGACAACCGAGCCGTGTAATCCGTATATTACCGAGATCGCCGCGTCATACGAGGAACGTCGTCCCTACGTCGAAGTTCTCGGTTATGCGGCCCGGAAAGCGGGGGTCTTGCGTCCTGTGTCGCTGCTGCAGTCGGGGAAGGTCCCGCTGAACCTGGAAGTGCTGCCTCGCCTCGATGCGCAGAGGACGCTGATGGTGGTTGTCATCAATCATGACCAGACCGAAGCGACTTATCAGGTGGCGATCGACCAGAGCCTCCTGGCAAAGTCGCCGAAATCCGAAGCGTGGGACATGCTGCGGGAGAAATCGCTGGAAAACAATACAGACGGCCAGTTTGATCTGGCAGTTCCCGCATGGGGTGTTTCGGTATTCATGGTGGGCGCGCCCGCCGCTCTTAAGCCGATCAAGGCGTTGCAGACCGAGTTGAACAAAAAGGATCTGTCGGTCCCGAAATACTTCCGCGATCGTCCGCAGCTCAACGAAGGGGAATATAATACGCCGGTGCCGGCGCCGCCGGATGAACCGAGCCAGCCCTGAATATGCCCAGGCAGTTTTCCGTCCGACTTCACCAGCCGTCGACGGGAATCTATCATGGCAAATCGACTGCTTCTTCATGAATTTCCTGGGATCAACTATCAGCGCCATGCCAGCCGAGACTGTGAGCAACCGACCCGACCGCATCTGCCGGTTGGTGACGCTCGGGTGCAAAGTCAACCAATACGAAACGCAGCTCGTCAAAGAGTCGTTGGAGCGGGCGGGATATCGCGAAGCGGCCGATGAAGAGCCGGCGGATTTGTGCGTCGTCAATACGTGCACCGTCACGGCCGAGGCCGATTCCAAAGCGCGCCAAGTCGTGCGGCAATTGGCGCGCCGGCAGCCTGGCACACAGACTGTCGTTTTCGGTTGCTACGCGGCGCGTGAGCCGGAAACACTGGCGCAGCTGCCGGGCGTGGTTGCGGTCGTGGGCGATAATCGCGAGCTGCCCGATGTTTTTCAGCGATTTGGCGTCATGAGCTGGCCGACTGGGATCAGTCGCTTCGACGGACACCGGCGGGCTTTCGTCAAAGTGCAGGACGGTTGCATTTTGAACTGCACGTATTGCATTATTCCGCAGGTCCGACCGGGGCTTCGCAGCCGCACGCCTGACGAAATCGTCGCCGAAGTCGAACGGCTGGTCGACGGCGGATACAAAGAAATCATCCTCACGGGGATTCACCTGGGACATTACGGGGTCGAATCCACTCGCAGACGATCCGGAAAGGCGCCGTTCCGGCTGTGGCACCTGATCCGGCGGCTCGATTGTATTCCCGGCAACTGGCGTTTGCGGCTCTCGAGCCTGGAGGCGGCTGAAGTCGGGCCGGATTTCATCGATGCGATCGGTGGGTGCGAACGGCTGTGCCCCCATTTCCATTTGTGTCTGCAAAGCGGTTCCGACGACGTGCTGTACCGGATGAAGCGACGCTATCGCGTAGGCGGGTTTCTCGAAAAGCTGAATATGCTCCGCAACGCTGGCCGCGAGCCGGCCTTTTCGACCGATGTCATTGTCGGCTTTCCCGGTGAGACCGAAACCGAATTCCGCCAGACTTTGGCGACGTGCGAGACTGCCGGATTCATGAAAATTCACGTCTTTCCTTTCAGCTCACGGCGCGGGACGCCGGCCGCCGATTTCCCCGGCCAAGTCGCGGCGGAAGAAAAAAAAGAACGCTGTCTGAGGCTGGCGGAACTGGAAGAGCGGTTGGGCGGGCGGTATCATCGAAGTCTGGTCGGAAAATCTTTGTCGGTGCTGGTCGAAGCCCGGCCTGCCAGTCGACCGGGTTTTGTCTTAGGGACGGCATGCCGGTACGTCCCCGTAGAACTTCCCGGTTCGACCAACGACATCGGCGAATTGGTCGAGGTGCGGGTAGAGCACCCGTTGGCCTTCGGGGTCAGTGCCGTGCGAAGGGAGTTGTCTGCGTGTCGTCGCTGAGTGAATTCACACCGAAATACTTGCGGCTGCAACCAGCAAGCGCTGACACGGTCGTCGTGAGCGTCGCCGTCGAGTTGCTGACGGAAGACGTCAATCTGGAACAGTTCGGTCACGAGCTGTTCGCGCTTGTCGAACAGTTCGGCTGCCGCCGCCTGGTCGTCGACTTGGGCGCCGTGCGCGTGGTGACCAGTGCAGGATTGGGAAAGATGATCACTCTGCACCGCAAGATGCATCGCCACCAGGGGACCGTCGTCTTCTGCGATGTGCAGCCGGCGGTCGAAGAGGTGCTCCGCACCAGCCGTCTCATCACCTACCTATCCGTCGCGGCGAATCAAGAAGCGGCATTGGCGTCGTTTCCCAAAGTGTAGCGCCATGCTGATCGACCTCGAAGGGATCGACGGCTCGGGAAAAGGCACCCAGGCGCGAAGGTTGTGCGACCGTTTCACCCAATCGGGCGTCTCGGCGGCGCTCGTCAGTTTTCCCCGGTACGAAGCCACCCTCTTCGGCCGCGCCGTGGGGGACTTTTTGAACGGCCGGTTCGGCTCCCTCAACCAGGTGCATCCTTTTCTGGTTTCGCTGCTGTTTGCCGGCGATCGATTCGAATCGAAACAATATCTGCTGGAAGCGATCGCACGGCACGAGGTGGTAGTGCTCGACCGCTATGTCCCCTCGAACGTCGCCCACCAGGCCTCAAAGCTCGACGGCGCACTCCGGACCGAATTGGCAGCTCGGATCCTGGACATCGAATTCGACATCTTCGGACTGCCGCGGCCCGACCTCGTCTTGCTACTCGATCTCCCGGTGAGCATGGCGCAGCAACTCATCGCCAAGAAAAGCGCCCGCCAGTACACCGACCGCAAGGCCGATATCCAGGAAGCGGACGCCAACTACCTGGGCCGCGTCCGCGAGGTGTATCACGAACTCGCTGCCGCCGAACCCAATTGGCAGGTGATCGCCTGCTGCGACAGCGAGCGGCTGCGCACGGTCGATGAGATCCATCAACTGATCTGGTCGGTCGCTGTCCACGGTGCGACTCGAACGCGGCCCTGACTCATACCGGCTTGAAAATCCGGGGCAGACGTGTTGCAATTCAATCCCCATTGCGTCCCGATCACGGATCGCAGCGCGAACCCTGCATTATCCCACTCCCACAAAGAAACCACGTTTTTTTGCGATATGAAGATTCGATGAATCCCCTGAATCGGATGCTCCCTGATCGTGCAGGTGCCGTTGTGTCTGGAAGAGACAGACACATCACTTGCCGCTTGGAGACATCACCGTGAGCACTTCGCTCTGGGACGCCCTGAACCAACTGCCACTGTCGCATCAACTGTGTTTCGCGATCGCCCTGTTCATCGCCTTTGCATTCGAGTTCATCAATGGCTTTCACGACACGGCCAACGCCGTGACGACGGTGATCTACACGAAAACGCTGACCCCCACTCCGGCCGTGCTGTATTCGGGGCTGTGCAATTTTCTGGGCGTGTTGCTGGGAGGGACGGCAGTCGCATTCGCCATCGTCAATCTGCTGCCGGTCGACTTGTTGATCGACAGCGCTTCGACCCGCGCCATCGTCATGGTCGTGTCGCTGTTGCTGTCCGGCGTGATCTGGAACCTGGCGACGTGGTGGTACGGCATTCCTGTCTCGAGCTCGCACACGTTGATCGGCTCGATCCTCGGCGTCGGATTGGCCAATAGCCTGCTCACGCGGGGAGACGCTTCCGGGGTGAACTGGGCGAAGGCCGGCGAAGTCGGCCTGTCGCTGTTCATCTCCCCAATCATCGGATTCGCCTCAGCCGCGGGATTGCTGCTGCTCATGAATCGACTATTTCGCGAGCCCAGTTTGTACCACCCTCCCGGCGAAGGGGACAACCCGCCAAATTGGATACGGGGGGTGCTGCTGGCGACGTGCGGCGGCGTCAGCTTCGCCCACGGTTCCAATGACGGGCAGAAGGGGATGGGGTTGATCCTGCTGGCCCTGATCGGTTTCCTGCCGACATACTACGCCCTCGACCTGCATCACCCGGAGGCGGCCAGCGGCGTTCGCAATGCGGCGCTCGCCATCGACGAAGTGCTGGAGCGCGAGCCGGCGCAAGCGACGGCCGCATTGCGAGCCGATTTGGCGGCCGTTGTTGCTCATCTGGAGGGCAAAGACAGTTTTGCCGAGATTCACCCGACAGATCGCTGGCAGGTGCGGCAGTCGATTTACCGCTTCCGTAAGCATTTGTACGAAGTACCGCTCAGCCCGGCGGCAAGCCAGGCGATCACCCCGCACCGCCGGGCGTTCTCGACCGCGATCGAATACGTTCCCTTCTGGGTCGTGCTCGGCGTCGCGTTCGCGTTAGGCGTAGGCACCACGATCGGTTACAAGCGGATCGTAGTGACGGTGGCCGAAAAGATCGGCAAGACGCACCTGACGTATGCCCAGGGCGCCGCCGCCGAGGTGGTCGCCGCGGCGACGATCAGTCTGGCCGACCTCGGCCATCTCCCCGTCAGCACGACGCACGTGCTGTCGTCAGGAGTCGCCGGCACGATGTGGGCCAATAAATCGGGAGTTCAGCCCGAGACGCTTCGCAAGATCGGCTTGGCGTGGCTGATGACGATGCCCGCCGCGATCCTGCTGGCCGCAGGACTGTTTATCGCGGGCGGAGTGATCATCCCATCGGCCCAACCGACTGCCGCGGTGGCGCCAAGCGCTGCAGACATTCCCGTCGCCGACGCCGCAAATTGAATTTGATGACGGTGGGACCAAGGGAAGACTATTCCGTATAGAAACTCATCGCGAATCGATTCACTGGCGATCGAGGTGCCGAGGTTTGCGAAACACACCCAGGAGGGAAGTTCCCCAAGGAAACGGCAGCCACAGGCCGAGCGGCGTTTCCATCGAAAAGACGAGGCGCAATGCCTGATTGACGGGGGCCGCCGGAACGCGATGCGTTCTGTTGACGTAGTCTTGGATTTTGCGGCGACTCATGCCGGCGCGTGCGGGTGCCAGCCAGCGGCTCAAGACCAGAAGCGGACTGAGGAAGAACATGAAATAGCGGGATGTTACCAGGTCGAGTCCGCAATCCTGGGCGAGCTGCTGGAAATCGGTCCGCGAATAGCGTCGCACGTGGTGCACCAGTTCGTCATTACCTGTGCGAAAGCGTTCCAACGCGGGGGTCGTGACGAAAACCAGGCCTCCCGGCTTAAGAGATGTGCC
>DASYAR010000607.1:0-19785 GCA_036501235.1 Planctomycetaceae bacterium
TGGATGATAAAGCCCGCCGAGGGAGGCTGGACCGGCGGCAACTCCTCGGGAAGCTGCGCGGAAGGATTTTCCTGCTCGACGGCGGACATGACCGAACCTCAATGAAACGAACTTCGCGACGAAACGAACGGTAACTCGGTACCATGAGTGTAGGTGAGGAGCGCCGTATCATTCAAGGATCAGGTTCCTGCGTCCGGGTTGAACAATTTCATGCCGATGACGAATCTCATTCATCCGGCGGCGCTGCCGATCGATAAGTTGCTGGCCGACTGCGAGATCACGCGAACACGCCGCTCAGGTCCGGGCGGGCAGCATCGGAATAAGGTGGAGACGGCCGTCGTCATCGAGCACCGCCCTACCGGGCAGATCGCCGAAGCCAGTGAGCGGCGCAGCCAGGACGAGAACCGAACGGTTGCCATTTTCCGGCTCCGGCTGCGGCTGGCGATCGAGGTGCGGCTGATTCGAGCGGCGGGGCAAGAGCCCAGTTCTCTGTGGCACTCGCGGTGCCGCGGGGGCAAAATCGCCGTCAATTCCGAGCACGCGGACTTTCCGGCGATCCTGGCCGAGGCGCTCGACGTGCTGGCAGCATGCGACAATGACCTGAAAGCCGCCGCGGTCAATCTGGAATGCACGCCCTCGCAATTGACGAAACTGCTGCAGCAGGAACCACGAGCGATCACCGCGGTGAATCAGGCGCGGGAGAGGCTGGGTCGGCACAAATTGCGGTGAATGTCGAGCCCCTACTTTCGGACTTTCCTCATTTTGTGCTTCCGTGAGGAATCGAATTCGTCAGGATACAGGCGTGCTCGGCATCGCCTCGTTCCAGTTGCACGGTGGCGTGCAGAATTCGGAATCGCGAGCGGAGCGCCTGTTCGACCTCTGCCAGAAATGCGTCATCGATCAGCCCGTCGGGTTTGACGAGATGCACCGTGAGGGCCGTCTCGGTCGTGCTCATGCCCCAGATGTGCAGATCGTGAACACCCGTGATCCCGGCCAATTGTTCCAGATATTGTCGGACGGCGGCCGGGTCGATCCCTTTTGGGACGGCGTCGAGCGCCAGATTGACCGAGTCGAGCAGCAGGCCCCAAGTGCTGAACAGGATTGCCGCGACGATGATCAGGCTCGCCAGCGGATCGATCCAAGCCCAGCCTTGCCAGGCAATGAGCGCTCCCGAAACGACAACACCCAGCGAAACGGCGGCGTCGGCCGCCATGTGCAGATACGCGCCGCGCACGTTAAGATCGTCGTTCCGACCCGATATGAACAACAGGGCCGTCGCGCCGTTGATGAGCACTCCCACGGCCGCCACGATCATGATCGTCGTTCCGCCGGCAGGCGCCGGGTCGGTCAATCTCCGCACGGCCTCCCAGGTGATCCCTCCCGTCGCCACGAGCAAAATCAAGGCGTTGAGCAGAGCCGCCAGGATCGACGACCTGCGCAGGCCGTAGGTGCGGCGCTCGTCCGGCCCCACGGCGCTCAATCGCGCAGCCGCCCAGGCGATGAGCAACCCCAGCACGTCGCTCAAGTTGTGCCCGGCGTCAGCCAGAAGCGCCATCGATTGCGACCAGAAGCCGAAAACGACTTCGATCACCACAAAACCCACGTTCAAGGCCACGCCGACGGCAAAGGCGCGATTGTAACTGGACGGCGCGTGATGGTGATGGTCGCAGTGGGCGTGGGACATCGTTGGGGATTGCCTGCTCTCAGCGTCTCATCTTCACTCGTCATTCACGGGGGCATCCCGTTGGTCCAACCGCTGGCACCTGATGGTTCGTAGTACCGCCTTCAGGCGGTCTGGTCTTGCGACCGCCTGAAGACGGTACTACAAGCGCCTGATCAAAACGTCCAGCCGGTGTATAGTTTCGACTGAAAGTCTTTCCATTCTTCGTGGTGCTCGGAGATGTTGTTCCTATCGAAATGGTCGGCCACCCAGTCGTCCATCTTGCGCACCCGTTCGATCAGCACGGCGATCGTATTGAACGCTAATTTCTGCGCCGCCGTCGAGCCGATGCGCATCAGGATGTCGTACTTTTCGCGACTCAATCGCGCCAATTCGACGTTTGTCACAGCGCAAACCGACGCGGAATGGGGCGCCGGGTTGAAGAACGACATTTCCCCGAAGACCCCGGATGAGTCGAGCACCGACAGCTCCCGCTGCTCACCCGATTTGAGTCTCTTTGCGATCCGGCACTTCCCGTGGAGGACGATCCACAGGTATTGAAACGATTCTCCTTCCGCCTGGATCGTTGCGCCGGGCTCGTAGGCCTTCAATTCGAGCATGCCCAGCAACTCTTGCCGCTCGCTGGAGCTCATGCCCCGAAACAACGGGCGGTGGGCCAGAATAGCGTCGGATAATCCGGTAGACATCAAATCCCTCCCAAAACAGTGGCACGGCCGACCCGTCCGATGCCGATGATATAGGCTGCAGTCCTGAGCGACACGTGCTTCTCCTGCGCGATATTCCAGACACGATCGAAGCTGTCGACCAATACGCGGTCCAGTTCTTTGCGCACGCGGGCCAATTCCCATTTGAAGTGCTGCCGGTTCTGAACCCACTCGAAGTAGCTTACCGTAACGCCGCCGGCGTTGGCCAGAATGTCGGGCACGACGACGATGTTACGTTTGTGAAAGACGTCGTCCGCCTCGGCGCGCGTGGGATTGTTGGCCGCCTCGATCACGACGCGGGCGCGAACGTCGCGGGCCACCTCCTCGGTAATCACCCCACCCAGGGCCGCTGGAATCAGCAGATCGACGTCGGCCCGGAGCAATTCGTCGTTGGTGATCGTATCAGTACCGGGAAAGTCCGACACGCCTTTGTGGTCGGCCGACCAGCGCAGCAGCGCGGGGATGTCGAGCCCTTCGGGATTGCGAACGCCTCCGGCCAGATCGGTGATGGCCACGACTTTGGCCCCCGCCTCGTGCAGAAAGCGGGCCGCGAAGCTGCCGACATTGCCGAAGCCCTGCAGAGCCACGGTGCTCCCCGGCAGAGACTTTTTGACCTGTTTCAACACCGCTTCGGTGACGATCACTACGCCGCGTCCCGTCGCTTCTTCGCGCCCCTCCGAACCGTGCAACTCGAGCGGCTTGCCCGTGATGCACGCCGGGCTGAACCCGTGATATTTTTCATACTGATTGACGGCCCAGGCCATGACCTGCGCGTTGGTTCCCATATCAGGAGCGGGAATGTCTTTGTCGGGCCCGATCATATCGTGGATATTGTCGATGAAGCGCCGCGTAATGCGTTCGAGTTCGCCGCGGCTGAGCTTCGAGACGTCGACGGCAATTCCCCCCTTGGCGCCCCCGTACGGGATATTGACGACCGCCGTCTTCCAGGTCATGAGCTGGGCGAGCGTGACAACTTCATCGGCGTCGACTTCGGGATGAAAGCGCAAGCCCCCTTTCATCGGGCCGCGAGCGTCGTCGTGCTGCACGCGATAGCCGATGAACGTCCCGATCTCGCCGTTGTCCATCTCCATCGGGATCTGCACCTTCGCCTCGCGTTTGGGAGTGAGCAGCAGCTTGCGCATATTCTGCGACAGCCCCATATGGTCGGCAGCCTGATTGAAATACTGGCGTGCAGCTTCAACAGCATTCATGTGCACCTCGGTGTCCCATCAACAGGGGTGTCGGATCAGCAGGCAGCGGTCGTATGCGGAATTATGGGGCGTGTGGGGGAAAATGACCAGAGGCAGTCGCCTCAAGGGGGACTTCCGCACCGGTTTTACGTCTATTTCCTGTGGGGCGACAGCCCAGCCTGCGGCGCCGAATTCGAATAGCCCGAGGCGCCGGGCGCCCCCATCGCGCCCGCGGCGTGCTGCACCACGAACCCGGCCAGCTCCTTGGCGTACAGGGCATGTCCTTCGGCCGAAAACGCCGCTCCGTTCTTCAAGTACAGCCGCTCGGGCTGGCCGTCACCCGCGAAGACGGGAGACACGTCGCAGAACGGAATCTGATTCGTGCGGCAGTATTGCGCGATCGTTTCGAACGGATGCCGGCTCTTGAAACACGCGTCCTTGGCGATTCCCGCTTGCTCGCGTACGCCATCGCCAGTGCTGGCTGCCGCGGAGATCTGCCACGGCGCCGGGCACGCCGCCACAATCAGCTTGACGCCGCGAGATCGCGCCAGGTCGTCCAGATGCCGTAGCGGGCTGAGGGCCTGATCGATATAAACCGACCAGTCGGGTGGGGCGTCCTCGAGCCAGAGATAGCGGCACTTCGGCGATTCAATCGATCGCGACCTCTCACCCAGCGTGCGCTCGGCCAGCAGCTCGTTGATCTTCTGCCGTGCGAATTGCGGGAACAGTACCACCGATTCGCGAGGCGACTTCCCGTGCCGCGACATTTCCAGCGCCGGATGGGAACAGCTTAACGGAGCTCCATCCCGGCTCAGGACGGCATGCCTTCGCACCTGGTAATCGTCGGCGACGTCCGAAGGATCGAAGTTCAAAATCACCAGATCGGGTTCGAGGGCCAGCAACTCGTGTCGGAATTGCAGACACGACAACAGCGGGCAGTAATCAGGAACGCCGGCATTGATGACTTCCACTTGCCGACCGAGCCGCGCCGACAGCGTCACGCGAAGCTGCGAGCAGAATGTTTCCGATTCTGGAATTGCCGGGGCAAACGTGGCGTCGTCCCCCAGGCACACGATGCGGATCGTGCCTTGCGGCTTCGGAATTGCCGGATCCGGGCCACGAAATCCGAGACTGTTCACCGCGACGCGAACGCGCTGGCCCGAGTCGGGATTCTGCGAGGCGAAGACGCGAGACGGCTTCAGCGTGTGATGGACGAACCAGTTCTTGCACACCATGCCGCGGTCGTACAGGTCACGACGGGTCACCTGGGCCGTAGCAGAGTCGTAGACGCGCAGCCCGATTTCCAGCAGGCACGCCAGGATGGCCAGCACGACCACCGCGTACACGAGGTGCTTCATCCACAACAGACACGAACGAATCATCCCTGATTCTCACGAGCGCGGCCCCCCGCCCCCGATTCCGGCCGGAACGGGACGGATCGTAGCTCAGAAAACCAAACTCCACAAGGCGACTTCCGCGGCGCAAGTCATTCCGTACCGCGAATTTAGCCGGATTGTCTCTGGACCGGGATCCGTTCGACGCGGTAAGATTGAGCGTCACGTGGCCCCCCTTCCTGTTCGTTGGGACACCAGGCATGACACGCAATTGTGGTGGCAGACGCCTGGAGCGATTCGCCGGGTTCTGGCTGGCGGCTTCGTTGTGGTTGCTGTTCGCACTCCCGCCCACCGCGTTGGCCGATCCGAAAGACGCCCAGAAACTCGCCGAAACGGTCGGAAAAGGGGTCGTGACGATCAAGACGTCGGGGGGCAAGACCGGCAGTGGCTTCATCCTCGACGAACATACGATCATCACCAATTTCCACGTCGTCGCCGGAGCCGAGAAGGCCCAGGTCGTCTTTCACGACAAATCGCAGACGGACGTTTCGGGCTTCTGTGCCGTTTCCACCAGCACCGATATCGCGCTTCTGAATGTCGACGTCCCGGCGGAAATGGCTGCCAACGCGCTCAAGATTGCCACGGAGCTCCCCAAGCCGGGGGAACAGGTTTATGCGTTTGGCTCGCCGTTGGCGTTGTCCGGCTCGATCAGCGACGGCATCGTGAGTGCGGTCCGCCGCGGCAAAGAGATCGAAGCCGCCGCTCAAATGGGTTACAAAGCCGATTCCCTCTGGATTCAGACGACCGCACCCATTTCACCTGGGAACAGTGGCGGGCCAATCGTCAATTCTGCCGGCGAAGTGCTCGGCCTGGCGACATTCATCGACAAGCGCGGCCAGAACATTAACTTCGCCACTTCGTCGCAGCAGATTTCTTCAATGTTGGATGCATTCGTGTTTTTGGGAAGGCCTGACACTAAGCTTTCCGAGCTCCCCAAGGCAGCCCCCGCCGCGGCCGGTTCCGGCAATCGTGATACGACCCTCGAATTCTGGAACAACTGGGCCAGGCTGCGGACGAAGGCCCGCATTTCGTCGAAGACCGTGCCGAAAGCCAAAGAGGCTAGGATCGCGCTGCACGATCGCATCGCGCACGGCTTTACCGAATTCGCTGACGCGGTGACGAGCATGAAAACCCAAGAGGTGGATGCCGCGCTGTTAGAAATTGTCTCCAAAGATGCGGCGATTCATCGCCGGTTGGGCGAAGCCTGGTCGCGATCTTCCACGGCGATTCGCAATGGCGATCTTCGCGGCATTGACGGTTCTGCACGCGAAATTGAAGGGCTCACCCGACAGCTCACCGAGTCCGACAACGCGCTGACGCAAGTCCGGTTCGCCATGTCGAAGGCACACGGCATCGATTTTCCCACCTTCGTCCAGAACGGCGACAATCACAAGAATTCCAGTGACGGGAAAGACAAAGTGTCGGAAGCAGCCCATGAGCTCAAGCGGGCGAAGCTGCTGATCGAAGCCGGCAATAAAGACGCGGCGAAGACGCTGCTCAAGCACCTGAAGAGAAATCACCCCTCGACGCCCGAGGCGGCCGAGGCCGAGACGCTGCTTAAGTCGCTGTGATTTAAGGCGCTTCGTTACCTCAGCCGCACTGGCCGGAATCGCGTGGAGCCCGTACAATAGCCCCCGGCGAGTTTTGCTTGACACGATGCTACGGTTGATGCTAACTTGCGTCGCGTCAATCGGTTAAATGCCGACCGCAGCCGCCGATCGAAAAGCGTTCGCTCAACCTGCTTTTTGATCGACAAATGGGGGATTAGCTCAGTTGGGAGAGCGACAGGCTGGCAGTCTGTAGGTCACCGGTTCGAACCCGGTATCCTCCACTCGAAAAGACCCGCAGAAATGCGGGTCTTTTTGTTTTTATTCACCCATCCGCGGCCATCGTCTGAAGTCCTGGAACCCGCCGTTCCAGTTCTGTCTGAAATCCGCACTTGTCGAGTGGGGCGAGTTGCAATCCATGACTGACGCCACGCCAAACAGAGCAACGATTTTGCGGCAGGCGCTGGATCGCGCCGAGGCGAATTCGGAATTCTCAGAGGCCGCGCTGACGCTGCGCGACGGCACACGATTGTGTTTTTGCCACCGCGTCGGCGAGCGGTGGGCGAAAGCGGTCGGGCCGGAGGGGCGCGAGACGGAGCCGGGGCTGGCCGGAGCACTGCTGACCGGCATGGCGATGTTTCGACTGAATGCAAAACATCTGGACATTCAGTTCGACGACGGCAGCCGCTGGGAGGAACGGCTGTCGCCGGGGGACCTTATTTGAACCCGTAAGCCTCATTCTTGACGTCGAAGTCTTTCTCCGAAGTGACGTCGACCAGCTTCACGTCGATGTAGTTGTATTCCTCGACGAGCTGCGGCTCTTTGCCCGCCTTGACGGGATAGGCGTACTGCTCGACGCGAATCGGCAGATTGGCTTTTTTATCGAAGTAGACGCGTCCCTTGAAGAACTCCAGCGATCCGCGCTGCTGCGGGTGAGAGATCTCGTACATCACGCACTCCATGTCGCCGAGTTTGGCCTGCGGATAGAGTTGCACTTGCGTGTCGTGATACTGACAGCACTCTTCGAGCTCACGGATGTAGATGTTCAGCATGTTTTCCATGCCGATCATGGTGATGGGGTGCCGGCTTTCCTTCATGGCGTCGTTGCAGGTCGGGACCAGCGACAGCGTTCCCAGCAGGGACACGAGGCCCGAGCCTTCGTGGAAGTAGAATTTCCCGTTATTGCGGCCTTCCACATACAGCACTTCGCGTCCCGGATTGGGGTCGATCGATTTCAGATAGACGCTGAACGGCGCCCGGCGGAATTTGAGCGTCATCGACTGCGTGATCATCGAGTTCTTTTTGATTTGTTCCCGCTTGATGAACGTGCAGGTGTACCCCGGCATTTTGCGCAGGGACTCGCGGCTGGAGCGGGCGGTTTCCAGAACTGGAGCAAGCGCCTTAGCCGCTTTTGAATCGCCTGCGGCCAGCCGAGTCGCATCGCTTCCTTTATGGGCGACCTTTTCTTTGTCGGCCGGTTTGGCTGCTTCGGCTCCGGCAGTCAATGTGGCCGGGTCTTTGCCCGTGTCCGTGGTCCCAGGGAGCTGGGAAGGTTCCTTATTGCCATTACCGGCGTTTGCGGGCGCCGGCTCTGCGACCGGTTCCGCGGCTTCCGCGCGTTCCCTTTCTTTGCGGGCCTTGCGGGATTCTTTCCCCTCGGCTTCGAGGCTGAAGCCTCCGGGGCTCGCCAACAGCGCCAGCAGCAGGCACGGTACGATCGGCCGGCGAATTCCCTGGAAAAACAGCCCGATCAACCATTCCTTGGGGCTCGAACGCATCACGACACCTTGATTCGGAGGGCGGAAAGAACGATGTCTAAGACACTATCGGCAGCCCTGGAATTACGCGTGCAATCGGACGGAGTTCGGCCCGACAGGTCGCAATCATCGGAATTGCCGGAATTCGTGACGAGTTCCTCAAGTTATCACGGGCTGTCATTTTCGCGGGGAAGCCGTTGCGGTTGATCTTGACCTGCCGCAAGGCTTTTCGGATAGTCCCGCGTCGCGCTCGAAGACTCGGTGCCGGGGCAGCCCGGCAATGCCTGTCGACAGCGCTCCCCATCGCGAATTCATCCAGGGAGGGTGCCGATTCCATGAAGCGGATTCTCACCGTCGCATTTATCGTCTGCTACATCAGCACCTTGACGTACGGCAACGTGTGCCACCTGTTGCGGCACGGTCAGGCCACCCACTCGATGATGTACATGATCGTGTGGGACATGTTCTGCGGCTGGGCCGCGTACGACTCGCGCGTGCACATCATCGCGGAAGGCGAAAGCGAAACATTCTACGATCTGACGCAGCCGCCCTGGGGGGAGCTTCACGCTTTCGGTTACATCGGCCGCGAAAACTACGACCAGTTCAACACCCATCTCGGAACGATCGCCTTGAATGTGCTCCAGCATACCAGTCACGAACCGATTTCCCGAATCGTCGTGATCGAGGAATCGTGGCCCAAGAAACTCAATTTGCCCGACGCAGTCTGGAACCTGCGGTACGATAATCCGAAGGACCGCCACAGTTACTTCCGCACGCGGCTGGTCATGTTGCCGGATGGCACGGTGACTCATCGATATACGTCGTTCCTCGACTATCAAGCGCTGTGTCTGGCCACGGATAATCCGCGGCTCCTGCAACAATCGAAGGCCGGAACACCACTCTTCCTGAACGACGGAGCAACGGCCGTCGGTCGCGACGTCATGGCGCCGCCCTCTGCGGCCATTCCGGTTGCCGGTCCTTCCGCCCATTGAACGTATTGCGCCACAAGGCATTGACCATGACAGAAATATCTGCGGCAGCGCCCCGTCGATCGTTTTTTCACGACTGGAATCAATTCTTCTTCGCGCGGGAAATTCCGTATGGGATGGCGTTGGCGCGGATTTCACTGCCCCTGGTCGTCCTGGTGGACATCGTGCGGCGCTGGGCATTCGCCCGAGAGCTATATTCCACGGACGGTGCTTTGGCGACGCTCCACTCCAATTTCGGCCAGCCCGATATGCTGCCGGAGCTCTCGGCCCCCGTCGCCGTCGGTCTGTTCACGGTGCTGGCGGCGCTGTTGGTGACGTCGGCAATCGGCTGGTGCAGCCGACTGTCTCTGCTGGGGTCGTGCCTCCTGTATTTCTACTTCAGCTATATGGACTGCCTGAGCACGGTCACGAAATACTCGGTGATCGCCCAGCACATCTTGCTGCTTTTGGCTTTCTCGAATTGCGGCGATATCTGGTCGATCGACGCGTGGGTGGCCAAGCGCCGCGGCATCCGTCTCGACTGCCGCGCGCCGATCTGGCCGCAGCGCCTGGGTCAAATCCTGTTCGGTATGATCTACTTTGGCGCCGGCATCACCAAGATGCACACCGAAGGCTTTTTCAGCGGCGACCAGCTCGTCTTCTGGATGATGACCTACATCAACAACGAGCATCCCCTGGGAGACCATCTCACCCGTTATCCGCTCCTCGTCAGCATCTCTTGTTATACGACATTCGTGTGGGAGATGGTGTTCATCTTCACGGTTTTCCAGCAGAGACTGAAGTGGTGGATGCTCGCCGTCGGGACGATTTTCCACGTCATGACGGTCTTTACGCTCGGCCTGATCATCTTTCCCGTGGTCATCACCGCGTCGTATCTGGTCTTTCTCGCGGAAGCAGACGTCCAATGGATCGTGGCCCGGTGGCCGTTCCGCTGGCTGTCGAAATTCCTGATCGAACCCTCCGTGATCGTTGCCCCGCCTGCGGCAGACATGGCACCAGCGGCAGGCTGGCGATTCGGATCGCAGGTCGCGTTTGCGATGACTCTGACGGCGATCTGCCTGGCGGGCGTCGGAACCGAGCACATGATGGATCACTACAAAATGCGCGGGACGGGCGGCCCGCTCCCCCTGCACGAGATCGCCTATGAAGACGTCCAGGAGATGATGAAAGTCGATCGGCCGATCCGACAATGCGACAAATTGATGGCGTTCGATCTGGGGAGCACGCTGGTGGGCGAGCACCTGGCGAGCCACCGCACCGAATACCACCAGGGAGAGAGCTTCGTCGCGCAGGTCTCGCTTTGTCCGCCGCATGAAGACATGTGGCTCGACTGCGTGATGTGCGAAGCGGTCCGGGATCAGGACGAAGAAGACCGGCTGGTCCCAGGGCCGATTTTGTACAAAACGGGCCTGGTCATGCTCCGCGAAACATTTCGCACCAATTTCTTCTTTACCGTCGATTGCGGGATTGCGCCGGGCGAATACTTTCTAAAGCTCCGCAGCGCGAATGAAGAAGTGGCCCGCAAGCGGTTTACGGTCTTGCCCGTGCTGCCCGGGAAGATGCGGGCCGCCGCGGCGAATTGATTGGGCCGGATCATTTTCCGCTGACACGCAAACCTGGCAGGTCGCGTTCCAGGGTTGCTGCGCCGGCCTCGGAGACCCGCGTCGAATGGACCGACAATACCTTCAGCCGAGTGAGCCGTCGGAGGTGGTGCAGCCCCGCGTCGCTGATCCGAGTGTTTTCCAGGCCTAAGGTGTTAAGGTTGCCCAATCCGCGAAGGGCTTCGAGTCCAGAATTGGAGATCTCAGTCTCATTCAAGTAGAGCTTCCGAAGGTTCTTCAATCCCGCGAGACTCATGATTCCGCCGTCTGTGACGGCAGTCGCATCGAGTCGCAGGAATTCCAACTCATGGAGTTGCCGCACGTGTTCAAGCCCCTCGTCGCCGATACTGGTATGACTTAGCGACAAGGACTTCAGGCGGGGGTGGTGCTTAAGGCACGCCAGCCCCGCATTGGTGACGCGTGTGCCATCCAGCGAAAGAGACTGTAGCGCGGCAACGTCATCGAATTCCTTCAAGCCGGTGTCCGAGATGTCAGTGCCGCTCAGCCATAGGTATTGCAGACGGTGAAGTGATCTCAGTGGGGAAAACCCGTCGTCTTGCAGATGGATGTGCGAGAGGTCGAGCCACTGCAATGTATCGAGCCCAGCGAGGTGCCGCAGGCCTTGCTTCGTGATTGTCGTACCGGAAAGGTCCAATTTTCGAAGCTCGCTCAGTCCGGCCAGATTCTGAATTCCTTCGTCGCCAATCCTCGTGTCAATCAGGTCCAGGACTTCAACCCCGCGTAACCACGCGAGCCGATATGCCTCGGAATCGCGAAATGTCGTGCCTCGCAGAGAAACCTTTTCGATCGCATCCACGGCCTGCAGGCGATCCTGGCCGACCCAGTCTCTTAGCTTCTGCGGCCCACGGCCCAGCGTGTCAACCTGACCTCCCACGCCTCGAACCCATTGAATCGCCAGATACTGTCGATAGGTCGGGACGACGCTGCGCATCACGATCCCCCAGGCGACCAGAGCCATGCTCGCCAGCAGGATCCAGATCGGGCGTGGCGGCCGGAGTTGCATGAGATGAACCGCGAATTTGAGACAGCGAGCGGAGCGCCGAGTTTACTGCGTCACTGCGGGTGCTCCGAGTATATCGAACTGTGAAGTCCCTTTCACATTCTCGGTGGACGTTTTTCCAGGCATCTGTCATAAACAAAATATGAGCTGGTTCACCGAAAACCCCTGGCCGCCGATCGTCATTCTGGGACTGGTCGCGATCGGCTGTCTGGGTGTCTGGTCGTCGCAGAAGCGCGGCGTCTGGTTGATCGGGGCGGTCGGCGCGGTGGCAGCCGCGCTGGGAGTATATTTCGTCGACCGGTCGATCGTGACCGAAGGCGAGCGGGTCGCCCAGGAGATTCACGCGCTGGCGGATGCATTCACCAGGAAAGACCGCGATCGGACGCTGGCGTTCTTTTCACCCCAGGCGGTTGAATGGCGCGAGCAGTGCAGGACGGCGCTCGATCTGGTGTCTTTTCCCGACGGCATCGACATCAAGGACGTGCAGGTCACGATGTCGAACGAGAATTCCCGGGCCACATCGCATTTCCGCGCCAATGGCACCGTGTCGGTTCGAGGTGTGGCGACTGCACATGTCGCATCGCGCTGGCAGGTCACTTGGCAGAAGGAAGCCGGCCAGTGGAAGATCGTCGAAGTTCAACGGCTCAATCCCTACAAGGACGAACCGATGACTCTCTTCGAGCCGCGACAGAACTAATAGTTCACGTCGTACCAGTTTTCACGATAGAACGTGCGGTCGGTGCTTTGCCCGTTCTGCAACGTAAAACTGTTGAATCGCCAGCCCCCGCGGATGGCAAACCGCGGATGAGCGCCCACCCAGGGTTCGTTGTAACTCGACCGGCTGGGAGGGGCATCGTCGAGCAACCCTGCACCGGCTGCATGGCTGTAATACGAGCGACGGAACATCCAGTCTGCCGCGTCTGCGGAATTCGAGGTTGCAGCCAATCCGCACAGGCCCAAACAGAAGATGACGGCTTTCGATGCTTGGCGCGGCATGGTTCCCTCGATCGGAATGTTGCGTTTTCGAAACATGATTGGCGGAAATCTCCGCCAAGGGGAGAAGTCGCACATTCCATGCCATACACTACTCGAGCTGCCAGTTGCGGTGCGCCGTTTCGCGCAGGCGGCAGTGGTCGGTCAGGTCGAAATGCAGCGGAGTCAAGGTGACGTAGCCTTCCGCTACGCCTTCGACGTCGGTTCCCGGCTCCAGCGTGTGCTGTTCGCCGGCGACCGTCATCGTCCAGAAATAGGGCCGTCCGCGTGGATCGATCCGCCGTTCCATGGCCTCACCGTATCGCCCCAGCCCCATTGGGACGGTCTTGACTCCCATCGGCCAATCTGGCCGCGACTCGGGAAAGTTCATATTCCACAGCGCGCCGCGGCCTGAATCTTCCGCCAAAATCTGTTCGATCAGCCGGGTGGCCAACGACGCCGCTTTGCGGTAATCGGGATTGTCGCTGGAGGCGAGCGACACGGCGACCGATGTGATCCCAAAAAATGCTCCCTCGATGGCGCCCGCGACTGTCCCGGAATACAACACATTGATCCCCGTGTTGGCTCCCGCGTTGATTCCACTCACCACCAGATCGGGTGGCGTGTTGCAAATTTGCAACATCGCCAGCTTGACGCAATCGGCCGGGCTGCCCCGCACAGCGTGCCCGAACAGCTTGCCGTGGCGGAAGACGTCATGCGCCAAGAGCGGCTCGAGATAGGTGATCGAGTGGCTGACACCGCTCTGCTCGACACTGGGGGCGACCACGTCGACCGATCCCAGGGTCAGTAAGGCGTCGTGCAGCGCTTCGAGTCCGGGAGCGTAAATGCCATCGTCGTTGGTCAATAGGATGCGCATCAAATCGTCAATCCAGCTCGCGAATCGGCGAAATCGTCGCCGATGGCGCACCGCGGCAAGGGTTCATTTTGCATTTTTGTCGAGCGGCAACAGTTTGATATTTTTATACCAGCAATCGCCGCCGTGGTCCTGCAGGCCGATATACCCTTTTCGCGGGTGGTTTTTGTACGCGATGTCGAACTTGTGCTGGCTGCCGTCGGGTCGCTTGTTGGGTTCGGTCCATTCGTCAAGGTCCATCCGCGTCACGGCCTCGCCGTTCAATTCGATTTCGATAATGTTGTCTCGGCACGTCACGACGATGTGGTTCCATTCGCCCACCGATTTCATAGCGTTGCGTTTGGGTTTGACGAGATCATAGAGGGCCCCCGTGTCGGTAAAGCCGGCTTCCTGCGTGTCGTCGATGGCAATCTCCAGGCCGTTAAAGCCGACGTCTTTACCCGGTCTTGGCGTCAGAGGGAACGTGCGGATGAAGATGCCGCTGTTACACTTCTTGCTGATCCTGAAATCGAGGGCCAGCTTGAAATCACTCCACGGTGTCTCGTGAATCATCATGTACGCGCCGCATTTGTGCGGATTGATGCTGGCCTCCTCGACAGGCCGCGCGCCGGGCTTTTCACTGCTGGTCTTCCAACCGTCGAGCGTCTTCCCGTCAAACAGCAGGATCCACCCGTCTCGCTTTTCCTGCACTGAAAGCTGGTTGTCCTCGGCGCGGCACTCGGCAGTCGAAAAAATGGCAACGGCGATGAGGGCGGCGCCAATCTCGACTCGAAGCTGCGAGTTGATCAGCATGACGCGAAAGCCTTTCACGAAGAGGAGGTAAGGAATCAACCGTTGGGATTATCGAGGAGCTGCTGCAATCGGGAGGCTAATGCTGCCGGCGGTCGAGCGGGCCACGTCTGATCCACCAATCCGACGCCGATCATGTCTAATAGATGAACCTGGTCCTTCAGGCGAAACGAATTCAGTTTCATCTGAACAAGCGACTCGAGAGACACCACTTGAAACTGAGCGGCCGGTTCGGAGTCGGTGACATCGGGCGCCGGAGTTGCGTAATCCGATCGCACTTTCTCTGCGGCAAAAAAATGTGGATCGCGTCCTTTGGCCGACCGTCAGGGCCGTCCAGGAACATCTCGACGTCGAGAGTTTGGCAATGGACGAACCCGGCGGATTCCATGACCGTTTTCGCCGCTCCTAAATCGGTACGGCGAAGCAGAATGTCGACGTCTTGTGTATTGCGAACGGCTGCCTCGTCAACGCGGCCGACCCACTCGGCGACAGCATTTCCACCGACCACCGCGTAGGCCACTCCAGCCTGCCCAAGAGCGGACGAAGCTCGCCTCAGCCGATCTTTGACTTTTTCCACGGCGCGCGCCGTCCGTTCCCAGCCAAACAGTTCGATTGCCGTACCCGCCATGTTGGAACACCTCCACGAAGCATCGTACTCATAAAGCTGCGACGTGGCTACCGGCGCGTTCCGGGGCGCTGTCGGGGCATCCGTTATTTGGGGGCGGTTTCCACCGACCTCGGGTCGGTGGTGAGCGATACCCGTGCGGCGAACCCGATAAGGATCACCCCGAAGTAGCGGGTGAATCCGGCGCCGCCTGAATTTGCCGTCACAGCAGTGCAGGCATCTCGCCTGCGCCATAAATTACGACAGACAGATGGGACCGGGCGTGCGCACAGGATTCAATTCGGTCTGATTTTGGTAATCGAGCCGGCGCGGCGCTAAAAATCGACCTGGACGCGGGTCACAAACAGGTCGGCCTGGCTGAAACCCTTGCCCGAGTTGTTCAAGAAGGCATGGATCCAATTGAACTGAAATTTGGCATGGGAGTTGAGGAACCACGTGAGGCCCAGCGTCGTGTCAGTCAGCGTGCCGGCCCCGACAGCGCCGGTTTTGCTCGAAGCGTTAAACAAATTGGTGGCCGAACTGTAATAGTGCCCGTTGAGCTTGTTGGGGTCGCGCAGATCGACATATGAGAGGCGCCCGGCGAGTTCCCAGGCGCCGATTCCAATATCGCCCATTCTGTCGCGCTCGAAAGAGATGAAGTCGTGGAACGGGGTCACGTTCTTGAAGGCGGCCAGTTTTTTATCGTACGGTCGGTGCTCGCCGGTCAATCGATACATGGCTTCGGCATAAGCGCCCGAATAGTTGACCGGTCCGACAACGCTGTTGACGTTGGTCAGCATCCATTCCGACTGAAAGCTGAAGGGACCGTTCTGATAGACCGTTTCCAGGCCGAACAGGTTGAAACTGTCAGCCTGGTATTTTCCCGTGTCGACGAAGAATGGCGTGCCGTTCACCGCGCTGCCGAAACTCGATGAGTTTTGAGGATATCCGAGCGGGCCGAATTCGGGGGTCGTCTTGGCCTGATAAAACGGCGCCGGGCTCCCCGCGTTGCCGGCGGTGCCGCTTCCCGTGGCATTGTTGGCGCCCAGCTCGCTGAAGTCGTAAGCCCCGCCGATGTGCCACAAACGTGAATCGCCGTCTTCATGCAGCAAGAGATGCGTGACGCGAGTTGAAAACGAATAGCCCCCGATGTTGCCGAAGTCGGTGCCGAACTGTGAATCGCCGAGCGGCGCGTTGTTGAACCCTCCGGTGCGAAATCCACTGTAGGCCCAGTAAGTCCGTTCGTCTTCGGAATTGTTGGAGGCCATCACCCCCACGCGCCGGAATGGGACGAACGCCAGAAACGGGAGCGAGCGTTCCAGAAACGGCAGGTTGCGAAATCCGCTCATCGCGTCGACGCTGAACGGTTGCAGGTACTGACCGACGCGGACCGCTCCCAGAAACGGCAACTTTTCCTGCTCGACATAGTTGTCGAAGAAGCTCGGCCGGCCGGCTGCCGCGAAGTCCACCTCGAGCTGATACAGTGTCAACGGGGCGACTTTACCCAGCACGGCGAGTCGCGCCCGCCGGAATCCCGTGCCATCTTGTGCGTCGCCCACCAAGGCTTCGTTTGCCGGATCCTGGGAATAGCAGGCCGAATCCAACTGGAGGAAGCCGGTGATCTTGTGTGTCGGATAGGTCTCGTTTTGGCCGGTGTCCGCCTTATTTTTATCGAGCGCCGGCCCGACGTTGTTCAATTTGCCTTCGAGAGCGTGGAAGCGCTCTTCCAGGTCTGACATCCGCTCCGTATCAGTACGGAAATCGTCTCGCTGCGCCGCAGAAGCGGCGGGCTGCAGCAGCGTCTCTGAGCTCTCCGTGGGTGTTTCCCCGACTTCGAGCAAATCTTCGTTCGACTGGGCGAGGCCGGTAGCCATCACCAGGCCACAGGCCACGCAGATTAGCGCACGCACCCACGCGGTTCGTCGATTGGCCAAAATCCGATCTCCGTCATCATTCGCGGATCGCAGACTCCCCATCTGCGGTTCCCCAAGGAGTCGTGCAGAGTCTGCCTTACCGCTACAATCGGCATTTTCATCAGAATTATTAAATTCCGATCAATCGACAAGTTGCCCGCAGACCACCCAGTCTTCCTGCATTCACAGCGCTCGCAAATCCATTAAGGCAGCGAGCGCGAATTGCGGTCAGGTTGGAAAACCTGACCTACTTGGGATCGAGGTTTTGAGCCACATCTTCGGGGGTGATCGTCGAGGCAACGCCTGTCGCGGGCACTTCGGCTTTAGCCACCCAGAGCAGCGCATTGAGCACGAGCTTGCGGAAATTCTCATCGCCCCAGTTGCGATGGAAGTGGCCGCCGGTGAACCCGAAGCCGCGGCCGCCGTCTTCTCTCTCGACGACCCAGGCGAGGTGCTGCGGTTGGCCGATCTTGGCGCGCACGGCAGGGTTTCCGCTATGTGGGCCGTCGGGACGATCGAGCGTGTTGGCCGGGGGAATCGCCGTCAGGATCGGCGTGACGTGGTCCATGTCCTCCCGAAAACGCATGTGGTAGTACCATTCGTCATTGATTTCGAAGGGCTTGACGCCGCGCGCGACGTCATGCTCGGGGAGCTTGTCGAACCGGGCGTTCCAATGCGGATTCACCGACCAGTTCATTTCGAAATACCCGCCGATCCATTCGAGAAATTCGGGCCCGCCCCGGTCCTTGGGCACCTCGACGGCGTAATGGGCGCAGGCGATGCCCACCCCCTGTTTGGCGAGCTTATTGATCTGAATCAGGCGATCTCCCTGGATGACCGGGTGTCCCGCGCCGCCGTCCATGTAAAACAGAATGGCGTCGGCATTGTCGAACGCGCTCGGGTCTTTGGGCCAGCCGCCACCGTATTGAACAGCCACGATGCCGTGGGTTTGCTCGAGGCACTTCTTGAGCAATTTCGTGCCGGCGTTGAATTCATGATCGCCTCGGCCGTGGCTGGCGGAACCGGCGACCATCACGACCTTCTTCGCTCCGGCAACCAGTTTGGTGCGCTTGATGCGGATGTTCTTGAATTGCACCGTCATCGCGGGGCCGGCGTGCAATTGCAACGCGAGAATTCCCGACATGGCCCGCTTTTCGGGCTGGTTATCGGTGACTTCAATCGTCACGCGGCCATTGATGAGATGCTTGAGCTTATTCCCCTGGGCGATGATGACGTAGTCGTTCCAGTCCTCTTTCTTGATTGCGGCCTGAATTTCTTTCGTATCACCCGTCGAACCGACGACGTTGATTTTGCCGTCGGCGCCAATTTCTGTTTTCTGCCCGCGCTGAGCGAGAATTCCACGGCCGCGCTCTTCGTAGAGAATACCCGAGTATGTATCGCCTGCTTCGAAGTCTCCCTGGTAACCACCGACGACCCATTTGCCCAGATCTTTGCTGCGGTATTGAATCCCGGAATTCCCGCCGACGATTTTGTACGACAGCCGCAATTCAAAATCGTCGACCGTACCGTCCTTCCAGATCACGAACGTATTGCCCTCCGTCTTGTTGTCGGCCGTCGTCTGCCCGGTGATTGTGCCGTCTTTCACAGACCAGAATTTGGGATTACCGTCCCAGCCGGAAAGGTCTTTGCCGTTGAACAGGCTCTTAAAACCCTCGGCGTCATCCTCGGCGGCTCGGGCCACATTCGGCAGGCTGGCGCTGCAGCCGACCGCAATGACGAATCCGGCGAATATTACGGCGGCTGGACGAAAGAAACAAACCATTCGATTCATGGAGCACCTGTCATCATGTTGAGGACGCAGAAAATTCCCTCGCTTGCGCTTCGGGTGGGTATCAGAAGCAGTTTACAGCGATGGCGTTGAGAATTCATCCGTGCGGCGATAGGCTGTGGAATTCCTGTGCCTCGACGATGATTCCCCATTGAATCAAGGAGCCTGTCATGCGTCTGACCGGTATTGCATTTCTGTGCCTCGTCTCCGTTTCCATCCCCGCGCTGGCAGAGCTGCCCAAGCCGACCGGCGACGCCATCGTTTCTCCCAACGCCAAGCTCGAGTTCCTGTTCAGGCGCTCGGCCCCGATCAAGGGGGGATTGACGGAAGGCCCGACGCCCGCTCCCGACGGCAGCATCTACTTCTCCGACATTCCCTTTGGGCTCGACAAGGGGATGATTCTGCGATTCGATCCCAAGACGAAACAGACCACGGTCTTTACGGCCGACAGCCACAAGTCCAACGGTTTGAAGTTTGACGGCAAGGGCCACCTGCTGGCTTGCGAAGGCTCGGATGAAGGAGGGCGGGCCGTCGTCCGCTGGGATGTGAAAACCAAGACCCGCACGATCGTCGCCGACAAATATATGGGCAAGCGGTTCAATGCGCCGAACGACCTCGTACTCGACGCCAAGGGACGCATCTATTTTTCCGACCCGCGCTATCTGGGGACCGAAACTCGCGAGCTTGAACACCGGGCCGTCTATCGCATCGACTCCGACGGCACTGTCGTCGAGGTCACGCACGAGGTCGAGAAGCCGAACGGAATCGCCCTCAGTCCCGACGGCAAGATGCTGTATCTGGCCGACCATAACAACGGCACCGATCGGATCGTTTCGCCCCCCGAGCCCGGCACCAAAACGGGCGCGATGCGAATCTACGCCTTTCCGTTAGGCACCGACGGATTGGTCTCGGGCGCTCGCAAGATTCTAGTGGACTTCAAAGATCAGGCCGGCTGCGACG